>CAXTFI010000052.1:0-26175 GCA_964243255.1 uncultured Hymenobacter sp.
CTTTGTTTTTCACCACTTTCACCTTGGTGCGGTTGCCGGTCACGTTGTCCTTGTCTTCCTTGATTTGGCCGATACGACGGATGTCGAGGCGCACCGAAGCGTAGAATTTGAGGGCGTTGCCGCCGGTCGTGGTTTCGGGCGAGCCGAACATCACGCCGATTTTCTCACGCAGTTGGTTGATGAAGATGCACAGGCAGTTGGTCTTGTTAATCGTGCCGGTGAGCTTGCGCAGGGCCTGGCTCATGAGGCGGGCGTGCAGGCCCACTTTCGAGTCGCCCATGTCGCCTTCCAATTCACCTTTCGGTACGAGGGCGGCCACCGAGTCAATCACGATAATGTCAATAGCGCCCGAGCTGATAAGCTGGTCGGCGATTTCGAGGGCTTGCTCGCCGTTATCGGGCTGCGCGATGAGGAGGTTGTCCACATCAATGCCCAGCTTCTTGGCGTAGGTGGGGTCAAAGGCGTGTTCGGCGTCGATGAAAGCGGCCGTGCCACCCGCTTTTTGGGCTTCGGCGATGGCGTGCATCGTCAGGGTCGTCTTACCGCTCGACTCGGGGCCGTAGATTTCGACCACGCGGCCGCGGGGCAGCCCACCGATGCCCAGGGCAATATCCAGTGACAGCGAGCCCGTGCTAATGGACGGCACGTCGTTCACTTTCTGGTCCGAGAGCTTCATCACGGTACCTTTGCCGAAGGCTTTGTCCAGCTTCTCCAGCGTGAGCATGAGCGCCTTTTTCTTCTCGGCGATGGGGTCGCCGCCGGTGCTTTTTTCGGCTTTCTCGGCCTTTTCTGGTTTTTCGGCTTTGGTTGCTAAGGCCATGGACGGGGGAGGGGGTTGAAAAGAAACTTAGGTTTGTAAAACTACGGTATTTTGATTCGTCACACCAGCACAGGGTAGCAGCCGACTAGGCTAACTACCGTTCTGTTTTTCGGTGGCCATTTGTAACGCAGCGGCCCCCGGTTTTGTGCCGGGGCAAGCGCAAATTTATGAGGAAATTTCTAAAATTTTTAGTTAGCGTTGGGGCAGTGCTGGTTATGGCTAGCCCAGCTTGGGCACAGCTCGATAACCGGGCGTTTACATCGCCGGAGCCTGGTGCCTCAAGGTACGTTCAAGTAGCCGATGCAGCTGTATCAACTAGAAGTCAAGCTGATTCAATTACTGCGCAAAACGAACGCATCGACAGAGAGCGAAAATTAAAGTATACAGCAAACGCTGGCGACCTACGCATCTCTCTTAATGCCTTCACATTCTTCAAAGACAACGAGTATTTCAACGATATTGTAGAAGGCTACACGCTGTTCGGCACGCAGCTCAACCCGCAGCTTGTCTATTATCCGACTAAAGAGCTGCGCCTCGAAGCCGGGGTGTTTCTCTGGAAAGACTTTGGTACCCCGCAGCTACGGCAAGTGCGCCCCACCTACCGCGCCACTTGGACGCACGGCTCCAGCCAGTTCATTTTCGGTAATATCAAAGCCAATCTTAACCACGGGTATATCGAGCCGCTCTTTGATTTTGAGCGCGTAATACTAAAGCCGTTGGAGGAAGGGTTGCAGTACCGCTTGAATACCAAGCGCGTAGCGCTGGACGTATGGGTTGACTGGCTCCGGCAGGAATATGCGGGCGTTACTTATCAGGAGCAGATTGCCGGCGGTCTTAGCAGCAGCTTTCGAATAACGAGCGACAATAGTAAAGTGCAAGTGTCTATCCCGCTGCAATTTATGGCCCGGCATGAGGGTGGGCAAATTGACACGCTGCACAAGCCCATCCAGACCTTGCTTAATTACGCAACTGGCGTAGTGGCGCTAGTGCCGCTGCACGGGGGTATCTTTCAAACAGTGCGACTCAATGCCTATGGCTTACTCTTCGATGACCATTCCTTTGCTAATTACCGGCTGCCTTTTCAAAGTGGTAACGCGCTGTATATCAACGGCACGCTCGAAACGCGCTATGTAGATGTGATGCTGAGCTACTGGCAGGGCAATAAGTTTTTTGCGCCGCTGGGGGGCAATTATTACCAGTCCGTTGCCTCGCGCTACGGCACGCCGGGCTACACCAATGCCGAGCGCCGGCTGCTGCTGGTGCGCCTGCTGCGCGACTTCCGCATCTCCGATGCGGCGGCCGTGACGGTGCGCGTGGAGCCGGTGTATGATTTTAATAAGCAACTGCTCGACTTCTCGTTTGGCGTGTACCTGAATTTTCGGCAGGAGTGGCTGCTGGGTAATGTGGGCCGCCGCGTGCGGGTGGGGCAGTAAGTTGGGATGTGCGGTAAGCTTCAGCTTGCCGTGTGTTACCCACAACGGCAAGCTAAAGCTTACCGCACACGCTAATCGCCAGCGGCCCAGTGCCGCATAAAGTGCAGGATGGTGGCGGCGGGCGGTTTGCTTTCCCAGAAGTTGAAGCGAAACCAGGCGGGCGCCTCGGGTTGCTCGGGATGTTGCAGGGTGAAGCCCAGCGCCCGCGCCACGGCCTGCGCCCGCGTATTATCGGCAAAGCAGCGGATGAGCAGCCGCTGCGCCTCCACTGGCCGCCCAAAGCCAAACCGGCACATGGCCGCCAGCGCCTCGCGGGCATAGCCGTGGCCCTCGGCCTCAGCGGCCAGGTAATAGCCAATTTCGGCCTGCCCGCGCCGCTGGGGCATCAGGCAGATATCGCCCAGGTAATCAAGGGTTTCGCGCAGCCAAATGCCCAGTACGTAGAAACGGCCGGTGCGCCAGTCGTCGGCAAAGGAGGCGAGCTGGGCGGGCGCGGCGGCCAGGGTAGGCACGGCCCGCAGGCGGTCGGGAAACGAGGCTTGCAGGCGCTCTTTGCTTTGGTCGAGCAAGGTGAAGAAAGCCCCCGCGTCGGCCGGCTCATAGGGGCGCAGGAGTAGGCGGTCAGTTTCGAGAACCATAGCTGGAGGAATTATGAATTGCGAATTACGAGTTATGAATTAGCCGGTTTATATGCAGTAAACGTATGTAAGACAGTGAATTGGCTTACATAAATTCGGTTAATTCATAACTCCTAATTCGCAATTCATAATTAAACTAAGCGTACTGCCGGGGGCTGCCCAGGGCCTGCTGGGTGCGCATCACGTTTACCTGCCGGGCCGCTTCGTTGAAGAACTCCAGCCGGCGAATCAGCATTTCCTTGGTAAACACGCGGCCTTCGGGCGTGCGCATGATGGAGTGCTTATCGGCCAGCACGCGCTGCATGGCAGCCAGCGTCTGGTCTTCGTGCTTCATAAACTGCTGCTGAAACTCGGCCAGGCGCGCCACGCCGGTGGCGGTGAGCGTGAAATGCTCGCCTGCCCCTTGGTTTAGCACCTCGCACAGCACGTACACCTCAATGGGCAAGCTGGTTTCGAGCGACGTAGTGCGCAGGTCGAGGCCGGCGGCCAGGGCATCGAGTACGATGCGCACATTGCGCTCAAACTGCTGATAGTATTCTTGGGCTTCCATTTCTTCAGTTATCAGTTATCAGTTATCAGTTATCAATTGTAGTTAATCACCCAGGTAGACAGGCTGATAACTGATAATTGATGACTGATAACTGTCTAAAGTAGTTCTTTTACAATCTGTTCTACCGTCATGCCTTCGGCTTCGGCCTTGAAGTTGCGCACCAAGCGGTGGCGCAGGATGGGCAAAGCTACGGCGCGCACGTCCTCAATATCGGGCGAGTATTTACCCATGAGCAGGGCGTTGCACTTGGCCGCCACAATGAGGTATTGGCTGGCGCGGGGGCCGGCGCCCCACTCCAGCAGCTGCTGGGCGCGGGGGGCGGTGCGGGCCGTGTCGGGCCGGGTTTTGTGCACGAGGCTCACGGCGTATTCGACTACGTTGTCGGCCACGGGCACGCGGCGCACCAGGGCCTGATAGGCTTGAATATCAGCCGAGTGCAGAATCTTATTCACTACCGGCTTGCGGTCAGAGGTTGTGTTTTTGACGATGTTCAGCTCTTCCTCGTAGCTGGGGTAGCCCAGCTGAATATTGAACATAAAGCGGTCGAGCTGCGCCTCGGGCAACGGGTAGGTGCCTTCCTGCTCGATGGGGTTTTGGGTAGCCAGCACGAAAAACGGGCGCGCCAGCTGGTAGCGTTGCCCGGCCACCGTCACGGCGTATTCCTGCATGCTTTCGAGCAGGGCGGCCTGGGTTTTGGGCGGCGTCCGGTTGATTTCGTCGGCCAGGATGATGTTGGCGAAAATCGGTCCCTTCACAAACTGAAACTCGCGCTGCTGGGTCAGCGTCTCCGAGCCCACAATGTCGCTGGGCATCAGGTCGGGGGTGAACTGGATGCGGTTGAACGAGAGGTCAAGCGAGTCGGCAATGGTTTGGATGAGCAGCGTTTTGGCCAGGCCGGGCACGCCCACCAGCAGGCAGTGGCCCTGCGCAAATACGGCCGTGAGCACGAGCCGCACCACCTCGTCCTGCCCCACGATGACCTTACCAATTTCCTGGCGCAGCTGCTGGTACACTTGCTTTAAAGAATCGGCCGCTTCTTTATCGTTTTGAAATGGAGTCATTTGCTAGGCTAAGAACGACAATAGGACAATGAAGAACGTCATGCTGAGCTTGCCGAAGCATCTCGCTCGCGCCGCTGGATTACTAACCCGACTGGCGCGAGCGAGATGCTTTGGCAAGCTCAGCATGACGTTCTAATTTTTATGCTGCTACTAAAGCTACTGCTCAGTGCTGGCCGTGAGCACTTTGCACTGCGTGTATTCGGGAGCTACCTCCAGGTATACAGTGCTACGGTTTTTCTCATACCACGCATCCAGGGCCTGGTTTTTCTTCTGAGTGAGGGCCGCCTGCGATATTTTCTGGTAGTCGTCGAGCAAGTTGGCCTGGTGGGGCGGGGTGTTGCTCTTGAGGTAGAGGATACGCATGGCTTCCTTGCCGTCGTCGGTGCGGTAGGGCAGGGGCGGGGTAATGTGGCCCACCTTCATGGTGTCGATGATGAAGAAGATGGCCGGGTCGAGCTTGTCGAGGGGCATCCGCGAGCCGCCGTCCTGGCGGTTGGCGAGCAAGCCGCCGTTGCCGCTGGAAGCCTTATCGGTGCTGAAATCCTTGGCCGCTTTGGCGAAGGAAATGCTGTCCTTCAAAATTTGAGTGCGCAGGCGGGTGAGCTTGGTAGCGGCCACGCTGGCGTCGGCAGTGCCGGTGGCGGGCTTCAGCAGGATGTGGCGCGTCGAGTACGAATCACCTTTACGCTCAATGAATTGGATGAGGTGAAAGCCAAACTGCGACTCCACTACCGGCGACATCTGGCCGGGCTCCAGCTTGCGTGAGGCGGCTTCGTACTCGGGTACCAGCTCGCCTTTTTTGAAGAAGCCCAGGTAGCCGCCCTGCGCGCCCGAGCCGGGGTCTTGCGAATACTGCTTGGCCAGGGTTTCAAAGCTTTCGCCGGCCAAAATGCGGCCCCGCAAGTCGTTGAGCTGCGCGATGGCTGCCTGCTTGGCCTTGTCGTTGACTTGGGCCGGAATCACAATCTGACCCACTTCTACTTCGGTGGAGAAGTAGGGAATGCTGTCCTTGGGCACTTTATCGAAGTAGTCTTTCACCTCGCGGGGCGTCACGGCTACCTTGCCCGAAATCTGCTCCTGCATCTTTTGCTGCACCAGCTGGTCGTGCACCTGCCCGCGCAAGTCTTCTTTGAGCACGCGCACCGGCTTGTTGTACATTTCCTCCAGCTTCTTTTCAGAGCCCACCTGCTGCACGAAGTAGTTCATGCGGCGGTCGAGCTCACTGCTCACCTGGGCGTCGGTCACGGTTACGGAGTCGACTTCGGCGCGGGCAATCATCAACTTATTGAGTACCAGGCTCTGCAGTATTTTGCAGCGCAGGTCGGGCGGCAGGGGCTTGCCCTGCGCGCGGGCCTGCTCCTGGGCCATAATGCTTTCGACATCCGAGCGCAGCACAATCTGGTTGTCGACCTTCACGATGATGCCGTCGAGTATCTGCTGGCCCGTGGCGCGGCTGATGCCCAGCTGCGCGTGGCTGGCATGCGGCAGCGCCACCAAGGCCCCGAGCACAAATAAGGAAAGAGTGGCGAAGCGCCGGGAGATACGTTGCATAGAATAGAGAGGCACGGAGGAGGGTAGAGGGTTGCCGCCCGCCCGGCAATAACGTTGAGTAGCGGGTAGAAAATTCGGCTGGCGGCCGGGGATAGCCACTTATTTGGTGACGAGCTTACTCACTTCAGGCTCATTCACCTGCACCGGGTATTGCTGACGCAGCTGCTCAATCCACTGCTTTTCGAGGAAGTTCTGGTAGTCGCTGGTGGCCTGGCCGCGGGCATCGCCCAGGGCTTTGGGGCCCGCGGCCAGGCCTTGCTGCACCACAATGGCGTAGTAGCGGCCGTCGCGCTGCACGGTATAGGTACCGGCCGGCTGGGTGAGGTAGTCATCCATCACCTTGTTGTCACCCTTCTGGAACGTGCGCTGCTGAATTTGCACGGCCAGCGGATTTTGCTGGTTAAGGCTGGCTTCGAGGGCGCTGGCCGAGTTGCTGAAGAAGGCAAGGCGGGTGTCGCCGGTGGCCGTAGTGACGGAGCCGGCCGGGGCGGCCGCCAGGCGGCGGCGCTCAATCTTACCGGTTTTGGCCAGGTAGTCGATGGCGGCGGTAGCGCGCTGGCGGGCCAGCGCGGTGCTTTCGCCCTTGCGGATGTGGCCGGCCACGGTCACCGAAAGCGCTGTGTCCTGGGCCATGCGGCGGGCCACGTCGTCGAGCACGGCCGAGCCGCCCGCATTAGCTGGCGTGGCGGTGCCCAGCGTGAAGTGCACCAGCGCCGTGCCGGCCTTGCCCGTTACCGCGTAGCGCCCGGCGGGCAGCTGGCGCAGGGCCTTGGCCCGCAGCTGCGGTGAGGCAGCCGAAACAACCGCACCCCGCACCCGCTGCCCAAACTGGTAGTTGGCCTGGTTGGCCATGAAGAATTTTTTGAGGCCAGCCGTGTCTTCAATAGCTTTGCTCCACACTTTGCTATCCATCAATTGGAAGAGCAGAATGCCGTCGCGGTATTCCTGCACCAGCATCCGGTAGTCTTCGTACTTGGTGGGCAGGCTGGCTTTTTCGAAGTCAGTCAGGCTCTGGTCCACGTACTGGTCGTAGAGCTGCTGCATGGCAAAGGCGGGCTGCGCGGTGGGGCGCGGGCGCTGGTTTTGCTGCACGTAAGTCAGAAAATCGGCCACCGGGTAGGGCTTGCCCATGATGGTGAACAGCGGCAGCTTGTCGCCGCCGGCCTTTTTAGTGGCTTTGGAGGCCTTAGCTCCGCTGGCCGTCATGGTGGCGGGGTTGAACTTGTAGCGGCCTTTCACCAGGGCGGTATCGGCCTGGGCAAACGCCAGCAGCTTGGCCGCCGGAATCTCCACAAACTGGTCTTCCTGGCGCACGCGCTTGAGGAAAGCGGCGCGATTCAGCTCCGAGCGCGAGTCCTTGGCAACCTTGCTTTTGAGCGTGGGTTCCATAGCTGCGAAAGGCGCAAGGGGCTGCTTTTCAATTAGTTTGATAATGTGCCAGCCGTAGGGCGTTTGCACGGGAGCGGCGATATCGCCGGGCTTTTGCAGCTTAAAGGCCACTTCCTCAAACGAGGGAATCATGCGGCCAGTGCCGAAGGGCGGCAGCTCGCCGCCGTTGGGGGCCGAGCCGGCATCTTCCGAGAACTGGGCCACGAGCTTGCTCCAGTTTTCGCCCTTGCGCAGGCGGGCATACAGCTCGTTGATTTTCTTGTGCGCGGCGGCCGAGTCGGCTTTGGGCGCCTGGGGCGTGACGCGCACCATGAGGTGGGCCACCTTGATTTCGCCCTGCGCCGCCCGGCGGTCGTTCACTTTAATAATATGGTAGCCAAAGCGCGTGCGGATGGGCTGGCTCACCTGCCCCACCGGCGTGCGGTAGGCGGCCGACTCAAATGGATACACCATTTGCATGGCCGTGAAATAGCCGAGCTTGCCGCCGTTTTCGGCTGCCGAGGGGTCTTCGCTGGTGGCGCGGGCCACGGTGCCAAAGTCTTCGCCGGCGGTTACGCGCTGGCGCAGGGCCACTACTTTTTGGTAGGCGGCCAGCGTGTCGGCCGGGGCGGCATCGGGGGCTACCCGCACCAAGATGTGCGAGGCGTTGACCTCCTGGCTCATGCGGTCGTAGGCTTCGTGCACCAGCTGGTCGGTTACGCCCTTCTCGGTGAGGTAGGGCTGGGCCAGCTGCTGCCGGTAGCCGTCGAGCTCGCGCCGGAAGGCCTGGGTGGTATCGAGGCCCTGCTTTTCGGCATCGAGCACCTTGAGGCGAAAGTTGGTGTAAAGCGTGAGGTAGTCCGTTACGCTGGCGCGGGTGCCGTAGTCGGGCGCGGTGCCGTTGTTCTTTTTATACACGTAGGCAAACTCGCGGGCCGGCACCGGGAAGGTACCCAGCGTTTCGACGGCGGGGCCGGGGGCCACCGGCGCGGCCCCGGTGGCCGTGGCCAGCGCCAAGCTGGCGGGGGTAGTAGTGGCAGTGGTAGGCTTGCTGGTTTGGCAGGCGGCCAGCTGGAGCAGCGTGGCGGCAGCGGCACCGGCCAACGGAAGGCGGGAGTGCATAGAGAAAAGGAGGGAACCGGCCCGGTTGAGGTTGCGAGGCAAAACGCAACGCTTCAGGCACAATGCTGGTGCAATTTTACGAAGAAAAGACTGGTTGCGCGCCGAAGCTGACTAGGAGCGACGGCGGGCCGTGAGCAGGCGCGGGGTTATGGCAACTCACGCAGTTTGAACAGGCCCCCTAAAAGCGCGAGCGGATGGCCGCCAGACCATCCGCCCGCGGCGGGTACCATACCGAGAATAGTCGACTTACGAAGCCAGCGTTTTGCTTAAATGGCACACGGTGTGCGAATTGCGCTCAAAAAACTCCACCTGGTCCATGATGCGCGATACCAGGGCCATGCCCATGCCGCCCTTGCGGCCCTGCTGAATATAGGCGCGCAAATCGGGGTTGGCCACCTTGCCCAGCGGCAAAAACAGCGTACTGCCGTGGTCCTCAATCTCGATGTCGAGGTGGTGGTCGGCCAGCACCAGCAGCAGGTCCAGAAACTGGTTGGCATCTTCCCCGTTGGCATGGATAATGAAGTTGGCGACTACCTCATCCACGGCCAGCACTACCTGGTTGACTACCAAGTCACTACGATGAGCACCCAGCAAAAAACCACGCACAAAGTCGCGCACCTGCTGAAGGTTCTGGCGCGAGCAGCTGATGCGTATCTGGTCTTTCATGGGTAGGAGTAAGTGAGCAACTGAGGAAGTGCGTAAAGGGGGTGGTCGCCGATTTATACACTTCCTTAATTGCTCACTTACTGGATTAGGCGGTTTGGGCTTCCTGTTCGGTGGGCACTATGGTCATCAGCGAATCGAGGCCCAGTATCTCAAACACGTTAAAAACCTTTTCTTGCATATTAAAGAAAACTAATTTTACTTTAGAATCTTGCAGGCGTTGTAAGTGGGAGATAAATACGCCCAGGCCAGCTGAGGAAATGTAGCTAAGCTTCTGGCAATCAATGAGTACTTTCTTGTATTGAAGGAGTTCGGGCTTGTTGAGCTCGGTATCGAGCACGACAGCCGAAGAAGCGTCCAGCTCCCCATCGAGGAGGAGCGTGAGGGTGGTGTCGGCGGGTTGAGCGGTTACTTTCATAATAGGCCCCATACGGGGTAGCTAGGCCTGGGGTTGGGAGGCTTTAAACTTGATAACGAGCAGCGTCTGGTCGTCGTGCAGTGGCAGGCCCTTGCTAAATTCCTGCACATCGCGGCGAATGTGCTGGTTTATCTCCTCGGCCGACTGGTAAAACGATTCGCTCAGCATCCGGGCCAGGCGGTCTTCGCCGTACTCGTTGCCCTCGCCGTCGCGCGCCTCCGGGATGCCATCGGTGTAAATCACCATCACATCGCCGGGGTTGTAGTCCCAAAACTGGTTTTTGACGTGGCGGCCGTAGCTCGCGTCGCGCAGGATGCCCAAACCCAGGCCCTCACTTTGAAAATAGCTAACCTCCTCTTTAATAGAATGATAGTAAAGCGTGTGGCAGTGCCCGGCACGGGCAAAGCTGAAGCCACCTGCCTCATAATCAATAAGATAAAAGGAAGCCGTGATAAACGAGGAGCGTTCCAGGCAATGGGTGAGGGCCTCGTTGGCCAGCACCATAAAGCGGTGGGGGTCGGGGTAGCGGTCGCGGTCCTTCTTGGCCAGGGGGTTGGGCTGCATCAGGGCGTGGAAGATGCCCTTCATCTGGGCGGTGTGGAAGGCGGCCGTGACGCCCTTGCCCGACACATCGCCGATGAGCACCGCCAGCTGCTGGCCCGGTAGGTGCAGAAAGTCGTAAAAATCGCCGCCCACTTCCTTGGCCGCCTGCGCGTAGGTAGCAATCTCAAACCAGTTATCGGTAGGCAAGTGCTTAGGAATGAGCCGCTCCTGCACCAGCGCCGCAATGCGCAGCTCGTCCTGGGCACTCTGGCTCACGCGCGCTTCCTGGGCCAGCTGCAGGTTTTCGAGGCTCAGCACGGTTTGGGTAGTGAAGGTGTGCAGAATGCTTATGTCTTCGGGGTCGAAGCCGGCCTGTTCCTTTTTGAGCAGCACCAGCACCCCGTAGTCGTGGGCCAGGCTGCGCATGGGCAGCAGGGCCATGGAGCCGTAGGGCTGGCTTAGGCCAGTAAGGCGGTGCGAGCGAAACAAGTCATTATTAACGACTTCGCTCTGATTTTCGGCGGCCAGCGTGGCCAGCTGCGCCTGAATAATGGTGCGGTCGGCGGGCGTTAGCTCGTGCAGCAGCGGAGCCGGCAAGTGGCTGATAAGCTCGGTGGGCTGCAGCTGGGCATCGAGGTAGGCAGCATCGGCCCGAATGGTTTGCACGGCCGAGGTGAAGAGCGCCTGGTAGATTTCCGGGGCCGTTTGGCCGCGCTGGATAATCTGGCTGAGCTGCTGCAAGCTCAGGATTTCGGACCGGCGCTGCTCGTACACATCGGCAATGGGCAGGTTGAAGAGCGTGACCAGCAGGCCCGCCACGGCGTAAAAAACGGCAAAAAAGGAGGTCAGCACCAAAAAGGCCTGCTGCGTGGGCGGGGCCAGCAGCAGGGGGTTTACCTGCGCCCCGCGCAGGTAAAATAAGAACACGGTTAGAAAGCCCAATATGCTCATTTGCAGCATAATAGCCTGTGCTTTCTGGCCCTGGCTGAGGTAGGCCACCCAGCGCTGGTGCCCGCTCAGGTACACGCCAAACAAGCCCAGCCCCGTTACCATGCCCACCCGCAGGTAATCGGGAGCGTGCCACACAAATAGCTGAAACAGGAGCGCGGCTGCCAGCAGGACTTCAAATGCCGTCCATTCGCGCTGCAGCCGCACGCTGCCCCGAAAGCTCACCAGCGCCCGCCACACGTAGAGCGTTTGGGCGAGCAGAATAATAAAAAGCGCCAGGCTGATGGTGTAGCCTACGGTGGCCGTAGCGTCGCCGGGCAGCGGCAGCGTGCGCGCCAGGGTTAGCCGGACCAGGGTTTGCACGCTCAGCAGCAGCATCGTGAGCACCAGCCCGCGCCAGAACAAGCGCCGCAGCAGCGGTAAAAACCCGTGGCCAAGCAGGGGGTTGGGCTGCAGGCGGGCGTAGAGAAATACGCTGGCCGCAAAGCCGCCCTGCGCCAGCAGCAGCAGCCACCGGGGCCAGTCGGCGGGCAAGCCAAGTACGGCGTGGCCCTGGCTGAGCGTGCCCAGTAGCAGCAGCAGCCAGCAACCCGCAGCCAGTATCAACAGCCAGACCGCGCGGCGAAATGTGGGCATAGTATCGTAATCGAAGGCAAAAACAAAGTGACGCGGCCTCCTTCCCCAACGCCTACCAGCTGGCCAGCCAAGACAAGCCGCAAAACTACGAAAAAGCTTGCCAGGTCTGGCCTAGTAGTTGAGCGCTGCCTATAAACAGCTGACCCTCAGCCATACACAGCAAACTAGTGTTGCGTACGCCTGAGGGCCAGCCGCCCTAGTGCCGGTTAGCGGCTCGAATAATTGGGCGATTCGCGGGTAATCTGCACATCGTGGGGGTGGCTCTCGCGCAGGCCGGCCCCGGTGATGCGCACAAACTGCGCCGCTTGCAGCGCCGCCAGGTCGGGGGCGCCTACGTAGCCCATGCCGGCGCGCAGGCCGCCCGCCATTTGGTACAGCACTTCGGCCACACTGCCTTTAAAGGGCACCCGGCCCACAATGCCCTCGGGCACGAGCTTCTTCACGTCGTCCTCGGCATCCTGAAAGTAGCGGTCCTTCGAGCCATCTTCCATGGCCTCTACCGAGCCCATGCCGCGGTAGGTCTTGTACTTGCGGCCCTCGTAAATAATCAACTCGCCGGGGGCCTCCTCAGTGCCGGCCAGCAGCGAGCCCACCATCACGGCGGCGGCCCCGCCGGCCAGTGCCTTCACGATATCACCCGAAAACTTGATGCCCCCGTCGGCCACCACGGTGGCGCCGGTGCCGGCCACGCCGCGGGCAGCCTCCAGCACCGCCGAGAGCTGCGGCACCCCAATGCCGGCAATAATGCGGGTGGTGCAGATGGAGCCCGGCCCCACGCCGACCTTCACTACCTCGGCCCCGGCGTCGGCCAGGGCGCGGGCGCCGGCGGCGGTGGCCACGTTGCCCGCCATAATGTCGAGGCTGGGGTAGGCCTGCTTCAGCAGGCGCACGGCGTCGAGCACGCCCTTGCTGTGGCCGTGGGCCGTGTCGATGCTGATGATATCAACGCCGGCTTCCACGAGGGCGGCCACGCGCTGGAGCAGGTCGGCCGTGACGCCCACGGCGGCGCCCACGCGCAGGCGGCCCTGGCCGTCTTTGCTGGCCTGGGGCGAGCGGCGGCGCTTGCGAATGTCCTTGTACGTCATGAGGCCGGTGAGGCGGCCATCGGCATCTACGAGGGGTAACTTGTCCACTTTGCTGTCTTGCAGCATATCTTCGGCGGCGGCCTGGTCGATGCCGGCGGGGGCCGTCACGAGGCGGTCGAGCGGCACCATCACGGTGGTGACGGGGGCGTTAAAATCTTTCTCAAAGCGCAGGTCGCGGCTGGTAAGAATGCCTACCAGGCGGCGGTTGGCCTCCACCACCGGAATGCCCCCGATATTGTGCTTGCGCATCAGCTGGCGGGCATCGGCCAGGGTGGCGGTAGGCGGCAGCGTAAACGGGTCCTGAATAAGAGCCGACTCGCTGCGCTTGACGCGGCGCACCTGCTCGGCCTGCTTGTGGATGCTCATGTTCTTGTGCACAATGCCGAGGCCGCCGGCCTGGGCCAGCGCAATGGCCATGTCGGCCTCCGTCACGGTATCCATGGCGGCCGAGATGAGGGGCAGGTGCAGCCGGATGCGGGGGGTGAGCTGGGTGCCGGGGTCGCAGTCGCGGGGGAGCACCTCCGAGTAAGCGGGCAGCAGCAGTACGTCGTCGTAGGTGAGGGCCTCGAAGGCGATTTTGGGGGTGGCGTGGTCGGCCATAGCAACAGGGGGTTTGAGCAGAAAACCTTATTGCCAGACAAATATACGGTGCAAAAGCACGATGGAGGACCAGAACACCCCGACCAGGCGGCCAACGCCGCCCGTGGCAATGGCGTTTAAGAATCATCAACGAGCCTTGACCCGCCCCTCCCACTTCACCGAATTATCCTTATGTTAAAGCTATTGCTCCGCCGCGTTTTGCCACTTGTTGTGCTAGGCGCCCTCGCCTTAAGCTCCTGCGTGGTGCACGAACATGACCGGCGCCCGCGTGGCCCCCGCGGCCCCCGTGGTCCACGTGGGTATTACGACCGGGGCCCGGTCCGGGGCTACTAGCCCCGCCTGCCTCTCGAATTGCAGTGACAGCGACGTAGCTCTACCAGCCGCGTCGCTGTTTCTTCGAAAAGCCAGGCACAAAAAAAGACTCGTCCCAAACGGGGCGAGCCTTTCCAACAGGTTCCTTTTCCACAAGAAAACCAAACTTATTGCGTGGGCAAGCCCGGCGCGATACTGGTAGCCCGAGCGCGGCACAAAGTGCCGCTGCCTGAGCCAGTTAAGAAGTGCTTTTCCTGAGTGATGGATAAACAACTGCTTAACATTTACGATACAAAATTAACAGTAAATTCCTGTACCAACACCAAAACAATCGCTCAGTGCGCAAGTATTCTCGCTGAATGAACAACTTGGCCTACCGAATGGAATAAACTAGCCGGGTAGCTCGGCCCCCTCGCCGGTGGCGGGGCGGCCCTGGGCCGAGGAGTAGTGCCGGTGCAGCCAGCTACTGAGGCCGCCCAGGCCGGGCATAAGCACGCGCTCGGTGATGTTGGCCTGGTCGAGCTTGTCGCGCACTTCCCACTTGAGGCTGGCCGGAATGCGGATGCGGAAGTATAGCTCGGGGCGCTGGGTTAGCCAGGTGCGCAGCATGGCTTCGGGGGTGCTCATGAGCGAAAACAGCGCGTACTGGTGCACAATGCGCGCATCGAGCGAGGGCGGCTCCAGGAAGAGCACAAACGGCTCGGGCTGCAGGCTGCCCAGGCTGCCTAAGCTCGGCACGGCGGGAGCCAATAGCTCGGTGGTGAACACGTTGGAGCCCTCGCTGGCCAGCGCGTCGCGCAGGGTAGGGGGCAGGTGCTCGGCGGCCTTCACGTAGTTGAGGGCCCAGATGATACCGTCCTGGTGGTAGGCGTGCAGGTCGTCGGTGGCGAAGTGCAGCGCCACGTAGGGCGAGTACGTCCAGTCGAGCAGGCGGGTGGGCAGGCCGTGGTGCTGGGCCAGGGCCAGCCAGTCCCACACGGTGGCGCTGGGCGGGGTGGTGGTGTCACGGGCGTACTTGCGAAAATTGCGCAGCAAGTGGTGCTCCAGGGCCGAGTAATTGCCGCCCAGCCGCTGCAGGCTGGTGCTGAGCGTGTAGCCAAAGCTGCGCATGCCGCGGTACACAAACGGCGAGCGGTAGCGCCCCAGGCGGGCATCCCAGGTATCGTGAAACAGTAGGTCTTGCAGGTGCTGCCAGCTTTGGGCGATGAAGTCGTTGGGGGCGGGCGGGGTAGCGGTGAGCATAGCGTGAAGGTACAGCCGGGGCTGGGGCGGCTTGGGCTATTTGGATGAAAAAAGCACGTCCTGCTCATCTGGCGTCCGCTTGCCGAAGCAGCTCGCTCGCGCCGTTGGGGGAGTAATCCAACGAGGCGAGCGAGATGCTTCGGCAAGCGGACGCCAGATGAGCAGGACGTGCTTTAGGCGTGGCTTAATTACTTATTACGAATGTATTAGCTCGGAAAGTCAGCCCCGTTGCCGATGTGGGCGTACTGCTCCACTTCCTTGGTAATGTCGGCAAACTTGGCGAGCGCGCCCTTCACCGCAGCCTTGCCCAGGGGCAGGTGCAGCGGCGGGTTATCCATGCGTACAAGGTCGAACATGGCCTGGGCGGCGCGCTCGGGGTCGCCGGGCTGCTGGCCACTATAGCCTTGAATATCAGCCATATTCTTGCCAGCCGTGGCGCGGTAGTCGGCAATGGCAGGCTCGGTGAACGTGGCTGAGCGCCCGGCCCAGTCGGTGCGGAAGCCGCTGGGCTCCACGTTGGTAACGTGAATGCCGAGCGGGCCCACCTGCGCGGCAAGGCTTTCGCCAATGCCTTCGAGGGCAAACTTGGAGCCGTTGTAGATGCCCACCCCTGGGAAGGCGCGCAGGCCGCCAATGCTGGTGATATTGAGGATGTGGCCGCTCTTGCGCGCCCGCAGGTGGGGCAGCACGGCGCGCAGCACCCGCAGCGGGCCAAACACGTTGATGTCGAACTGGCGCTGCACCTCGGCATCGGGCACTTCTTCGATGGGGCCCATAGAGCCGTAGCCGGCGTTGTTGACCACCACATCGAGGTGGCCGAGGGCCGCGATGGCGGCGCCTACCGCCTGCTGCACGGCAGCCTCATCGGCCACGTCGGCCACCAGGCCAATGCCGTTGGGGCCGGCTTTTTGGGTGAATTCGTCGGCCTGGGTGGGCTGGCGGAAGGTGGCGGCTACTTTATCGCCTTGGGCGAGGGCCAAGTCGGCCAGGTGCTTGCCAAAGCCGGTGCTCACGCCGGTAATAAACCAATGCTTGGTCATGGATACAAAAATTAAAAACGAGAAAACAGTGGGGCTAAGACGCTGGAAGGGCCGCTATTGTTTGCCGCCGCCTCTAGGCCGCGCTGGTTTTTTGCCGCCCGGCCGGGCGGCGCGCCCGCTGGCGCGCAGCTTTTGGGTGCCGGAGCCACGGGGCCGGCCTGGTGCCAGGCGCTACATTTGAAATACGTAGGTGCTAAAACGGACAGCTAAAACACAGCAAAACAATATGTTAGTCATCAAAACCCCTAAACATTACTTTTTGCTGGCCGCGTGCGGCATGGCTCTGGGCTGCGCCCCCGCCCGCGTGGCCACCAAAACCACTGATACTTTACCCGCAAATGCTTTGCAGCCGCTGGGCCGCACGCAGCTCAACGGCGCGCAGCAGCTGGAGCTGATAAGCTCGGCGGCGCACTTCGGCTTCAGCTTTGAGGGTCGCGAGTGCCGCATTTTTGCCTTGCTGCCGCCGGGCCAGGGGCACAATTACCTGCAGTATGAGCTGGATGGCACGTACCAAAAGCGCCTGCGTGTGGAGGGCAACTCGGCCGCGCCGCTGGTGCTCACGGCCCCCACGGCGGGTAAGCACACCATCTGGATTTATAAGGCCACCGAGGCGCACACCGGGGCTATTGCCATTCAAAAAATCAGCGCCACCAACATCAAGGCGTTGCGCCCGGCGGCGGCCCCGCTCATCGAGTTTATTGGTAACAGCATCACGTGCGGCGCGGCGGCCGACCCTTCGGAGGTGCCCTGCGGCACCGGCGAGTACCACGACCAGCACAACGCCTACCAGGCCTACGGCCCCCGGCTGGCCCGTGCCCTACGGGTCAACTTTGTGCTGAGCAGCGTGAGCGGCATCGGGGCCTACCGCAACTGGAACAGCGACGGCCCCACCATGCCGGAGGTGTACGAGAAGGTCGATTTTCAGGCGGCCAATTCGCAGCGCTGGAACTTTGCCACCTACACGCCCGCCGTAGTCAGCATCGCGCTGGGCACCAACGACTTCAGCAACGGCGACGGCAAAAAGCCCCGCCTGCCCTTCGATAGCGCGCGGTTTGTGAGCAGCTACGCGCAGTTTGTGCAGCTTGTGAAAGTGAAGTATCCCCAGGCTCGCATCGCCTTGCTGAGCAGCCCCATGATTTCGGGCAAAAATCGTAGCACGCTGCAAAACTGCTTGGCTGCCATCAAAACTAAAACCGACGCCGCCTATCCAGGCGCCAAACCGGTAGCCGTATATTTCTTCCAGCCCATGCAGGCCCGCGGTTGCAATGGCCACCCCAATGTGGAAGACCACGCCCTGCTGGCAACTGAATTAGCTCCTTTCTTTAAAACTTTGCTGCCTTAACTGTCTGATTAATAGAGGCAAATGGGTAGAAGTCATTGACATTATTTTAATACCAACGCAACTATTCTTGTACCCTCGTCTGAACTTCTTGTACTGCCTCCGTAAGTTCTAGGACGCTCCGAGCCGTTTCTTGGTGAGCTTAGTTGGTATGTGTTTCATAGGCTCGTCGGGCCAGGGGTGGCGGGGATAACGACCTTTGAGGTCCTTGCGGACCTCAAAATACCCTTTTTCCCAGAAGCTACGCAGGTCGCGCGTGACCTGCGCCGGCCGGCCCCCCGGCGACAGCAGGTGCAGCAGCAGCGGCACCCGGTCGCCGGCCACGGTGGGCGTTTCGGTGAGGCCAAATAACTCCTGTAGCTTCACGGCCAGCACCGGCGCGGCGGGGTCGGCGTAGTCGAGCGTGACGTGCGAGCCGCTGGGTACTTCCAGGGCGGCGGGCGCGAGGCGGTCCAGCTCCTGGCGCTGCGCCCAGCCGCCGGGCAGCCGGGCCAGCAGCGGCTCCAGCAGGTCGAGGCGCTGCACCTGGTCGAGGCTCTTGAGGCCCGCCAGGTGCGGGCCCAGCCAGGTGGGCAGGTCGGCCAGCAAGGCGGCTTCGTCGAAGGCTGGCCACGCGGGTACCTCACCCCCCGGCCCCCTCTCCAAAAAAGAGGGGGAGCCTGACGATTGGCTAGCGGTAAAAATCTGCAGAAACTCCAGCCGCTGCTGTAGCTGGCGGGCGGCGGGCGTCCAGTTCAGCTTATCGAGGCCCGCCTCCTGCAAGTAGCCCAGCAGGGCCTGGGTTACCAGGTCGGCATTGGGCTGGCCGATGGCGCTTTCGGCCAGCAGCAGGGCACCCAGGCGGCGCACGCGGCGGCCCGTTACGCGCTGGGTGGCGGGGTCAAAGCGAACTTCCTCCGTGGTGGTAATGTGCTCACTGAAAGCTAGTTCCAACTCTGCCAGGTCGAGCGGGGCGGCTAGGGTGGCGCGGGGGGCGCCGGCCGCCCCCGCCAGGTGGGCCACGGCAAAAAACTCCGCCTGCGGGTCCACATCCTCGGTGCGCAGGCTCACGCGCTGGCCGGTTACGAGGCGCAGGCGGTCGGGCGCTTCGCGCTGGGCCAGGCGGTCGGGGTAGGCCAGGGCCGTGAGCAAGCCCACTGGTGAGCTGGTGAGCTGGTGCAGTGCTGAGGTTTCCTTGGCCAGGCCCAGGCGGCTTTGCAGGTGGCGGGCCACGTCGCGCACGCGCTGCAGCGTGGCGTGGTGCAGAGCCAGGCCGGGCAGCGGGGCGCGGCCGGTGGCCAGCGCTTCGAGGCGCAGGCGCAGGTCGGGCGGCAGGGGGCGCGGGTCGGTGGGCGTAGCCCAGCGCAGCAGGTCGCGCTCGGCCAGCAGAGCGGCCAGCGCGGCGGCGGCCGGGCCGTGGCCCAGCGCGGCGCCCTGCACCACCAGGTGCCCCAGGCGCGGCGGCAGGCCCAGCTTGGCCAGCTGCCGGCCGTGGGGGGTGGAGGTTAATTTAGAATTTGGAATGAGGAATGAGAAATTGTTGTCGGGGCTGCCTAGGGTTGCCGCTGAGACTAATTCTTCATTCTTCATTCTAAATTCCTCATTCCCTTTCACTGCGCCCAAGCGCAGCAAAAGGGCGCGCGCCTGGGCCACGGCGGCGACCGGTGGGGCATCGAGCCAGCGCAGGCTGCCGGGGTCGGTGGCACCCCATAGGGCCAGCTCCAGCACCAGGCCGCTGAGGTCGGCGGTGTGGATTTCGGGCGGGCGGTGAGCGGGTAAATTGTGATGCTCGGCTTCCGTCCAGAGGCGGTAGCAGGTGCCGGGGGCCAGGCGGCCGGCGCGGCCCCGGCGCTGGTCGGCGGCGGCGCGGGCCACGGGCACGGTTTCGAGGGTGGTGAAGCCGGTGCGCGGCACGAAGCGCGGCACCCGCGCAAAGCCGCCGTCAATCACCACCCGCACGCCTTCGATGGTGAGGCTGGTTTCGGCAATGCTGGTGGCCAGGATGACCTTGCGCCGGCCGGCCCGCGCTGGGCGCAGGGCCGCGTCCTGCACTTCCAGCGGCAGCTCGCCGTGCAGCAGGTGCAGGTCGATGTGGTCGGGCAAGTCGTTGAGGGCCCGGGCGCTGCGCTGCAAGTCGGCCACGCCGGGCAGGAACACCAGCACGTCGCCCTCGGGGTGGGCCCCCAGCGCGGCCCGCACCTGGGCCGGCACCAGGGCGGCCAGCCGCTCGCCGGGCCGGTTGGGCAGGGCCGCGGCCCGGCGCGGGTCGAGGTAGTGCGTGTCAATCGGAAACAAAAAGCCCGCCGACGACACCACCGGCGCGGGCAGCCACTGCCCCAGCCGCTGCGCCTCCAAGGTGGCCGACATCAGCACAATGCGCAGCTCGGGCCGCAGCACGGCCTGGGCATCAAGGGCCAGGGCCAGGCCCAGGTCGGCGTTGAGGCTGCGTTCGTGAAACTCGTCGAACACCACGCAGGCCACCTCTTCCAGGGCCGGGTCGTCTTGCAGCATTCGGGTGAGAATGCCTTCCGTAATAACTTCAATGCGAGTGGCTTGCGATACCTTGCTGTCGAGCCGCACGCGGTAGCCCACGGTGCGGCCCACGGGCTCGCCCAGCAGCTGGGCCAGGCGGGCAGCGGCGGCGCGGGCGGCCAGCTGGCGCGGCTCCAGCACCAGTATCTTTTGGTGGGCGGGGCGCCAGGCGGCGGCCAGCAGGGCCAGCGGTACCACGGTGGTTTTGCCCGCGCCGGGCGGCGCTTCGAGCACGGCGCGGGCGTTGGTTTCCAACGCTGCCAGCAACTCGGGCAGAGCGGCTACAACGGGTAAATCGGGGTAGGTCAACTTTTTGAATTGGGAATTAGGAATGAGGAATGAGGAATGAGGAATTATCGGCTGAGCAATTCTTCATTCCTCATTCCTAATTCCCAATTCAAAAACTTACACCCGCTGCAAGCGCCACAGGTCTACGCTGAGCGGGCCGCCGGCGTGCAGCACCGGCGCGCCCACCGGCGTGGGCAGGCCGTGGCCCTCGATTAAATCGGAGTCGTAGTGCAGCAGCTCGGCGGCGCGCAGGGGCCAGGGCTGGTGCGCGATGCGGCCCCGGTAGAGCTTTTCGCCGCGGCCGGGACCCTGGCCGCCGGCCGCGTACAGGGCGTAGCGCTCAGTAAGGAAAAAAGCCAGGGAGCCCGGCTCGCTGGGCGGCAAAGCCGCGCCCAGCTGCCAGGTGGCCTCAAAGTGGCCGTCGGGCGCGCCGTTGTGCACGCGGTGGCCGGTGTAGCGCAGCTGGTTGGGGGCGGGGCGGTCGAGGCTGAGCCGCGCCCGAAAGTAGGGCAGGTGAAAAAATGTGCGGGCTGCCCACACCGCCAGCGGGTTGCTGGCATCGAGCGAGAAAAACCACACGCCCGGCACGCCATCGAGGTGCACGTAGGTGCGCACGTTGAGCTCCAGAAACTCGCGCACGCCGGGCACCGGCGGCGTCACGCGGCTGCGCACGTTCCACATCCGAAAGGGCACCACGGCCAGCCAGGCGTGGCCGTCGTAGGTATCAGCTTGCAGCCGCGCCGGCAGCTGCGCCTGAATGAGCTCGGCCGGCACCGGCCAGTGCATGAACAGCAGGTCGCCCCATTCCTGGTGCATGAGCGGCCGGTCGGTGGGGCGCTCGCGCAGGGCCAGGCGGTCGGGCAGGGTGGGAAGCATTTTAAGGGTTAATTTTTTTAATGATTAATGATTAATGGGGGTGATTGCGTGGGCGGCAGGTGGGGGTAGGCAGCGCGCAACGTTCGGTAGAACAAGCCGGGCGCGGGCTCCTTGTTTGGCTGCGCTGCGTTCGCAGTCACCCCATTAACCACTAATCATTACCCATTAATCACTACTAATACACCGCTATACTCGGGTCTACCTCGCGGCTCCAGGCGTCGATGCCACCTCTTAAGTTAAGCAAATTTTGGTGACCCAGGCGATGCTGCAGGTAGCCCAGTGCCTGCGCCGAGCGCACGCCGTGGTGGCAAATGAGCACTACCGGCCCGGTAGTCCGGATTTCGGCAGCGCGGCGCGCAAGGTCGCCCAGCGGAATGAGCACGCTGCCCGCAATGCGGCAGTAGTCAAACTCCATTTCCTCGCGCACGTCGATGAGCTGAAGGTCTTCGCCGGCGGCCAGGCGGGCGTGCAGGGCGGCGGGGGTAAGGTCGGGCAGCATGGGGCAAAAGTACCCCGGCCGGCTACCTTGCGCGGCTTTTCTGCCTGCGCCATGTTATTGTTTACCCTTGCCGGCCTCCCGGCTGATACCCTGGCCGCCGTGCGCGCCACCACCGGCCTCGAGTGGGTGGCGGTGCTCACGGGCTTTGCCTGCGTGTGGCTGGCGGCCCGCGAGTCGCTCTGGAATTTTCCGGTGGCCATTGTCAGCTGCCTGCTCTACGTGCTCATTTACTACCGGCAGGGCTTATACTCCGACAGCGGCTTGCAGGGCATCTTCATCGCGCTCAGCGCCTACGGCTGGTACGAGTGGCGCTACGGCGGCCGCGGCCAGACCGAGCTGGCCGTGACCCACGTAACGACGGCCGAATGGGCGCTCACCGCCGCGTTTGTGCTGGCCTACACGCTGGGCTCGGGCTATTATTTGGGCCACCACACCGACTCGACGTTTCCGTACTGGGACAGCTTTACCACGGGCACGAGCGTCGCCGCGCAGTTTTTGCTGATGCGCAAGCGGCTGGAAAACTGGTGGTTATGGATTTTGGTGGATATTATTTACGTACCCATTCTGTGGGTTAAGCACTTATACCCGACCAGCCTGCTCTACGTGCTGTACCTGGGCCTGGCCGCCTACGGGTACTGGGAGTGGCGGCGCGATATGCGAAGCCAGCTGCGGGCGGTTTAAATTCTGGCCTAGTCATGCTGCGCATCTCCCTCACCGGCCCCGAATCGGCGGGCAAAAGCACGCTGGCGACGCAGCTGGCCGCGCACTACGACACCGTGTACGTGCCCGAATACGCCCGCCACTACCTGGAAGAAAATGGCCCAACCTACACCCTGCCCGACCTCGAAGCCATTGCCCGCGGCCAGCTCGCTGCCGAAGACGCCGCCGCTGCCCAAGCCACCCGGCTGCTCTTTTGCGATACCGACCTGCTGGTCATAAAAATATGGGCCGAAAACGCTTTTGGCACCTGCCCCGCCTGGGTGCTGGCCGAATTGGCGCGCCCGCGCTACGCCCTCACGTTGCTACTGGCTCCCGACCTGCCCTGGGCGCCCGACCCCCTGCGCGAACACCCGGACCCGGCTCAGCGCTGGCATTTCTACGCGCTTTACCGGGTCGAGCTAGTGCAGCACGGCTGGCCCTTCATCGAAATTAGCGGCCCGCCCGCCCAGCGGCTCGTACAGGCTATTGCCGCCGTAGAAAGTGTGCGGTAGGCTTTAGCTTGCCGTAGGTAAAATCGTATTAACCCGAAAACGGCCCTGCGGTGCCAGCTAAAGCTTACCGCACACTTCTATGCCTACGCTCACTTCTGCCACCGCCCGCGTCGAAATTGCCCTGCACGGGGCCGAACTGACCAGCTTCACGAACCTGGCTACGGGCCGCGAATACCTGTGGCAGGCCGACCCCGCGCAGTGGGGCCGCCACGCGCCGCTGCTGTTTCCCATCGTGGGCAAGCTGCCCGATGACACCTATCTGCATAATGGGGAGCGATATAAGCTGCCGCAGCACGGCTTCGCCCGCGACCAGGAGTTCCAAGTCATTGAGGAAAAAGAACATAGCTTCACTTTGCAGCTCATGGCCAGCGCCACCAGCAAGCAGACATACCCATTTGAGTTTGAGCTGCGCGTGCGCTACGAGCTGCGCGGCAGCCTGCTCACCGTGGGCTGGCACGTGCGCAATCCCGCCGCCGCGCATCAGGATTTGCTGTTCAGCATCGGGGCGCACCCGGCATTCAGGTGCCCGCTACAGCCTGAGGCGGGCGAGCAGTTCGGCGACTACGCTTTCCACTTCGACCACCCCGTAACGCTGCAGCGCCAGCTGCTGGCCAGCGGCCTGCGTAGCGGCCAAACGGCCCCCATGCTCAGCCAGCAGGCTGTGCTACCGCTTAGCTACGAGCTATTTGCCGATGATGCGCTGGTGTTCAGCCACTTCGATTTTACCCGCCTCACCCTGCAAAAAGCTGACAAAGCCGGCCCCTTTGTGCGGATGCAGTTTGATGGCTCTCCCTACCTCGGCCTCTGGACCAAAGGCCCCGGCGCGGCGTTCGTGTGCATCGAGCCCTGGCAGGGCGTGGCTAGCCCCGTGGGCCCGCCGCAGGAGCTGCGCGACAAAGAAGGCATCCTGACCCTGGCACCCAGCCAAGCGTTTGATAGTAGCTATACGATTGAGATTGGGTGATTCCAAATTCCTCATTGAAATCACACTTCTACCGGTCTACGCCGGTTGTAGTCGGGCTCCCAGTCGTTGATGGGGCGCGAGATGCCGGGCGGCAGGTCAATATCAGGCAGGCCGGGGTCCTGGGGCTCGCCGCCGCCATCGTCGCCGCCCGAGGAGGGTGGGGGCGGCGGGGGCACCCTACGGCGCTTCGGCAACACCAGGAAAAAGGTGAACAGGGCCAGCATAAAAACGGCGCAAAGAAGCTGGTGCATAACAAAAAAGCCGATAGCTGATACGTACGCGAAATAACGAGTGGCTGCCGCCTCCGCCAACGCGGGCAGCCCGGTCCGCGCTGCCGGTTGCCGCCACTGCTAAGATAACTGATAGCCAGCAAATCAGCTCTATTTGGCGGTCGAGGCGCGCGCGCGTTGTATCTTTGCAGCATGTTTAGGGGTGCTGACCGGGGAAACCCGGGCGGCTGAGATGATACCCATCGAACCGGAACCAGGTAATGCTGGCGTCGGGAAAAAACAATCCGCGAACGTTTCCGCCTGTGCGCCGACCCCTGGGGCACGGGTGCGTTCTACCTATTTCCTTTCTCTTTTGAAAGCTATTTTACTGACGGGCACGGCGCTACTGGCGCTGGCCGCCCCGGCGTGGGCGCAAGGCCCCGTGTCGGGCAAGCTAACTGATGCCCAAACCGGCGCGGCCCTGCCCGGCGCCACCATCATTTTGGTCGACCAGCCCACCGTGGGGGCCACCACCGATGCCAGTGGCAATTTTCGGCTGCCGGCCGTGGGGGCCGGTCCCCACACGCTGCAAGTGCGCTTCGTGGGCTTCGAACCCATCAGCCAGCCGCTGCAAGGCCAGCCCGCGGCCCAGGAGCTGGGTTCGCTGGCCCTGCGCACGGCCCGCAACCTCACCCCCGAAGCCGTGGTCACGGCCACCCGCGCCAACGAGCGCACCGCCACCACCTACCAAAACGTGAGCCGCGAGCAGCTGCAGGCCCGCAACTTCGGCCAGGACCTGCCCTACCTGCTCGACCAAACGCCGAGCGTGGTCACGACCTCCGACGCGGGCACTGGCGTGGGCTATACCGCGCTGCGCATTCGGGGCACCGACGGCACCCGCATCAACGTGACACTCAACGGCGTGCCGGTGAACGAGGCCGAGAGCCACGGCGTGTTCTTCGTCGATTTGCCCGATTTGGCTTCGTCCATCCAAAGCATTCAGGTGCAGCGCGGGGCCGGCCCGAGCACCAACGGTGCGGGCGCATTTGGGGCCAGCCTGAACGTGGAAACGTTGGGGTTAAGACCGAAGGCCTACGCCGAAATCAACAACTCGGCCGGCTCGTTTGGCACCTGGAAAACGACCGTGGCCGCCGGTACCGGGCTCCTCAACGGCCACTTCACGCTCGATGCGCGGGCCTCGCGGGTGCAGAGTGAGGGCTACGTCGACCGGGGCTGGTCGCGCCTGAAGTCGCTGTACCTGGCCGGCACCTACTCCGATGAGAAAACGCTGCTGCGCGCGCTCCTCATCACGGGCTACGAAACCACCTACCAGAGCTGGTACGGCCTGGCCGACTCGCTGCTCACCAAAAACCGGCGCTACAACGAGGCGGGCACCGACGCCGGCCAGCACCTGCCGGCCTATAAAAACCAGACCGACAACTACCAGCAGGATTATTATCAGTTCTTGATTTCAAGGCAGTTAACTTCGAAGCTGAACCTGAGTGTGACGCCCTTCTGGACGCGCGGTGGCGGCTACTACGAGGAGTACAAGGCCAACCAGGACTTTGCCAAGTACGGCATTTCGGGCCCGGTGTACCAGCCCCGCACGGGCGGTGGCTTCGACACGCTCACGACCACCGACGTTATCCGGCGGCGCTGGCTCAAAACCGACCTCTACGGCGCTACCTATGCCTTGCAGCTGCGGCCGGCGGCCGGCGGCCTCTTCACCGAGGCCACGCTGGGCGGCGCGGTGGTGGGCTACCGGGGCCAGCACTTCGATGAGCTGACCTGGGCGCAGCGCGGCAACCACATTCCCGAAACTGGCACGCCCTACGCCTCGGAGCCCAACGCCCATAAGCTCGACGTGAACACCTACGCCCGCGCCACCGTGGCGCTGGGCGAACGCCTATCGGCCTTCGGCGACGTGCAGTACCGGCACGTGGCCTACGAGCTGCTGGCCCCCGATGGCAGCCCCAACGGCGGCAAAAGCCAGCAGACTATCAACTTCAACTTTCTGAATCCCAAGGGCGGCCTGACGTACCAGGTGCAGGATGGCCTGGCGGCCTACGCCTCCTACGCGCTGGCCCAGCGCGAGCCCACCCGCACCGATTACACCGACACGCCCACCGCGCGCCGCCCCACCGCCGAAAAGCTGCACAACGTAGAAGTGGGCCTGCGCCGCACCACGGGCGCGGTGCAGTGGTCGGCCAACTACTACCTGATGCTGTACCGCGACCAGCTCGTGCTC
>CAXTFI010000053.1:0-25193 GCA_964243255.1 uncultured Hymenobacter sp.
GCTTTAGCTTGCCGTCACGTAGTATTGCCCAGTCCATCAGTTGCTTACACGGAAAGCTAAAGCTTACCCTACATCCCTATGCCCGCTCTCATCCTCCCGGTTCACGGCATCTTACCAGTCATTGGTGCCGATTGCTTTCTGGCCGATAACGCCACTATTGTCGGCGATGTGGTGCTGGGGCGCGGCTGCACGGTCTGGTTCACGGCCGTGATTCGGGGCGACGTTAACAGCATCCGCATCGGCGACGAAACCAACATTCAGGATGGCGCGGTGCTGCACTGCACCTTTGAGCAGGCCGCCCTCACCATTGGCTCGCGCGTGAGCATTGGCCACCGGGCGCTGGTACACGGCTGCACTATTGAGGACGACGTGCTCATTGGCATGGGGGCCATCGTAATGGACCACGCCGTGGTGGGTACCGGCTGCCTCATCGCGGCCGGGGCCGTGGTGCTCGAAAACACGCACTGTGAGCCCGGCTACCTCTATGCCGGCGTGCCCGCTCGCCAAATCAAGCCCGTGAGCGAGGCGCAGGCTGCCGGCCTGCGCCGCACGGCGGCTAATTATCAGCGCTACGCCAGCTGGTTCTCATAACTGATTGCCCCAGTGATGATTACGGCTTGAGCCTCTAAGCCCTTGCGGCCTTACGCTGCAATCGGGTCTACTTCGGGCGGCGTAAGGTCATTGACTACCCGTAGCTGCACCATTTCAACCACGCGGCCGGTGCGGCTGAGTACGCGAAACTCGTAGGGCTCCAGCACGGCCACATCGCCAATTTCCGGGATGTTGCCGTAGAGCACGTTGAGCAGGCCACCAACGCTCTCATAGTCGTCGCCCTCGGGCAAGGGGTAGGGGAGGTATTCGTTGGCATCCGGGATGGCCGTGGAGGTATTCACGCGGTACTCGGTTTCGGAGATTTTCTCCACTACCGGCACCTCGTTGTCGTACTCGTCCTGGATTTCGCCCACCAGCTCCTCCATGATGTCCTCGATGGTGACGATGCCCGATACGCCGCCAAACTCGTCGCTCACCACCGCCATCACAATGTGCTTGCGCTGAAACTGGCGCAGCAGACGGTTAATTTTCTTGGTTTCGGGCACGAAGTAGGCCGGGCGCATGATGCGGGCCAGCTCCAGGGGCTCGCCCCGCCGGATGATGGGCAGCAAGTCCTTGACGTAGAGCACCCCTACGATATTGTCGATGTTGCCCTCAAACACGGGCATCCGCGAGTAGCCTTCGCTGAATACCGTTTCCAGGATTTTATCCTCAGGGGCGTGCACATCGAGGGCGGCGAGCTTGGTGCGCGGCACCATAATCTGCTTCACCATGCGGTCGTTAAACTGAAATACGTTCTCAATGAGCTCATGCTCAGAGTCTTGTATCTCTCCGCTCTCCTTACTTTGGTCGATGAGCAGGCGCAGCTCGTCGGAGGTGTGGGCTTCGGTGCCGTGCACATCGCTGATGCCCACGGCCCCCAACAGCAGCTTGGAGGCCTTCGACAAAAACCACGTGAGCGGCAGCGTGGCGATATAAAAAGCGCGCAGCGGCAGCACCAGCGCCAGGCTAACCGCCTCGGGCCGCTGAATGGCGAGCGCCTTTGGAAAAAGCTCCCCAAAGAGCACGTGCATGAACGTGAGGATGATGACCCCCACCGTAACCGCAATGCTGTGCGCCGTTACGGCGCTGATTTTCAGGCCCAGGCGGGGTAAAAAATCGAGCACGATGCCCGTGAACAGCTCTTCGCCCACGGCACCCAGCAGCAGCGAAGCGAGCGTGACGCCCAGTTGCGTGGCCGAGAGGTAGCTGTAAAGCTTGCGCAACACGCTGAGCGCCTGACCGGCTAAGCGGCTGCCTTCTTTGGCCTTGATTTCGAGCTGCGAGAGCCGCACCCGAATAAGGGAAAACTCGGCCGCCACGAAAAAGGCGTTTATTAAAATCAGGAAAAGCGTAAAGAGTAGTTGTGAGCCCATGAGCCTGGCTTACCACCGATACGAACCGCCGGGGTAGCCTAAGTAACGCAAAAGTACGCACGCTGGCAGGGCGGGTTGGCGGCGGAGGCTAGATTACAGCCATTTGGTGGGCCAGTTACGCAAAAGAGGCACCTCCCCGGCCGGGAAGGTGCCTCTTACGAAGGAGCTGTAGCGGAAGGACTTGAACCTCCATGAAGTAGTTAGGCAGCTGCTCCGAAGAGCGGCTGCTTTATCCAGTTGCCTTCACCCCCGAGATAGGAGGGCGTGTCTGCCAG
Source organism: uncultured Hymenobacter sp. (assembly GCA_964243255.1). Lineage (GTDB taxonomy): Bacteria > Bacteroidota > Bacteroidia > Cytophagales > Hymenobacteraceae > Hymenobacter. The sequence continues at coordinate 2,243 of CAXTFI010000053.1, forward strand.
TTTCACCACACTACAAGGTTGGGGTCGCCACGCCGTTTGCGTTTTGATAGGTCAAAGGTAAAGCAGAAAAGTTGTTGTTTGCAAATTTTATTTAAAAAAGCCTCAAAAATTATCTAATCATCAAAAAAAGCCGAATATTATGCAGATTTGCGTAATTTTGGCTCTTTACTACGAAGCCCGATGCCCCGTACCTACGAACTTGATGATATTGACCGCCGCATCCTGAACCTGCTGGTGCACGATGCCAAGCTGTCCTACTCCGAAGTGGCCCGCCAGCTGCACGTGTCGGGCGGCACCATTCATAGCCGCATGGCGCGGCTGGAGGAATTGGGCATTGTGCGCGGCGCCACCCTCGACCTCGACCTGGCCAAGGCGGGGTTCGGTATTCAGGCCTTTCTGGGGATTTTCCTGCTGAAAAGCTCTTTCTGCGACAGCGTGATTGCGCAGCTACGCGACATCCCCGAAGTTATCAGCGTGCACTTTACTACGGGCAGCTACAACCTGTTTGCCCGGCTGGCCTGCCGCGATACCCAGCACCTGCGCAATGTGCTGCACGACATGGTGCAGCAAATAGAAGGCGTGGAGCGCACCGAAACCCTGATTTCGCTGGAAGAAGTCTTCAGCCGCGCCGTGCAGCTGGAGGAGGTAGCCCCGCCCGTGGCCGGGTAGCTTATTAAAAAAGGCCGGGGTTTGGGCGCGTGAATAGCTAATGTTCACGCGCCCCAAACCCCGGCCTTTTTTAATAACTAACTGTTAGAGCCCTTTAGCCTGTACGCTGAGTTGAGAACCGCGCTAGATAGCTGATTCTGCAGAAGTAGCTGCCTGGTCGTGATTATTAGCAGCAGGCGCTGCTGGGGCTACGGGGGCCGCCGGTGGGCGCTGGCCCTGCACCAGCAGGCCTACCAGGGCCTCCACCAAGCCCCCGCTGCCGGCGGCGGCGCTGGCTCCACTGCTATTGGCTTGCACATCGGGGGTGATTTTCACCTGGCGGTCGCCGATTATTTGCATGAGCTGCAGGGCGGTGAACTCGCGGGTGCCCAGGCTGGCTACGCCTACCTGGTACGATTCGGCCTTGGCCTGGCCAATGGCCCGGATGGCTTCGGCCTCGCCCACGCCGCGCAGGCGGGTGGCCTCCGAGTCGGCAATGGCCCGCAGGCGGGTGCTTTCGGCCTCGCCGCCGGCGCGCAGCTTGGCGGCTTCGGCCTCGCCGCGCACTTTCTTCACTTGGGAGTTGGCGTTTAGCTCGGCAATATTTACGCCTTGCTCGCTCTTTACCAGCTCACTCTGAATGTCGGCGATGCTGGTTTCGCGCACCAGGGCCTGGCGCTGGGTTTGGGCGGCCTGCTGCACTTCGTAGGTTTTGCGCTGCTCCTCAGCCAGCTTGCGGTCGGTTTGGGTAGTCATCAGCTGGGCCGGGGGCACAATGTCGCCGATGAGGGTGTCCACGGCCTGCACGTTGTAGGTGGCTAGCGCGGTGCGAATGAAGCCCGCCGCCTCGCGCTGGCGCTCGGCACGGTTGGTGAGGTAGTCGAGCACCGTGTACTCCTGCGAGCTATTGCGAAAATAGTTGCCTACAATCGGCTCCAGCACGTGGTCGACCAGGTTTTGCATCGAGCCCACCCGCGAGATAACGCGCGGGGCATCCAGCGCGCCCACGTGAATAATTTGGGCCACGTCGAGATTAAACGAAAAGCCATCGCGCGAGCGCACCGTAATGCTGCTCAAGGAGTTGTCGTAGCCGTGGGCTTCGGTGCGCGTGGCCCAGTTGAGCACAATATTGGTGGTGGGCACCAGCTCGACGCGCATAATACGGGTGTTGAGCGGCTGGCGGCCAGGGTAGAGGGGCGTTACCCAGATGCCTTTGTGGCCCACCTCCACCAGGTTGCCGTGGGTGAAATCGACCCCGCTCACGTCCTGCGCCGGGCGGCCCACAAAGGAGATAACCACGCCCACGTGGCCAATCGGAATCTCCGTCATGGGCACTTGCTCGACGCGGCAAAACCAGGGGTTCAGGTTCCAGGCCCCGCTCAGCAGCACCTGCTCTTGCAGGCCGCGCCGGCCCCCGGCCAGCAAAAAGCGCTGGGCATCCTGAAAATTGTCGTGCTCCGGGATGACGGGCCCGGCAATCTCGCCCGGCTCAATGGGAATGCCATCGAGCGCCGTTACAATGCCCACCGCATCGGGCACCACCCGGTACACCAGTAGCTCGTCGGGGCTCATGCCCATCGACTCGGCATTGCGGCGCGCGATAATCGTAAAGAGCGCCGTATTAATACGATACGTGCCGGCCGTAAGAATGCCCAGCTGCCGGCCCTTCTCGCCGCCCTTCGTCAAAAAGGCGCGCGCATCCTGGTAGTCGTCACAATCAATTACCCGCCCCAGCATGTGGCTGGGCGGAATGGGAGCCCCGCCATTGGCCACTACCAGCCCGATTTCGCCCTGCGGCACCACGCTCACCGGCTCCTTGGTAACGGCAAACTGCCAGGGCCACAAAAAGAAGTGCCAGCCGGGCGCCAGCGTGTCGGCTTGCAAGCCCGCCTCGCCCTCCAGGGCAATGAGGCGACCCGGCCCCAGGCTGGTGCGGGCAAATTTTTTGGCCACCACACCCACTTCAAGCTCCCCGATGACGACGATGCCTAGTAGCGACTTGGCTAGCAATAGCAGCAACAGAAAGCCGACCAGCACACCCAAAAAGATGTAAAAAACAGAAACAGTAAGCACTAGTAGCATCAAAAAAATGGGAAGCAGGGAATGAAAAAGTGGGCTGACTCACAAAAAAAGTCCTTCCCGAACTGGCCGGGAAGGACTCCATCGCTGGGCTAAGCCCGGCATTACATTTTTACCTTGGTGGTAGTGGTTTTGTTGGCCTTGTAGCGCATGTCGGCGGTGCCGTCGGCCTTCATGGGGCCGGTTTGGGTGGTCGTAGACTTAGTCACCTTATTGGCCTTGTAGCGCATGTCGGGTGAGCCGTCGGCCTTCATTTTGGTGGTAGTGGTGGTGGCCGCCGGGGCCATTACACCGGTTTTGGAGGTCGTGGTGGTGGTATGCGACGTTTTGGCCGGGGCCGTTTTAGTCGTCGTCATCTTGGTGGAGCTACTGCTCATAGTGCTGGCCGCGGGAGCCGTTTGGGCCTGGGCCGAAAGGCCGCCAGCTACTAGCAGGGCGGTGAGGAAACCGAGAAAGCGTTTCATGGAGCGTAAGAATAAAAGGTAAGAGAAAGCACTGCCGTACCTGGCAGTAACTGTGCCGAAATATAGGGGCTTTCCTCTCAAAAACGACAAGCTGCCAGCCGGTGCCAGTAAACCTTTCGTACCCACGCGCATCCAACCCGCACAGGAAGTCTCACGTGAGGTTTCTGGTGCTCAATTCCCTTTCCAATATGAAAAATACCGTGCTCTCTTTTGCGGCCAGCGTGCTGCTGGCCGCTACCGTTTTTGCTGCCCAGGCCCAAACGCCCGTTATCAACGCCAACCAGCGCAATCAGCGCGCCCGCATTCGCCAGGGTGTAGCCTCTGGCGAGCTAAACCGCCGGGAAGCGGCCCGCATGCGCAGCCGCGAAGCAGGCATTACGGCCGAGAAGCGGGCCGCCCGCGCCGATGGCGTCGTGACCCGCGGCGAGCGCCGCGACATTCGCGGCAATGAGCGCAGCGCCAGCCGCGCTATCTATAATCAAAAGCACGACGGCCAAGTGCGCTAAAAAAAGTGCTATTTCTTGGCAAGCCCCCACTGGCAACAGTGGGGGCTTTTTTTGTAAGCTGCTAGGCAGTAAGCTTCTGCTGGCAATGAGGCGGTTTTGCTACCTGAGAGCACAGGGTTAAGGGTATGTTGCGCATGAAACTTTGATTAGGAACTTTGAGTAAGTACTACTTCATTTGTACACCCAACTATTCACACCTCATGAAAAAACTACTACTTTTGGGCTTCGTGCTCACTGGCGTGCTTTATGCCGAGGCCGCTACGGCCGCCGCCTCCACCGCTACTGCCAGCGAGAAGGCCTCGCCCGACCGGCATCGCCGCCAAATGCAGCGGCTGCACCGCCAGTCGCAGGTGCGTATGCGCCAAAACAAGCGGTCGCGCTAGATAACTTAACTGCCAGACATTAAAAAGCCCCGCGCTAATACTAGCGCGGGGCTTTTTAATGTCTGGCAGTGCTACTAATCACATTGCCAATTAGTTAATTCGAAACTAAGCAGTAACCTGAGCTTCCAGCTTCTGAGCCAGCACGTGCTTAGGTACGGCGCCTACCTGCTTGTCTACAATCTGACCGTTCTTGAATACCAGCAGCGTAGGAATGCTGCGGATACCGAACTTCATGGAAGTCTGGGGGTTAGCGTCTACGTCAACCTTGCCTACGATGACTTTGCCTTCGTATTCGCCGGCCAGCTCTTCTACCACCGGGCCCACCATGCGGCAGGGGCCACACCACTCGGCCCAGAAGTCCACGAGCACCGGCTTGTCCGAGTTGATAATCTCCTCGAAGTTGGCATCGGTTATTTCAATTGCTTTATGCGCCATGACGCTAAGGATTATTAAGTGAAAAAACGTCCGGCGTGTACGGCCAACGCGGCTGCAAGGTAGCGGAATGGGAGTAAAACAGCACGGGCACGGGAAAGTTCAGCTTGCGCTCACGCTGCCTAAATCAGCGAGCAAACGTCGAGCTCAAACTCGCGCATCTTGTCGATAAACGTCTTGGGCTCAATCTGAAAGCGCCGCGAAAACATGTCTACCGCCAGCCGCTCGTGGGGCTCCACAAACTGAATTTCCAACCGCTTCGAGCCCTTCGAATGTTCGATGGCCTCTTGCAAACGGTCAATCATGGGGCCCGTCACGGTGCGTAGGTCCAGCTTCACGCGCACGCCTTTGCTGAGCTTGTCGGCTACCTGGGCCAGCGGCTCCATGGTTTTTATTTTCAGCTCCCACTGGTCCTGGGTGCCGTAGCGCAGCTCCATCTTGCCCCGGATGTACATGGGCGGCACCTGCTCCTGCGGGTAGTTTTTGGGGTTAATAAGCGCGCTGAAGCGCGTGTAGTCGTCGCGAAACAGCGCCAGGTTGAGGCTGGAGTCGTAGTCCTCAATGTTGAACGAGGCCATGGGCTGGCCGCTCTTGGTGGTGCGAAACACCACGCCCGTGAGCAGGCCGGCCACGTTCACGTCCTTGCCTTTTTGCAGCTCCAGCTTTTCGAGCGGGCACGAGCAGTAGGCGTCGATTTCCAGGCGGTAGGCGTCGAGCGGGTGGCCCGAGAGGTAGAAGCCCACCACTTCTTTTTCGCGGCGCAGCTGCTCGGTTTTGCTCCAGGGCTCCATTTCGTGCATTTTGGGCAGCGGCGCGGCCACCGCCCCAAAGGCCGACGCGCCAAACAGGCTGTGCTGGCTGCTCTCCTTGGCGGCGGCGTGCTGCTGGCCCAGCTTCATGGCCTTCTCGATGAGGTTCTGGTCGCCGGCCGGGGCTTCGAGGTAGAGGCGGCGGTGCTTGCCAAAATCGTCGAACGCGCCGGCCTGGGCCAGGCTTTCGAAGGTTTTCTTGTTCACGGTGCGCAGGTTCACGCGCTTGGCAAAGTCGAAAATGTCGGAGTACGGGCCGGTTTTTTCACGCTCTTCCACCATGCTTTCCACGGCCAGCTCGCCGGCGCCCTTCACGGCGGCCATGCCAAAACGGATGGCGCCCTCCTGGTTCACGTTGAATTTCAGCAGGCTTTCGTTCACGTCGGGGCCGAGCACGGCCACGCCCTGCTTGCGGGCTTCCTCGATGAAAAACGTCACCTTCTTGATGTCGCCCATGTTGTTGGTGAGCACGGCGGCCATGTACTCGGCCGGGTAGTTAGCCTTCAGGTAACCAGTCTGATACGCTACTACCGAGTAGGCAGCCGAGTGGGAGCGGTTGAAGCCGTACTCGGCAAACTTCTCCATCACGTCGAAGACTTCCGACGCTTTCTTGGCTTTAATGTTATGTAGCTTTTCGGCTCCGGCAATGAATTTTTCGCGCTCTAGGGCCATCTTTTTCATGTCCTTCTTACCCATTGCGCGGCGCAGCAGGTCGGCCCCGCCTAGGGTATAGCCGGCCATAATCTGGGCCGCCTGCATAATCTGCTCCTGATACACACAGTTGTGTATCAGGATGTTGTTGCCAACAAAGTTGTGAATGCCAGCCACCGTGATGTCGTACACGCGCTGCTGCCCGGCTGGTTCGATGCGCACAATCTCCTCCCAGCGCACTTGCAGGCTGCGGGTGGTGGCCGGCAGGGCGAGCACCTGCGTAAGCGGGGCCACCAGTGCGGCGCTGATGCGGGGGTTACGGGCGCGCCGGGCCGGCATAAGGTGCTGCCGGTCAAAGCCGTGCGTGCGCATCAGGGCCTTATCGGTACCGGGCCAGGCCTGGCGCAGCTCGGCCACGAAAAGCTCGCGGTCCACGGCATCGGTCGGGGCGGGGGTGGTGCGCTCGCCGTACTGCTGACGCTTTTCCACCAAGTGCGGCCCCAACAAGGCATCAAATTCACGCAGCTGGTAGGTGCTTATTTGGTAGGCCGTAGTTTCTGCGGCATCACCGGGGTTGCGGTAGCGCGTTTCGTACACGACCGAGCGCAGGCCCAGGCGCAGCAGCAGTGTTTGCACATCGCCCGAGAGCCGGGGCGAAATCGTCTTGTAGAAGCAGATTTTCTCACCTACATGCCCATCGCAATCCCAGAGTGAGGCTACGAAATGCGCGATGCAGGTCTGATTTAAACCAAAAACGAATTCGGGCACGAATTTTTCGCGGTTGTTGAGGCCGCCGGTTTGGGTTTTTAGCCCGAGAGTGCGCAACCAGGCCAGCAGCGTGGTTGGCTCGTGGTAATACGCTTTTTCACGCACCTTCACCGAAACCCGCGTCACGTCGCATACTTGCTGCAAGGTGCTTAGCGTCAGGTTGTTGAAAGCGGCGTGCGTAGCCTGGCTATACGCGGCCACCAGCGCCGGGCTTTGCGACACAAAATCGCAGCAAGCGCCCGACGTGAGGGAGCCATCGGCCAGCAGGTAGGCCAGGGTGCGCAGCTTATTGAGGTCGTAATCGCCCTCGGTTGTAGCGGTCAGTTGGCGCGGGGTACCTATAAAATCGCCGGGGGCGAGCTGCCCAATTTCCTGCCAGCCGCTCTCGGTCAATACTTTATGGTCGGGCGTGAGCGTTACGTGGGAGCCATCGCGCAGGTGCACCCGCAGCACGTCGCGCACGCCATTGTCGTAGAAGTGGGTGGCAGTGGCCACGGCCGGGTTCAGGTCGGCATCCACGCCCTGCACCCGGAAGCTACCCACGCGGCCGGCTAGCTCATCGATGCGCACGCGGGCCCCGGTGTCAGCATCGTGCACAAGGGTGTCGCCCGTCACGCAGATGCCCTGCGAATGCTTCAAAATGGGTTCCAGCAGCTCATGCGGGTACTCTATGGGCTCGCGGCCGTGCTTGCGGTTGATGAAGTCGGGGATGAACTGCATTGGGCCGGGCCGGTACAGCGCGTTCATGGCAATCAGGTCCTCAATGTTGGTGGGCTTCAAGTCCTTGAGGTACATGCGCATGCCTTCCGACTCGAACTGGAACGTGCCGATGGTGTCGCCGCGCTGGTAGAGGGCGTAGGTCTTCTCGTCGTCGAGCGGAATGTTGTCGATGTCGATTTTAACGCCGTGGTTGCGCTCAATCAGGTTCATGGCATCCACGATGATGGTCAAGGTTTTGAGGCCCAGGAAGTCCATCTTGAGCATGCCCGCGCTCTCAATCACCTTGCCGTCGAACTGCGTCACGAGCAGGTCCGAGTCCTTGGAGGTCGAGACCGGGATATACTTCGTAATATCGTCGGGGGCGATGATGACGCCCGCCGCGTGAATGCCGGTGTTGCGCACCGAGCCTTCGAGCAGCTCGGCCAGGGCCAGAATCTGGCCCTTAAGGTCGGTTTTGTCGGCGCGCAGGGCTTGCAGCTCGGGCACGTCGCGGAAGGCCCCGGCCAGGGTGGTGCCGGGCTTTTCGGGCACGAGCTTGGCAATCTCGTTGGCGGCGGGCAGCGGCAGCTCCATAGCCCGCGCCACGTCCTTGATGCTCGACTTGGCAGCCATGGTGCCGAAGGTAATAATCTGGGCCACCTGGGTTTTGCCGTACTTACCCACCACGTAGTCAATGACTTTCTGGCGGTTCACGTCGTCAAAGTCGATGTCGATATCGGGCATCGACACGCGTTCGGGGTTCAAAAAGCGCTCAAACAGCAGCGAGTATTTGATGGGGTCGATGTTGGTGATGCCCACGCAGTAGGCCACCGCCGAGCCCGCCGCCGAGCCCCGGCCCGGCCCCACCGCCACGCCCACCGAGCGGCCGTGGTTGATAAAGTCCTGGGTAATAAGAAAATAGCCCGCAAAGCCCATCGTTTGGATAATGCGCAGCTCGTAGTTCAGGCGTTCCTCTACCTCGGGCGTGCGCTCGGAGTAGCGCGGGCGCGGGCCTTCGAAAGCGCCCTTAAACGTGAGGTCGCGCAAGAAGTCATCGGCATTGGCGAAGCCGGCGGGCAGCGGAAAGTTGGGGAGCAGGATGTCGCGCGCCAGCTTGGGCGGCGTCACTTTATCCACAATCTCGTTGGTGTTATCCACACTTTCGGGCACGTCGATGAACAAGGCGTTCATCTGCGCTTGGGTCTTGAAGAAGAACTGGTCGTTGGCGAAGCCGAAGCGGCGGCGGCGCTGCTTGGGCGGCTTCTGAATCTCCTCATCAATGCGCGAGAGCATGCGGCGGGCGTGCTCGTCGTGGCTGTGCTCGGCGCGCAGCTTGTCGAGCGTGTTGTAGTGCACCCGCTGGTCGGCGGTGAGGATGGTGTAGTAGTTCGTTTCAAAGTCACCGACCGGGATGCTGCGCTCCTCGGCCGTGTTCACGCACAGCAATAAGTCGTGGGGCGCGTAGTCGTCCTGGTTCACGTAGTGCGAGTCGTTGGTGCAGATGACCTTGACGTTGTACTTCCGGGCCAGGCCCAACAGCACCTGGTTCACGTCTTCCTGGCTTTTGCCGGTGCCGTCGAAGTTCATCAGCCCATGGCGCTGAATCTCGATGTAGTAGTCGTCGCCAAACACGTCGAGCCACCACTTCAGCAGCTCCTCGGCCTTGTGCTCGCTCTCAAACAGAATGGCCTGCGGAATCTCGGCCCCGATGCAGCAGCTGGTAGCAATAAGCCCCTCGTGGTACTTCAGTATCAACTCCTTATCAATGCGCGGAAACTTGGAGTACACGCCCTCGATAAAGCTCATCGAGCTGAGCTTGCTCAGGTTGTGGTACCCGGCCTGGTCCTTGGCTAGCAGCAGCTGGTGGTAGCGGTTGTCTTTTTCGCCCTTCTCGCGCAGAAAGGACTTCTTGTGGCGGTCGGCCACCATGTAGAACTCGGAGCCAATTATCGGCTTCACGTTGTACTTGTTAGCCTCGGCCACGAAGTTGAAGGCCCCAAACATGTTGCCGTGGTCGGTGAGGGCTACGGCGGGCATACCGTCGGCCTGCGCCTTTTTCATGAGGCCCGCGATGCTCGACTGCCCGTCGAGCAGCGAATACTGGGTGTGGGAGTGGAGATGCGAGAAGACGGGCATAGCGGAAATAAGTAACAGGGCGTAAGGGGCTGCATAAATTACCGGGCAGGTAATTTTCATGCGCACTTCACCCTTTTCATTGACCCCTAAAGTTACCGCCTGGCAAGGTTAGGCGATAGTTTGCAACTGCTTTTGGGTGGCTGCGCGCTGAAAATGAGGACCGTATTTTTATAGTCCAGCGAACTCCGGCCCATCGGTAGAAGTTACCTTAGCGAAATGGGTCGCAGTGGCCCACCGCTCAGGGCTGCGTTCAGTTCTTTATTCACTGCCCGCCGCGCCTGCTTTTGCCAGGGTTTCCAGTTGTGAGGGGGCCGGGCCGAGTTGCCCACCGGGGGTAGCGCTTCGCTTGCCGAAGCCCGCTCTATGAAATTATTGGCAGTTTCTACTGACCCGGTGTACACCCGGTCAGCTACCCCCTCTGGCTTGGCTACCTGGCTCAGCCGCTACTTGCAAGACGAGCGCGACCTGCCTTTTGCCTACCTCATGCTGCAGATAACGGCCACCATGCTGCCGCTGGCGGGGCTGCTGTTTGTGCCAGCGCTGCGCGGCAACGCCTGGTGGTGGGCCATATTCGGCTTGTTCTTCTACCTTAGTAATGCCCGCTTCAAAGGCCCGTTTGGGCTGATGCTGCACTGCACCAGCCACCGGGTGCTGTTTAAAAAGAAATACGGCTGGCTGAATAACTACATTCCGTGGGTGCTGGGACCGCTGTTTGGGCAAACGCCCGAGTCGTATTTCACGCACCACATGGGCATGCACCACCCCGAGAACAACCTGCCGGATGACGAGAGTTCAACCATGTTTTACCAGCGCGACTCGGTAGTCGGGTTTTTGCGCTATCTGGGTGATTTTCTGCTGGTTGGGGTGCCGCGCCTGGTGGGCTACCTCACGCGCCGCAACAAAGCCACGCTGCGCTTTCGCCTGCTGCGCGGCGAGGTGGTGTACTACGTGGTCACGGTGAGCTTGTGCTTTGTGAATCTGCCGGCCGCGCTGGCCGTGTTTGTGGTGCCGTTTGTGCTCTCGCGGGTCATTATGATGCTGGGCAACTGGGCGCAGCACGCCTTCATCGACGCCGACAGCCCCGAGAACTGCTACCGCAACAGCGTGACCTGCATCAACACCAACTACAACCATAAGTGTTGGAACGACGGCTACCACATCAGCCATCACCTCAAGCCCGCCCTGCACTGGACGGACCACCCGGCGCACTTCCGCAACAACTTGGCGCAATATGCTAGTAATGAGGCTATTGTATTTGATGGCATCCACTTTCTGCACATCTTCTTCTTCCTGATGACCAAGCGCTACGACCTGCTGGCCCGCCACTTCGTGCTGCTCGACGGCCGGGCGCGCACCGAGCAGGAAGTGACCGACTTGCTGCGTAGCCGCACCCGGCGCATCCGCCGCGAAGTACTGGTGCCGCAACTGGCGTAAGAAATAAATTGAGAATGAAGAATGAAGAATTGTCTAAGCGGTAACTCTTCATTCCTCATTCCTCATTCCTCATTCTCAATTTATTTCCTGGCCGGCGCAGGCGCCACCTGTGCCAGGGCTGGGGGTGCTTATCGAGATAAGGCAGCAGCCAGGCCAGCACCAGTAGCGTAACCACGGTGCCCAGGATGGAGCCCGCGTACACGTCCTCCACAAAATGCTGGGCCAGGTACACGCGCGAGTAGGCGGTGAGCGCGGCCAGCGGCAGAAAGAAGTAGCCCCAGCGCTTGTCCTTCACCAGCAGCGTAAGCAGTAAAAACACCGAGAACGCCGACGTGGAGTGGCCCGACGGGAAACTCTTGAGCGTGCCCATCACTACGCCCTCAACCACGTGCAGCGGGGGAAAGCCAGGGTGCTCGCCAAAGTACGGAAAGGGCCGCGGGTGACCCGTAAAAATCAGTTGCTTACCGATTTGGGCGGCCAGCGAGGTAGCGGCGAAGCAGGCTAGGCTGACCAGCGCCCAGCGGAAGCGCACAAACAGCAAAGCCAGCGCAACAAGCACGTAGAACAGGCCATCGCCCACGTTGGTAAAGGGCCGGAAAAACTGGTCGAAAAACGGCGAGTGGTGGCCATTCACGAAGAAGAAGGCCGTGTGCTTAGGGGTAGCCAGTAGCACGCCACCTACTAGCAGGAGCAGCGCGGCGTAGGGCAGCAGAAAAGTGCGGGTTTGCCGGAGCAGGTGCAGCATAGAACAATGTGCGGTAAGCTTTAGCTTGCCGTGGGTAGAAAACAGAAAAAGCCGCTGCCCTCACCAGCAAGCTAAAGCTTACCGCACGGCAAAACTACCGCCGGGCGCGGGCTAAAGCCGGCCTTACCTTGCGCCTCCTAACCCGTTTTCCCCGTCTCTAGTATGCGCTACGGTCCCATTGCCCCCGAGCTGTTTAGTGAAAACCGCCGCCGCTTCCGCGAGCTGCTGCCGCCGCAGTCGCTGGCCATTTTCAACGCCAACGACATCCTGCCCACCAACGCCGACGGCACGCTGGCGCTCAAGCAAAACACCGATATTTTTTACCTTTCGGGCGTCGACCAGGAGGAAAGCATCCTCGTCATTTGCCCCGACGCGGCCCTGCCCAGACACCGCGAAATCCTGTTTCTGAAAGAAACCTCCGAGCATATTCTGGTGTGGGAAGGCTACAAGCTGACCAAGGACGAGGCCAAGGCCACCTCGGGCGTGCCCACCGTGCTGTGGCTCGACGCCTTTCCGGCCGTGCTGGCCGCCCTCATGAACGAAGCCGAGTACGTGTACCTGAACTCGAACGAGCACATTCGCTCGGTGGTGGAAGTGCAAACCCGCGACGCCCGCTTTATTCAGGACCTGCAGCGCCGCTACCCGCTGCACCAGTACCGCCGCGCCGCCCGCCTGCTGCACCAGTTGCGCGCCATTAAAAGCCCCGAGGAGATTCGCCTCATGCGCCGCGCCGCCGAAATCACGGGCAACGCTTTCCGGCGCGTGCTGGGCTTTGTGGCGCCCGGCGTGTGGGAGTTTGAGGTGGAGGCCGAGATTTTGCACGAGTTTGTGCGGTCGGGCTCGCGGGGGCCGGCCTACACCAGCATCATCGGCAGCGGCGAAAGCGCTACCATCCTGCACTATATCTCCAACGACCGCCAGTGCCAGGCCGGCGACGTGCTGCTGCTCGACTTCGGCGCCGAGTACGCCAACTATGCCGCTGACCTCTCGCGCAGCATCCCGGTCAGTGGCACTTACAGCCCCCGCCAGCGCCAGGTATACGAAGCCGTGCTGCGGGTATTTAAGTTTGCCCGCACCCGTTTAGTAGTTGGCAATGAGATAGAAACCTACCACAAGGAAGTCGGCGTGGCCATGGAGCAAGAGCTTATCAAGCTCGACCTGCTCAACGCCGGCGATGTCAAAAACCAGGACCCCGACGCGCCGCTCTACAAAAAATACTTTCCCCACGGCACCAGCCACTACCTGGGCCTCGACGTGCACGACGTGGGCTACAAGTACCGCAAGTTTGAAGCTGGTATGGTATATACCATTGAGCCAGGCATTTACATCCGCGAAGAAAAACTGGGCATCCGCCTCGAAAACGACTTCCTCGTCACCGCCACCGGCAACGAAGACCTGATGGCCAGTATTCCCTTGGAACTAGCTGATATCGAGCGCCTAATGAATAAGTAGCGCTTCGCGCTACTGCGGGCGCCGAAACAGCAGCAGGTGCTGCTGCGGCAGCGTCTCGTTCACCTCCACAAACTCCAGCCCGATGGCCGTCATCTCCTTCTTGGCCTGGGCCACGGTCATTTTGTGAATTTCCTTGATGGGCACGTTGGGGTCCTCGGCGCGGTACTCTACCAGCGCCAGCCGCCCGGTGCCGGGCCGCAGCGCCTGCCGAATAGCCAGGCCCATTTCGCGCGGGTGGTCAAACTCGTGGTAGGCATCCACAATCAGCACGAGGTCTACTTTGCTGGCCGGTAGGTGGGGGTCGGCAGTGGTGCCTAGCACCGGCTCCACGTTGCGCAGGCCGTTTTTGGTTTGGCGCTGCTTGAGCTCAGCAATCATTTCGGGCTGAATATCAACGGCCAGCACGCGGCCGCGCGGCACCAGCGGGGCCAGCCGAAACGAGAAAAAGCCCGTGCCCGCGCCAATGTCAGCTACCGTGTCGGTAGGCTTTAGGTGCAGTTCTTTAAGCAGGGTTTCGGTGCCCTCTTCCTGGCTGCGCTCGTCGCGCTCCAGCCAGCTGGCGCCCTCGTGGCCCATCACGTGCGCTATCTGGCGGCCCTCGTAGTAGCGGCCAATGCCGTTGGGGTCGCGCGGGGGGCGGCTCTGGTAGCCCGCCGAGTCGGGTGGGTGGGTAGCAATGGTAGCCGCGCGCAGGCCCGCGCGATTGACCACGCTCGACTCCATCGGCAACTGGGTGCAGGCAGTTACTCCCAGCGCGATTCCTACCCCGAGCACAACGGCATTTTTCATAAACAATACAATCAGTCTAAAAACCAGCTTCTAACGCTTACGCAACAACCAAGCGCGTGCTGGCGTTCAGCGGTGGCCAGGCGAAGCTACTCGTTGGCGCGGCTGATAGCCGGCAAAAAATAGCTGGAGCATTCAGCCAAATTCTGTTTCTCAACGTAATCGGAGCACAATTCTTTTCCTAACCCTTTCACTTTTCACCTTATGATGCAAAATTTGACCGCTACTCTGGGTCGCCTCACGGTGGTTCTGGCTGGTGCGCTGGCCCTGGGCTCGTGCAGCCGCGCCGAGTACGCTTTTCTGCCCAAGTCGGCCTCTTACCTGGGCACCACTACGGCCGCTCCCAAGGCCCGTGCTACTGCGGCTACGCCCGCTGCTCAAGCAACAGTACCCGCTGCTCAAGCGCCAGTTGTCGCCACTCCAGTTGCGGCCGAAAAGCCGGTTGCCGCTACCCCAGCACCTACTGCTACGCCCCTAGCTGCCAAACCACAAGCGCCCGTTGCTGCCCAAGTCGAGGCCGCAGCTGCTACGCCCGCCCCGCAAAAGCTTTCCTTGTTTCAGCGCCTGGCAGTGACTAAAATCACCAAAAAAATCAACAAGCTGGCGGCCAAGTCGCCGCAGTTCAAGCAGGGCGATAACACGGCCAGCACCTCCCGCATCGACGGTAATCTGCGCACTGGTATTATCCTGCTGCTTATCGGTCTGCTCGTTGGTTTTCTAAATGGCACAATCGGTACCATTATTGCCATTATCGGCCTGATATTCATTATATTGTGGCTGCTTGATTCGATATAAATCGCTTAGCAAAACGCACTTTAAAAGAAACGGCCCAACCGCAGCAATGCGGTTGGGCCGTTTCTTTTAAAGTAAATTAGATGGCTCAGCGGCTGACTGTCATCAGCGCAATTTTTAGTGACCCTACATCGGGTCCACATCCACCACCAGCCGTGCCTGGCGGTATTGTTTTTGGTCGCGCACCACCTCCAAGGCGGCGCAGATGGCTACTTTGGCCGCCTTCAGCACCGTGTGCTCGCGGCTGAGCTTGATGACAATTTCCTGCAGAAAAAAATTGCGGATGCGGAAGATGTACGGCGCTTCCGGCCCCAGCACCGGTCCGCGCCCTAGGCGGTCGGCCAGCTCTTGAGTGAGCAGAATAGCCGCCTTTTGGGCTAGCTCCTGGTCCATGTGCTTCACCGTCAGCTTTATCATGCGGGCAAAAGGCGGGTACTCGTGCTCGCGCCGCTGCAAGATTTCGTACTCGTAAAACTCCAGGTAATCATTACGAATAACCTTGTCGAAAATCACTTGCGTGGGGTCGCCGGTCTGGATTAATACTTTGCCTTTCTTACCCTTACGCCCCGCGCGCCCGCTCACCTGCACAAACATCTGGTAGGCCCGCTCGTGCGCCCGGTAGTCGGGGTAGTGAATAATAGCATCGGCGTTGACGATGCCCACCAGGCTCACGTTCTCAAAGTCGAGGCCCTTGGTCACCATCTGGGTACCCACGAGCACGTTGGTCTTCTGCTGCTCAAAATCGCCGATAATCTGCTGGTAGGCGTTCTTGGCGCGGGTCGTATCCAGGTCCATGCGCTGCACGTTGGCCTGCGGCAGCATGATTTTGAGGTCGTCCTCCAGCTTTTCGGTGCCGAAGCCCTGGGTGCGCAGCGCCCGCGAACCACAGGCCGGGCACTGGGTAGGCATGCCCTCGTGGTAGCCGCAGTAGTGGCAGCGCAGCTCGTGGGCGTGCTTGTGGTAGCTCAAACTCACGGCGCAGCTCTGGCACTTAGGAATGTAGGCGCAGTCGTTGCACTCCGTCACGGGCGCGTAGCCGCGCCGGTTCTGAAACAGGATAACCTGCTCATTCTGCGCAATTTTGCTTTCCATCGCATTCAGCAAGTCGGCCGAGAAGTGGTTGTGCATCTTCTTCTCGGCGCGCAGCTTGCGGGTGTCAATCAGCTCAATCTCGGGCATCCCCGCCTCCCCGAAACGCTTGCTGAGCGTAACCAGCCCGTAGCGGCCCAGCCGCGCCTGGTAGTAGGTTTCCACGGCGGGTGTAGCCGAGCCCAGCAACACCTTGGCGCCCTGAAAGTTACCCATCATCAGGGCCACTTCGCGGGCGTTGTAGCGCGGGGCGGGGTCGTACTGCTTGTAGCTCGATTCGTGCTCCTCATCCACGATAAGGAGGGCCAGGCTATCAAATGGCAGAAACACCGCCGAGCGCACGCCCACCACCACCTGGAAGCGGCCCGAGAGTACGCCGTTCCAAACCTCTACCCGCTCATTATCCGAAAATTTTGAATGATAAACCCCTAATCGTGAGCCGAATACGCGCATGAGCCGGGTCACAATCTGGGCCGTGAGCGCGATTTCGGGCAGCAAATACAGCACCTGCCCGCCGCCATCCAGCGCCTGCTTGATAAGGTCGATGTATATCTCCGTCTTGCCCGAGCCCGTTACACCGTGCAGCAGCACGATATTCTGCTGGCCAAACAAGCTCATAACTTCATCGCGCGCTACTACCTGGGCCTCGTTGAGCTGGAAAGGCATCTGGGCCACCGGGTTCTCGTCGAGCGGGAAGCGCGACACAATCTGGTCAAACTGCTCTAGTATTCCGTTCTTAACCAGCGTATTAACGGCCGAGGCCGAGAGGTGCGGCGAGCTGGTCAGGTACGCTTTCTCAATGCCCAGGTGGTTGAGGTGCTCGTTGTGGTGCACCGGCACGCGCTGCAGGTATTTGAGCAGCACATCCACCTGCTTCGGCTTGCTGGCCAGGTCCTCAAACAGCTTTTCAACTGCGCCGGTGGCTACGTGGTGGTGCGCCAGGCGCACCTTTTTCAGCACCTTGGGCGAATACTTATCTGATAATTGCTCAAATAGAAAGATGATGTCCTTCTGCATCAAGGACTTAATCACTTTATGAAAGGAGGTTATGCCCAGCAGGTCGCCTACCTCAGTGAAGGTCAATGCCTTGCCGTCTTCACTGCGCAGGTTGTCCACAATGCGCTGCTCCTTCTCATCGAGCGGGTAGGGGGTGCCGTCGGCCACGAAAGCCGGGTGCAGCTGCACCCGAGACTCCGAGCTGAGCTTGAGGGCCGCTGGCAGCGCCGCATTGATAACCTCGCCCAGCGTGCAGAGGTAATACTCACTTATCCAGCGAAATAGCTTCAGCTGCGGCTGGGTCACCACGGGCGCATCGTCGATAAATTCGAGGATGTATTTGGCCTGGTACTCCTTGGGCGGCGTTTCGTGCACGGCCGCCACAATGCAGCTCAGCGTGCGCTTGGCCCCAAACTGCACAATCACCCGGCCGCCAATTACTACGTTGTCGTTCAGCTCATACGGCACGCGGTAGGTATAGAGCTTGGGTAAAGGCAGGGGCAAAATCACGTCCACAAACAGCGTCACGCGGTCGGGCGTGGCCGCCGGGGCGGGAGTAGGGGAGGCAAATTCGAACGTAAGCGACACAGGAAACAGCTAGCGGCAGGCGAATAGTAAAGATAACCCCGGCAGCGGCCCGGTTGATTCCCGCGCCGCCGCCTACCGCTCGGCCAGCACCAGCTGCGCCAGTGCCTCGGCCACCGAGTGCACCGGCAGTTGGCAGGCCCGGTCACGGCACACGTAAAGCGTGGTTTGGGCGTCGTTACTGCGCCCTTGCAGCAGTGGCAACGTGCTGTTAGTCAGGGTGCCCGTCAAAATATCATTGGGCAGGAAATGCTGGCTCAGCTTCCGGCGAAACTCCTCGGCCTGCGGCCCGGTAATGGCTACCTCGGCCCCCGGCCGCAGCAGCGCCACGTAGAGGCTGGCCCAATTAGTGAGGTGCTGCGGCTCCTTGGCCGCCAACGCCTGCACCTGGCTTAGCATGGCGGTGGCCAGGGCTTGGTAGTCATCGTTTTCCAGGTGACGGCCCAGCCGCAGCAGGTTGTTAGCCATTACCGAGTTGGAGCCCGGAATAACGTTGTCGAACAGTTCCTTCTTGCGGGCGATAAGCGGCTCGGCGCTGGCATCGGTATAAAAAAACTGCTGCTCGGTAGGGTCAAAAAAATTGGCGAGCACATATGTTGTCAGCACCTCCGCCTCCTGCAGCCAGCTCTCCGTAAAGGTCGCTTCGTAGAGGCTTACGTAGGCCTCAATCACAAGCGCGTAGTCTTCTAAAAAGCCGTTAATGGTGGCGCGGCCGTTCTTCCAGGTGCGGAATAAGCGTGGCCCTTGGCGAAGGTTTTGCTGCAAAAACTCGGCGTTGCGCAAAGCCAGCTCCAAAAACTCTGGCTGGCCAAATGCCCGATAAGCTGCTACCAAGCCGCTGAGCATAAGCGCGTTCCAGCCCGTTAGTACTTTGTCATCCAGGCCGGGGCGCACGCGGTAGGTGCGGGTGGCCAGCAGCGCCTTCTGCCAGCCGTGAATAAGCTTGGCCAGCACATGCGGCTCCAGGCCGTGCGCCTCCGCAAAGTCCGCATCCGACTGCCGCCGGTGCAGAATATTGCGGCCGTGCTCCCAGTTGCCTACCCCCGTGCATTGGTAGTAGGCCGCGGCCAGGGGCTCTTCCTCGCCTAAAAGCTGCTGCAGTTCTTCGCGGGTCCAGACGTAGAACTTGCCTTCTTCGCCTTCGCTGTCCGCATCCAGCGACGAATAAAAACCACCCTCCGGGTTGGTCAATTCGCGCCGCACCCAGGCCACTGTCTGGTACACTACCTCCCGGTACAGCGGGTCCTGCGTCACCTGAAAGGCCTCACTATACAAGCTGAGCAACTGGCCGTTATCATATAGCATCTTCTCAAAGTGAGGCACCAGCCATTCCGCATCCACCGAGTAGCGGGCAAAGCCGCCGCCCACCTGGTCATAAAGGCCGCCCCACGCCATTTCGCGCAGCGTCAGGTTCACCTGGCTCAAAATCTGCTGGCTGCCCGAAATGTGGTACGCCCGCAGCAAAAACCGCCAGATGCTGGGCATCGGAAACTTGGGTGCGCGGTTGGTGCCACCGCGCTCGCGGTCGTAGCGCAGTCCCAGGTTATAAGCTAATAGCTTGAATTCCTCCTCATTAACCCCAGTGCCCGGAGCGTCAACTGCCGCGCCGTATTTCTCTAGTTCACTAGCTTGCAGCACCTGCACAAAGCGCTCGGCCGAGACGTCGAGCTCCGCCCGGTGTTCGCCAGCGTAGGCTTGGGCAATATTTTCAAGCAGCTTCACCCAGTTGGTGGGCGGAAAGTAGGTGCCGCCATAAAACGGCTTAGCCTCTGGGGTGAGCATCACGTTCAGCGGCCAGCCGCCCTGTACGCCCATCGCCTGCACGGCGTCCATATAAATCTGGTCCACGTCGGGCCGCTCTTCCCGGTCCACCTTTATGCAGACGAAGTGCTCGTTCATCACCCGCGCTACTTGCTCGTTCTCAAACGATTCGCGCTCCATTACGTGGCACCAGTGGCAAGCCGCGTAGCCAATACTCACGATAATGGGTTTCTGCTCGGCCTGGGCTCGGGCCAACGCTTGCGGGCCCCAGGGGTACCAGTCCACGGGGTTGTGGGCGTGTTGCAGCAAGTAAGGGCTGGTTTCGTGAGCCAGGCGATTGGCAGGCAAGGAGGCAGCAGACATAGAAAACGGATAGACTGGGTAAAACAAAACCCAGCCGGTGGGGCTGGGTTTTGAGAAAGTTAGGTAGCGGGTGAATCACCGGCCGGCGGCGTGGCCGTGCCCGGTGGCTTGGTCCGGCGCGGCGCAGTAGCCTTAGCTGCTGGCTTCTTAGCCGTGGGTTTCTTCGCTGTCGTTGGCTTTGAACTAGCTGCCTTTTTGGCTGCAGGCTTCGCCGACTTAGGTGCGCGAGCCGCAGGCTTTTTCGCAGCTAATGCGGGCGCGCTTACTTCCACAGCCGGTATTGGTGCAGCACTAGTGTTCGCTTCCGCGCTAGCTGGTGTTGCTGGCGTAGCGGCTGCTTTCGGCCGGCCCCGGCGCGGCTTAGGCGGCGCGGTGAGCGCCGCGGGAGGCGCAACATCAGAGGGCTTTTCAGGGGTGCTCACCAGCATGGCTTCCGATTCTGCCGGCCGTTCCAGCAAGGCTACCGGAATAATCGGGGGCGAGATAATCGGGGCTGACCCAGGCGTAGGCTCCGGGAGAGCATCTTCTTTTTCGCTTGGCGTAGCGCCACGATATAAGTCCGTGCGCTTGCCGCGCTTCACCAAGCCCGATTTGGTAATAACCTTCGACTTCTTGGGCGTTGGGCCCGCGCCGCGCTTGCGCACGGCAGCAGTTGCTGGTAGCGTTCGTTCCTCCATCGGGTCCGTAGCTGGGCTATCGCCTACATAGCTCCTGCCCGGCTTAGCAGGGGCCTCCAAATCAATAGCAGCATTCTCGGCCCTGTCGGCCATGCGCCCGCCGGTGGCTTCCTGCGCCAGTTCTTCCAGTAGTTCCTCAGTCACCAATCCTTCTGGTGCCTCGTCCGCTGGCTGCTCGGCTGCCAAGCGGGCCGCGTGCTTGCGAGCCGTGCGCTTAGCTCCGCCGCGCGAACGGCGTTTTTTCTTCTTAGCTGGGTAAGGAGCACCTTCCTCTGGCAGTTGTAGCTCCGGCTCATCACTAGTAAGCACCGCCTCTACGGAGGCCGTGACTATCTCTTCAGCAGGCGGTGGCGAGTAGCTGGCCGCCGGGGCTGCTTCCACGTCAGCAACTGGAGAGCCAGTTACCTGCACCCGCTCATTACGGCGGTCCTGGCCGGTGCGCTCATTGCGCCGTCCATTGCGGCGATTGTCGTTGCGGCGGCTAGGCTGTGGGGCCGCTTCCGCTGGCTGCTTGGTAAGGGCATCGACCGTGGCTACGGCATCATCGCCAATATCAATGCGTTCCTCGTCGTCCTCCGGTATGGCTTCCGGCACCCGCATGGACTTGGGCGGCGGCAGTGCCACCAACTGGCGCTGCACATCCCGCAGCTCCTGGCGCACATCTACTCCTTGGCCGCTGAGGCGCTCCAAGCGCTCGGCAGTTTGGTCCAGGAACGTGCGGTGCTCGGGCGCACCCAGGTGTAGGGGCCGGTGGCCCAGCGACTGCCGCACCGCCGCCCATTCCTTGCGGAAGCGCCCAAAGTCCGCGTCGAAATAAGCTCGCGCAAACTTGTCCCAGATGTACTCCTCCGCTACCTCCGAAGGGTGCAGCATATCACTCGCGTAAAAGCGGTAGTCGCGCAATTCGTCCGTCAGCAGCTCATACGCCGGGAAGTAGCTCACTCCGGGCAGCAGCTCACTCAGGTAGTGGCAGGCCACCCGCAACACCGACTTGCTCACCGCGTTCAGCGGCAGCGTGTCCTTGATATGACGTACCGGGCTAACCGTCAATGCAATACGTATTTCCGGGTTAACCCGCCGTATCAACGCATGCACTTCGGCCAAGCCATTCACAATCTCATCAGCAGTCAGTAGCTCCTTATCAAACAGGCTCGCCGGTAATTTGTGCAGGTTGCTTACCAGCTCGCCCGTCTCGCGTAGGCGGTAGGCCCAGGCCGTGCCCAGCGTCAGCACCAGTACATCGGCCGTGCGGACAAAGTCGCCCACGCGTTGCACCGTTTCCTGAATAGTCTGCAGTAGCTCCACTGGCGACTCTGCCCCCATGGTGCTGTGCAAGTCGTAGCTCTGCCAGCGGCCACGTGCCTCTACCAGGTGCTGCTGCCAGTCTTGCTCTTCGCCGGCGGCGGCCCGCAGCAGCTGCGCTAGCGCCAGGGGCTGAAACACGGTTCCAAAGGGATTGACTAGCGCGTTTACCTTGTTCAGGCGCAGCCGCGAGCCGATGCTGTCGGCAAAGCATGAGCCCACCGTGAGCACCCGCGCCGTGCGCGCCAATTGCCGCTCTTGCGGCGCAATAGTTAATTCAGTACGAAACATGAATTGCAAAGGTAGGCCCAAAAAAAGACGCCCCACCTTGCGGCAGAGCGTCCATTCAACTTACAGCTAACCAACAGTTAAGCAGCTACTACACGGAAGTTAATCGTGTGCTTCACTTCTTTATGCAGGTTCAGGGTAGCGGTGTAGTCACCAGCCGCGGCGGGCTCCTGATCAAAGCTCAGGCGCTTGCGGTCAATGTCGATGCCCTTGCTCTTCAAGGCCTCAGCCAGTTGCAGCGTAGTTACGCGGCCAAAGATTTTGCCCGTTTCACCCACTTTAGCGGGCAGGTCAAATACCTGGCTGCCAACTTGGTCAGCTACTGCTTGCGCATCAGCCTTCACTTTCTCCGCTTTGTGAGCGGCCTGGCGGACGTTCTCAGCCACAATTTTCTTAGCCGATTTGTCAGCCAGCATGGCCAAGCCCTGGGGCAACAGGTAGTTGCGGCCGTAGCCCGACTTTACCGTTACAAGGTCGTTTTTGTAACCCAGACCCTTAACGTCGTCTTTCAGAATGATTTCCATATCTTAGGTCTATTTAAGAGCGTCGGCTACGTAAGGCATCAGGGCTAGGTGACGGGCTTTTGCCACGGCCTGGGCCACTTTGCGCTGGAACTTGAGGCTAGTGCCGGTGATGCGGCGGGGCAGCAAGCGGCCCTGCTCGTTCACGAACTTCAGCAAGAAGTTCGGGTCTTTGTAATCCACGTACTTGATGCCGTTCTTCTTAAAGCGGCAGTACTTATTACGGGTGTCAACGGGCTTGTTGCCGTTGTTGCGGTCATTATTGCGTTTCTGCGTAGCCATCGTATTGCTTGCTAGAGGGTTACTGAGCTACGGCTTCGGCCGCCTGGGGCGCCTTCTGCTGGTTCATCTCACCATTGCGGCGGCGTTCGTTGTACGTAACCGAGTGCTTATCAAGCACTGTGGTCAAGAAACGAATGACGCGCTCGTCGCGGCGGAAAGCCAGCTCGAGCACATCTACAATGTTACCTTCCCCGCTGTGATTGTAAGTCAGCGTGAAATAATAACCAGTGGATTTCTTTTGAATCGCATAAGCCAGCTTGCGCAGGCCCCAGGCTTCAGTAGAAATGAGGTCGGCGCTATTTT
>CAXTFI010000054.1:0-25075 GCA_964243255.1 uncultured Hymenobacter sp.
GAAAAATCCCCTGGCTGTAGGCCGCGACCAGGGTTTCGACCGTGGGCTGGCCGCCGAGAAGCAGCAGGCCATCGAGGTCGTCGCGGGCGGCGGAAGGTGTAGGAAAGGCGAGGGGCATGAGGAGCCGGCGGGCAGATTGTGCTCACGAGCGCGAACCCAGGAAAGTCAAAAGCAAGTTATTGACCATTTCCGGCGCTTCCAGGTTGGTGAAATGGGCCGAACCCAGCACTACGTGCACGTTAGTTGTTTTAAGGGCCGCCGCGAGCAGGTGCGCGGCGGCTACGGGGGTGCTGGTATCCTCGGCCCCCACAATTACCTGGGCGGGCAACGCGGTGGCTTGCAGCCCGGCCTGGGTGTCGAGGGTAGCAATCAGGTCCCATACGGCAGCGTGAAACCCGGCATCCTGGCGGTAGAGGATTTTAGTAATTCCGTCCAGTACGTCGGGCCTGCGCTGGCTAAACTCGGGCGTGAACCAGCGGGCCAGTGAGAGCGGCGCTAGCGCACGCATTCCTTCCTGGCGCGTGAAGTTGGCTCGCTCGTGTAGCGCTGCCCGCCCAGGTGCAGCAAAGGTACAGGCTGTACCAATGAGCGACAGAGAGCGCACCAAAGCTGGGTGCTCCAGGGCGACCGTCTGGGCGACCATACCACCAAAAGATATTCCTACTAAGTGGGCTGGTCCTGCTCCCAAACCTTCGATAACCTGAGCTACGGCGCTTGCAAATTTGGTAAAAGATGGCTCGCCAATTAGGTTGTCCGAAAGCCCATGACCAGGCAAGTCCAGCGCGATTACATCGTAGCTTGCCTGTAGCGCCTCAATCTGCTGTCCCCACATAGTCAAATCTATACCAACTGCGTGTATGAACACGACGGGAATACCCCCGCGAGGGCCGGTACGAATACTGTTAACGTGTGAGGGAACGGCTCCTGAAAATTCTGGCATGGCCTACTTGATGAATCTTGTATGTATGGGCAGCTAAAGGCGAAGCCCGCCGGTATAAGTAGCAACCAAACCGAAGGTTTTAAATGCGAAGTCTTGATGAAGTTCAAACTCGCGCCGGCAGTGCTTTATTAAGTAAAAGCGTCACCTTGGTGGTTTGCCGTACTTTTGCTAGCTAGTAGCAGTTCCCAGCATAATGAGCCTCGCCAAAACCTACTCGCCCGCCGACGTTGAAGCCAAATGGTACCAGCGCTGGCAGGAGCAGGGCTTTTTCCAAGCCAAACCCAACCCCCGCAAGCAGCCCTACACCGTGGTCATTCCGCCGCCCAACGTGACGGGCGTGCTGCACATGGGCCACATGCTCAACAATACCATCCAGGACGTGCTCGTGCGCCGCGCCCGGATGCAGGGCAAGGAAGCCTGCTGGGTGCCCGGCACCGACCACGCCAGCATCGCCACCGAGGCCAAGGTAGTGGCCATGCTCAAGGAGCAGGGTATCAATAAGAAAGACCTGAGCCGCGAGGATTTCCTGACCCACGCCTGGGCCTGGAAAGAGAAGTACGGCGGTATCATCCTGGAGCAGCTGAAGCAGCTCGGCGCTAGCTGCGACTGGAGCCGCACCCGCTTCACGATGGAGCCCAAGCTGACCGAGGCCGTGCTGCGCGTGTTCGTGGACTTGTACCGCAAGGGCCTGATTTACCGCGGCGTGCGCATGGTGAACTGGGACCCGCTGGGCGGCACCGCCATCTCGGATGAGGAAGTGATTGCCAAGGACACGCAGGCCAAAATGTATCACCTCAAGTATGAGGTGGTAGGCCAGCCCGGCCGCTTTCTCACGGTGGCTACCTCGCGCCCCGAAACTATTATGGCCGACGTGGCCGTGGCCGTGAACCCCACCGACCCGCGCTACCAGGATTTGGCCGGGCAGCGCGTGCGCATCCCGCTGCTGGGCCGCGAAATCCCGGTTATTCAGGATGAGTACGTGACGGTGGATTTTGGCACGGGCGCGCTGAAAGTGACGCCCGCCCACGACCTGAACGACTATGAGTTGGGGTTGAAATACAACCTGCAAGTTATTGATATTCTGAACGATAACGGCACACTGAACGAGAAGGCCGTGCTCTACATTGGCCAGGACCGGTTTGCCGCGCGCCGCAACATCGTGAAGGATTTGCAGGAAGCCGGCTTGCTCGATAAAGTTGAGGAGTACGCCAGCATCGTGCAAACCTCGGAGCGCACCGGGGCCGTGATTGAGCCCAAGCTGAGCTTGCAGTGGTTCCTGAAAATGGAGCACCTGGCCAAGCCGGCGCTCGAAGTGGTGGAAAATGATACCATCCGGCTGCACCCGCCCAAGTTCAAGAACATGTACCGGGTGTGGATGGAGAACGTGCGCGACTGGTGCATCTCGCGTCAGCTGTGGTGGGGCCAGCGCATTCCGGCCTACTACCTGCCCGATGGCTCGTTTGTAGTAGCTCAGCATGAGGCCGAAGCCGTGGAGCTGGCCCGCGCCCAAACCGGCAGCAACGAGTTGCAAGCCAGCGACTTGCGCCAGGATGAGGATGTGCTCGATACCTGGTTTTCGTCGTGGCTGTGGCCGATGTCGGTGTTCAACGGCTTCGATGACCCCGACAATGCCGACATCAACTACTTCTACCCGACCAATGACCTAGTAACGGCCCCCGAAATCCTGTTTTTCTGGGTGGCGCGCATGATTATGGCCGGGCTGGAATACCGCAAGGAGGTGCCCTTTAAAAATGTGTATCTTACTGGTATTGTGCGCGATGCGCAGGGCCGCAAGATGAGCAAGCAGCTCGGCAACTCGCCCGACCCGCTCGACCTCATCCGCGACTTCGGCGCCGATGCGGTGCGCACGGGGATGCTGTTCTCGTCGCCCGCCGGCAACGACCTGTTCTACGACCAAAAGCTCATCGACCAGGGCCGTAACTTCAACAACAAGCTCTGGAATGCCTTTCGCCTCGTGAAAGGCTGGGAGGTTGACAACACGTTGCCCTTTGCTAATGCGCAGGCGGTGAGCTGGTTTGAAGCCAAGCTGGCCGAAGCCGTGGCGGTGCTGGATGAGCACTTCGACAAGTTTCGGATGAGCGACGCGCTATTGGCCGTGTACAAGCTGGTGTGGGACGACTTCTGCTCGTACTACCTCGAAATGGTGAAGCCCACGTATCAGCATCCCATTGATGCCGAGACGCTTAGCGCTACCGTTGGCTTCCTCGAAACGCTGCTCAAGCTGCTGCACCCCTTCATGCCCTTCATCACCGAAGAGCTGTGGCACGAGCTGGCCGACCGCGGCGACCGCGACTACGTGTGCGTAGCCCACTGGCCCAAAGTGAGCGCCCCCGCCGACAGCGCCGACACCCTGGCCGAGATGGACCGGACGCTGGCCATTGTGGCGGGCGTGCGCAACGTGCGCAACCAGAAGAACTTAGGCCCCGTGAAGCAGCTGGAGCTAGCCGTAAAAACCGACGACCAGGCCACCATCCTGGCCTACGCGCCGCTGGTGCGTAAGCTGGCCAACCTCAGCGACTTATCCTTCGCGCAGCAAGCGCCGGCCGGCGCGGTCAGCTTCGTGCTGGGTGGCAATGAGTTCTTCATTCCGCTCGACACGCAGGTCGATGCTGCCACCGAGCGCGCCCGCGTGGAGAAGGAGCTAGGCTACGCCATCGGCTTCCGCGACTCGGTGAATAAGAAGCTGGGAAACGAAAAATTCGTGGCCAACGCCAAGCCCGACGTGCTGGAGCGCGAGCGCCAAAAGCTGGCCGACGCGGAAGCGAAAATAGCGGCGCTGGAGCAAGCGCTGAAGGCGCTCTAAAAACGAAGCGAAGCGTAGAAAGCCAGATTAGAACGCCCTGTGAGTAGTTTCGCAGGGCGTTCTGTCGTTAGGCAGCAGCCCAGTTTAATTGCTATGAAATACCTGTTGCTTGGGGTATTCGGCTCCGTGCTGATGCTGTATGTAGTGGCGTGTACCTGGTTGTATCTCAGGCAAGAAACGCTGCTGTTTTATCCGCGCAAGCTGCCCGCCTCCTATCAATTCCGGCTACCGGGCCGATACATCGATTTTCCTATCAAGGCCTTGGATGGCGCGCAACTGAGCGGCCTGCTCTTCAAAGCCGATTCAGCCAAAGGCCTGGTTTTCTTTTTGCACGGCAACGCCGGCTCGCTAGCCGAGTGGGGCCAGCTGGCGCCGACCTACACGCGCCTCGGCTACGACGTATTTATGCTCGACTACCGGGGCTATGGCCAAAGTGCGGATACCATCACCAGCCAGGCCCAGCTGCTGGCTGATGTGCAGGTGGCTTACCAACAAGTACTTATGCATTATGATGAAAGCCAGGTAATTATTGCTGGCTACTCGCTTGGCACGGGGCCGGCTACGTGGTTGGCCGCGCAGCATCACCCCAGGCTTTTGCTGCTGCACGCACCGTATTACAGCCTAGCCGATATGGCGGCGCACACAGTTAAAGTCTGGCCGGTGCTGCCCAATTTTTTGCTGCGCTACCCAATGCCTACCAATGAGTTTATCCGGCAGGTGCGCGCGCCCATCGTGCTGGTTCACGGCGACCACGACAACCTGATTCCGTACAATTCTTCGGTCAGGCTAAAGGCGTTGCTGAAGCCCGGCGACCACTTAATCACCATTCGGGGCGGGGGCCACAATGGCTTGACGGAAACGGCGCAGTACAAAGCAGCCCTGCGTAACCTGCTGTAAATGTCAGTATTAACGCGCTAAATACCTCCGTGCTGCTTTTCTTTGGGGTCGTCAACCAAAACCTTTTCCACATGAAACTGCTCCCTACTTTTTGGCTTAGCGGCTTGGCTGGCCTCGCGGCACTGGTCGCGCAGGGCCAGGCCACGCCCCCTTCTTCCATGCACACTCCCCCCACCGTGGCCATCAAGGCCAAGCAGCTCGTGTCGCCTTACGGCACCCGCACCGACAACTACTACTGGCTCAACGAGCGCGAAAACCCCGAGGTACTCGACTACCTCAAGGCCGAAAATGCCTACTTCGACGACAAGATGGCCCCCGTGAAAGGCTTGGAAGACAAGCTGTTCACGGAAATGAAGGGCCGCATCAAGGAGCAGGACGAGTCGGTGCCCTACCGCGACAATGGCTACTACTACTACAGCCGCTACGAGGCCGGCGGCGAGTACCCGCTCTACTGCCGCAAGGCCGGCAGCCTGCAAGCGCCCGAGGAAATTATCCTCCACGGCAACCAGCTGGGCCAGGGCCACAGCTACTTCGCCATCGGCGGCTACGCCGTGAGCGACAACAACGAGCTGCTGGCTTTCAGCACCGACACCGTGAGCCGCCGCCTCTACACGCTGCGCTTTAAGAACCTGAAAACCGGCGAGTTATACCCCGAAAAAATTGCCAACGTGGAGGGCGCCGGCGTGTGGGCCGCCGACAACAAAACGGTGTTCTACGCCAAAAAGGATGTAACCACGCTCTTGCCTTACCAGGTATATCGCCACACGCTGGGCACCGACCCCAGCCAGGACGCGTTAGTGTATGAGGAAAAGGACAACACCTTTAGCCTGCACGTAAGCCGCAGTAAGTCACGTAAATACCTGGGTATTGAGCTGGGCAGCGCGTTTTCTTCCGAGTACCGCTTCCTGGATGCCAGCAACCCCACCGGCGAGTTCACGGTGTTTGCGCCGCGCACGCCCGACCTGCTCTACGAGGTGCAGGACGCCAACGGCAAGTTCTACGTATTCACTAACTGGGAAGCGCCCAACTTCAAGGTGATGGCCGCGCCGCTCACCAGCACTGGCCGCGGCTCCTGGACGGAGGTAATTCCGCAGCGCGACGACGTGTTTCTGGAGCAGATGGAGCTGTTCAAGGACTACCTGGTGCTGAACGAGCGCGACGAAGGCATTCGCCAGCTGCGCGTTATCAATTTTAAGGATGAGGTGGGGCGCGTAGTGGACTTTCGCGAGCTGGCCTACACCACCTACATCGGCATCAACCCCGAGTTTGATACGCCGCAGCTGCGCCTCACCTATACCTCGTTCACCACGCCGGCCAGCACCTACGACTACAACATGGCCACCCACAAGCTGGCCCTGCTCAAGGAGCAGCCCGTGCTCGGTGGCTTCGACAAAAAAAGCTACGTGACCGAGCGCAAGTTCGTGACCGCGCGCGACGGCAAACTCATTCCCGTGGCCATCGTGTACAAAAAAGGCTTCCACAAAAACGGCCAGGGCCCGGTGCTGCAATACGCCTACGGCTCGTACGGCTTGTCCATGGACCCCACGTTTTCGAGTGCCCGCCTGAGCCTGCTCGACCGGGGCTTTGCCTACGTGCTGTGCGGCATTCGGGGTGGGCAAGAGCTTGGCCGCCAGTGGTTTGAGGATGGGCGCATGATGCACAAGATGAATTCGTTTACCGATTTTATCGACTGCTCTGAGTACCTCATCAAGGAGAAATACACCTCGCCCGCCAAGCTGTTTGCACTGGGCGGCAGCGCGGGCGGCCTGCTCATGGGCGCGGTGGTAAATATGCGCCCCGAGCTCTACAAGGGCGTTATCGCGGCCGTGCCGTTTGTGGATGTGGTCACTACCATGTCGGATGCCAGCATTCCGCTCACCACCGGCGAGTACGACCAGTGGGGCAACCCCGCCGATAAGCCCGCCTACGACTATATGCTCTCGTACTCGCCCTACGACAACGTGCAGGCCCATGCCTACCCCAATATGCTGGTGCTCACCGGATTGCACGATTCGCAGGTGCAATATTTCGAGCCCGCCAAGTGGGTAGCCAAGCTGCGCGCCACCAAAACCGACCAGAACCTGCTGCTGCTGCACACCGATATGGAAGCCGGCCACGGCGGCGCCTCGGGCCGTTTCAAGGCGCTGCACGATGTGGCCCGGCAATACGCGTTCCTGTTCCTGCTACTCGATGAAAAGAAAGCGCTGTAAATCAACAGATTGATTACTTGATTGAGGGCGCGGTGGTCGAAGAGGCCGCCGCGCTTTTTTCGTCGGCGCTTAGTTGCGCCTGCAGCTGGAAGGTAACCTGCTGGCAGGCTTCCGTTTTCATTTGGGCATCTTTTAGCGCATTTTGGGTCAGGGTGAGTTGCCAGTAGAGGAAGAAAATGAGGCCCAGCGAAACGGCCAGGGTAAGGATGAAGAGGATATTTTTCATAAAATACTGATTATGAACAAGTTATAAAAGAACGTCATGCTGAGCTTGCCGAAGCATTTCTACCGCGCCGTTGGGTTACTAATCCTATCGGCGTGGTAGAGATGCTTCGGCAAGCTCAGCATGACGTTCTTTAGTTGTACTAACAGCGAACTGTTACACCGTCGTACTGGGGTCGAACTGCTCCAGGTAGTCGGCCACTTTGCGCACAAACATGCCGCCGAGCGAGCCATCAACCACGCGGTGGTCGTAGCTGTGGCTCAGGAACATAAAGTGCCGGATGCCGAGCAGGTCGCCCTGGGGCGTCTCAATCACGGCGGGCTTCTTCTTAATGGCGCCCACGGCCATAATGGCCACCTGCGGCTGCATGATGATGGGCGTGCCCATCACGTTGCCAAACGAGCCCACGTTGCTCAGGGTGTAGGTGCCGCCTTCGAGGTCGGCGGGGGTGAGCTTGTTGGCCCGGGCGCGGCCCGCGAGGTCGTTCACCTGCTTGCTCAGGCCGTTGAGGTTGAGCTGGTCGGCGTTGTGAATCACCGGCACGATGAGGTTGCCCGAGGGCAGGGCCACGGCCACCCCAATGTTGATGTCCTTCTTCTTGATGATGAAGTCGCCGTCCACCGACACGTTGATGCCGGGATAGTCCTGGATGGCGCGGGCCACGGCCTGGATGAAGATGGGCGTGAAGGTGAGGTTTTCGCCCTCGCGCTTCTTGTAAGCGTCCTTGTGCTTGTTGCGCCAGTTCACCAGCTCGGTCACGTCGGCCTCCACAAAGCTGGTGACGTGCGGCGAAATGCGCTTGGAGTCGACCATGCGCTGGGCAATCATCTTGCGCATGCGGTCCATCTCCACCAGCTCCTGGCCGCCCGACACGGAGGGCGCGGGCTTGCTGGCGGCCGGGGCCTGGCCGTTGGGGCTGGGCGTGGCGGGGGCGGGCGCGGCTTTGGGCTCGGGCGTAGCGGCCGGCTTGGGTTCGGGCGCCGCCGTTGGCTGGGGCGTGGGGGCCGCAACGGGCTGAGCGGCCGGGGCTGCTGCCACGGGGGCAGCCGGCGGCGCGGGCTGCAGCGAGGGCTTGCCGCTGGCTACGTGGTCGAGAATGTCTTTCTTGGTAACGCGGCCATCCTGGCCGGTGCCGGGCAGGCGCTCCAGGTCGCTCATGCGCACGCCTTCTTCGCGGGCAATGCTGAGCACCAGCGGCGAGTAAAAGCGGCCTTCCTGCACGGGGTGCGCGGCGGGCGCTTCTACCGGGTTGTTGGGGCCGGGCAGGTAGGGCACGCTTTCGTCGCCGGCCGGCGCCTTGTGCAGCGAGCGCACTACTTCGGGCGTGGTTTGGGCCGGGTTGCCGCTGGCTTCCTCCAGGTCGTCGGTGTTGTTGTCGGCGGCGGGGGCGGCCGCGGCCGTGGTTTCGACGATGGCAATGGGCGCGCCCACGGCCACTACCTGGCCTTCCTGCACCAGTATCTCGGCCAGGGTGCCGGCGTGCAGGGCGGGCACTTCGGTATCCACCTTGTCGGTGGCTACTTCCAGCACCGATTCATCTTGCTCAATGGCGTCGCCAACTTGCTTGAGCCATTTCAGCACGGTGCCTTCCATGATGGATTCGCCCATCTTGGGCATCGTCATTTCCACTCGGGCCATAACTAGGGGGCTGGGGTTCTTAAAAAACGTAGGGTGGGGTGGGAGGGAGTTTGCAGCCGCAAAGGTAGGCAGAAGCCATAGGCCCCGTACCGATGGGCCGGGCGGGAGCGTTGGCAAACCCAGATTGAGTGACCCAACCGGCGTTTCAGGCGGTGAAATGCGGGCGTTGGTCGGGGCTTGGGCGGCGGCGGCGCGAAAGTGGGCGTGCGGGCCAGGTTTGTGGTCGCTCGTTTGCAAAGGGCTAGTTACCCCGCCGCTACTGGCCTGGTAAGCTCCACACTCCTAACCGCCACCATCATGAAAGCCAATCTGTTCGCTGCCCTCGCCGCTATTGCTTTGCTCACGGCCACCAGCGCATTTGCCGCCCCTGTTCCTGCTAATGACCACGACCACGACGGCCGCTACCAGCAAGGCCCCGGCGACCGCAACGCCAACTACGGCTACGACCGCAACCACCGCGTGACACCCCAGGAGCGCGCCCGCTACGAAGCCCAGCTCCGCGGCAACGACCACCGCGACAACGACCGCCACGACAACGACCGCCGCGACAACGACCGCCGCGACGATAAGTTTGACCGCAGCAAAAACTACGGCTTCGACCGCGACCACCGCGCAACGCCGGACGAGCGCCGCAGCTGGGAGCAGGGCCACAACTACGGCTACGCCCAAAACCACCGCGTGAGCCCCCAGGAGCGGGCCCGCTGGGAAGCTCAGTACCGCCGCCGCTAATTGCTAAACCCCGTGCCCCGGCCGGTGTCTAAGTGCCACTGGCCGCGGGCTTATTCTTTCTCACAACCCTCTTTATTTAAGCTACTTACATGAAAAAGTTTCTGTTGCCCCTGCTGGCGCTTGCCCTTTCTACTACCGCCGCTTCGGCCCAAATGGCCCCCGGCCAGGACGGCGGCCGCCCCCAGCGCACCCCCGACGAAATGGCCGCTCGCCAAACCCAGGGCCTCACCAAGCAGCTGGCCCTGAGCGCCGAGCAGACAGCTAAAGTGCAGCAGATTATGCTGGCCCGCGACCAGGAAATGCTGGCTATGCGCGGCCAAATGCAGGCCGGCACCGCCGACCGCAGCCAAATGCGCGACCAAATGATGGCCGGCCGCGCCAAGTACGACGACCAGCTCAAGGCTGTGCTCACGCCCGACCAATTTACCAAGTACACCACCATGCAGGCCAACCGCCGCGAGCGCGGCCCCCGCGGCCTGGACATGCAGGACGGCAAAGGGAAGAAAAAAGATGGCAAAACGAAGGTCAAAGTAAAAACCGACAGCTAAGCCCCGCCTGGCTACGCACAAAAAAACACCCGCGCCAAGTGGCGCGGGTGTTTTTTGCAATTACTTGTTAGCAAGCTAGTTATGAGAGCAGCAGGCAGCCGCAAGTAGCGCCCGCTGGTCTAGAACAGGCCCGACGTGTGCTTGCGCGCGGGACGAGCCGAGCGGGCGCGCCCGTGGTGGCGGGCGGTAGTGCCGGGGTGCCGGCTACCAAAGTGCAAGAAGCTAAGCAGCCCCTGCCGCTCGCGGCTGTGGTAGCGGTAGGTTTTGTACACCGGCACAAAATTGCCGCGCGATGGGTGGCGGGTGCTGGGGCCAGCCGTGGCTACCGAAGATGCCAGGCCAAGCAGGCAAAAAAACAGGAAGGCGGTGCGCAACATAGGGGAGGGAAAAAGAAAGAAAACCAACTGCGCGCTGCCGCGCAGCGCCACGGGCAGCACCCTGCTACCACCCTCTAAACTGTGCTCAGGCCGGAAATAGTACTTGAGCTTTCAATTAATCCGGCGTTTGCCCCCGCTCGCTCGACCAATTGCGCGCTGGCATCTGCCAGGGACAGGCTCTGGCTGCCAGGTGGTTGCGGCCTGATGGTGGCCGGGGCCGGCCGGCGCACAAAAAAGCCGCTGGCCCCGGCGGCCAGCGGCTTTTGGCAGCAAAGCGCAGGGGTTAGTTGCCGCCCAGCAGGAACCCCACGTAGGCCTGAAACGCCGAGTTGCGGGCATTGCGGAAGTCGTTGTTGCTGTAGCCGTCCTTGGCAAAGTCGGTGAAGGCGCCGTTGTAGCGCACGCCCAGCAAAAAGCCCTGGCTCGACTGGAAGCCCACCCCGCCCACGTAGCCCAGCTCGTTGCGGTTCACCTTGTCGAGGTTGGTTGTGCCCGAGCCGGCGGTGCCCACCACGCCGCCGTTGTAGGTCTGGGTGCGGTCGGTCGCAACGTTCAGCAGGTAGCTGTACTGCGGCCCTACTTCGAAAAACACGCCGCTCACCTTCAGGCGCACCAAAATGGGCACGTCGAGGTAGTCGTAGCGCACGTTGCCGGTGTTGCGGTAGGTGTTGCCGAGCACCGTGTACGATTGGTCGGCGTACTTAAAGCCCTTTTGCGAGTACAATAGCTCGGGCTGAATCGACACCAGGTCGTTGGCCAGGCCGAAGTTGAGCAGCACGCCGCCATGAAAGCCGAAGCGGTTATTGTACTGGCTCTGGTTGGCCAGGTCGCCCGCCAGGTTGGAGAGGTTGGCCCCGGCCTTCAGGCCAAAGCGGATAGATTGGGCGTGCGCCGCCGGAGCTACCGCCCCGGCCAGCAGCGTAGCCGCCGCCGCGCTGATAACTAGTTTTTTCATGGTGCGAAATACGGGTTCTGGTTTGCGAGTGGTTTGCCTAGCCTGAGCCGGGCAGCAACTTTGGCCGGGGGCCGCGCGTCTAACTCGCTCGTTCCCTTTTCTATTGCTTGATGAGCCTTTGGCAAATAATTCAGCGCCTGCTGCCCTTTGTGCAGCCCTACCGCCGCTTGGTCGTGAGCACGCTGCTGCTCACGCTGGTGGGCTCGCTGGCCGCGCAGGTCAACCCGTTTGTGCTGCGCTACACCGTCGACACGGTGCAAAACCTGCTCAACCAGGGCCAGGGCCTGGCGCAGGGCTGGCGCATGCTGCTGTGGGTGAGCGGCTTGCTGCTGGGTAAGGAGCTGCTTAACACCGCCATCACCTTCGGCCAGAAATACTACGGCGAGAAAATCCGCATCAGCGTGTCGGGGGCGCTGGCCGAGGCGGCCGTCACCAAAATACTGGGCTACGAGCTGGGGTTTTTCACCGAAAGCGGCAACCAGACCGGCAAGCTCCAAACCCGCATCGACCGGGGCGTGGAAAGCCTGATGAAGCTGGTCCAGAACTTCTTTATCGACATTCTGCCGCTGTTTGCCAACGCGCTGGTGGCGCTGGTGGTCATGTTTCTGGCCAATAAATGGGTGGGCCTGGTGGCCACGTCCATCCTGCCGGTGTACTTCTGGCTGAGCTACCGGCAGGCCGACCGCCTCAACGGCACCCGCCGCAATTTGCGCAGCCTGCGCGAGGAGAAAAACCACGGCCTCATCAGCATCATCGACAGTATTGTGGTGATTAAGAGCTTCGTACGCGAGGCCTATGAGGGCAGCAAGCAGCTGGCCGTGCAAGACAAGCTGGAGGCGGCCCAGCTCGCCACCCGTAAAACCAACTTCCGCTACGACGGCCTCAAGTCGTTTTTTGAGCAAATCGGGGTGGTGGCCATTATTGTGCTCACCGCCTACCTGGTGCTGGCCGGGCAAATGAGCATCGGGGCCATCATGTTTCACGTGCTCCTCTTCAACAACGTGTCGGCGCCCATCCGGCAGTTGCACCGCATCTACGACGAGATGAACGAGGCCCTGACCTACGCAGAGGGCTTTTTTGCCATTCTGGATGCCGACGACCAGACCGAGCGCCCCGGCCCGCTGCGCCCCGCCCACCTCTACGGCCGCTTTGAGCTGCGGCACGTCAACTTTACCTACCCCAGCGGCACGGCGGCCCTGCACAACGTGAGCCTGACCATAGAGGCCGGCAAAACCACGGCGCTCGTGGGCCTCAGTGGCGCGGGCAAAAGTACGATTATCAATCTGTTGTGCGAGTTCTATCGCCCCGACAACGGCGGCGTGTTCCTCGACGGCCAGCCGCTGGCCGAGTACGACACGCCCGCCCTGCGCCAGCAAATTGGCCTGGTGCTCCAAAAAAACCACATCTTCAAGGGCACCATTGAGGAGAATATCCGCTACGGTAACTTCAACGCCACCCAGCCCGAAATAGAGGCTGCCGCCCGCCAGGCCTACCTGCACGACCAGATACTCGACCTGCCCAAGGGCTACCAATCTGATGCCCAGCAACTTTCCGGTGGCCAGCAGCAGCGCATCGCCATTGCCCGGCTATTCCTCAAAAATCCCGCTATCATCTTCCTCGACGAGCCCACCGCCAGCCTCGACGCCATTGCCACTGAGCAAATCAAAAACAGCCTCGACGCCATCAAGCACGGCCGCACGGTGGTCATCATCTCCCACAGCCTCGCCCAGATTGTGGATGCGGACTGCATCTACGTGATGAAAAAGGGCGAGATGGTGGAAAGCGGCACCCACCTGGAGCTCTACGAAAAGCGTGGCACCTACCGCGAGATTTTCGACGCTTCGGCCCGTAGCCTCAACATCGAGAAGCTGGCTAAGGCAATGGCCGACGACGGCGACGAGGTGCTGGATACGGCCCTCTGATGCTAGCCCTGGTTTGGGGCGGGGCGCTACCGCGCTACCGCGGTAGACTTGGTGCGTTGGCGCGCCAAGCTAGGCCGCTGCTGACATGCTGACCGCATACTGGTCTACTCACCCTACGGGGCCCATATCGAAAACACAAAACCCGCTCCCAGTGCCTGAAAAGGCCCCGGAAGCGGGTTTTATTATGTAAAGGCAGCTACGCTTGCTTTAACGGACTGAAACCTAAAATGTGAGTTTCAGTCCGTTAAGCGTCCCGCTTACTTTTTGCGGGTAGTGGCTTTCTTCTTCACCGGAGCTTTTTTGGCGGGTACCGGCGAGGTTTTGCCCTGCTTCAGCAGCTCGGCTACCGTGGGAGCCGGGCCATACTTCACTTCGGCCGCGTTGGCTTCGCCGGTGAGGTAGGGGTCAAAGTCCACGCGGCGGTTCAGGGCCTGGCCAGCAGCCGTTTTGTTGTCGGCAATCGGCTTGGTTTCGCCGTAGCCGCGGGCCTCGATGCGCTCGGCCGGAATACCTTTGCTGAGCATGTAGGCGCGGGCCGAAGCGGCGCGCTCGTAGCTCAGGCGCAGGTTATAGTCGTCAGCGCCTTTGCTATCCGTGTGGCCGGCAATGGAGAGCGAGTAGTCGGGGTAGTCGTTCAGTATCTGCACCATCTGCTGCAGCTTGGGGAACGAGCTAGGCTTCAGCGTAGCCTTATTGAAGTCGAAGTTGATGTACTTCGTGGCCTCGTTGAGGATTTTCTTGGCCTCGGCCTTAATCTCGGGGCAGCCTTTATTGCTGGCGGGGCCGGCGCGGTCGGGGCAGCGGTCCTGGAAGTCGGGCACGCCGTCGCCGTCGCGGTCGAGCGGGCAGCCATTGGCGTCTACCTGGGCACCGGCCGGGGTGTTGGGGCACTTGTCGAGGTAGTCGGGCACTTTGTCGCCGTCGGCATCAAGCGGGCAGCCGGTGGCGTCCACTTTCACGCCAGCGGGGGTGTTGGGGCACTTGTCGTCGGCATCGGCTACGCCGTCGCCGTCGGCATCGGGGCAGCCTTGCAGGGCGGCCAGGCCTTTCACGTCGGGGCACTTGTCCTGGTAGTCGGCTACGCCGTCGCCATCGGTGTCAATGGGGCAACCGGTGAGGTCTACTTTCACGCCGGTGGGGGTGCCGGGACACTTGTCTTTGCGGTCGGGCACGCCGTCGCCGTCCTCATCCTTGGCCTTGCCCAGGTTGGCCCGCAAACCCGCCGAAAATTGCAGGTAACGGTCTTTTTTATCCCAGAAAGTGGTCGCGTTGTTGTTCACCCCATCCAAGCGCTCGTCGGTGGTTTGCAAGTAGGTCTGCCCCACCTGCGCAAACAGGATAGCCGACTCGCCAAGGTGAAAGTCCAGGCCCCCGCCAATCTGGCCGGTGAAGGTGCCAAAGCGGGTGAAGCTGTTGGCCGCCGTGCGCGTAGCGTAGCGGTCGGTATTTACCAGGGCAAAGCCAGGCTCAATCAGCACGTAGGGGTGCAGAAAGAAGTTGTCGCTGATGGGGGCTTTGATTTTGAAACCCAGGCCCGCCGCGTACGTCTGCGCCTTAAAACGACGGCCCGCGCTGTTGAAAGTACCCTCGTCGGCAGGAGAGCGCAGGCGCAGGTAATCCAGGTCGAGCTTGATGTCGAGCACTTTACCTATGTAGCGGGTAATGTCGATACCACCGCTATAAGGCATGTTGCTAAATTTCCAGAAGTTGTTGCCAAGGTCGCCGCGGTATTGCGTGGCATTGGCGTGTAAACCGACGGCTGTTTTGCGGTCGGCTGTTTGGGCCTGAAGCCGGGGCGTGGCGGCTAGCAACCCGACCCCGAGCAGAGCTGCTTTGTAACAGAGGTGTTTCATAGGAGTAAAGATTAAGTGGTGTTTAACAGGTGTTGGGTAAGGAAAAGAGTAAGCGGAATCTGTGTTACTGCTTATAAGCTGGCGGAGTGGATACCAAAGAAAATAGGGTAACCAACTCATAATCTGGTGAATAGCGGGTGTTTTTGTGCCGGTACAGTAAAGTGCTTGCGCCCAGTAGGCATAGCGCAGTGGCGGCCGCTCAAACCAATACGAAGCTGGGCCACTCCTGCTACCGTCGTCAGTTGGGCCACAGCACCCAGCCAAAACAAACGAAGTCACCGAAATATAAAAATACTCGGCGAATTTTAATGATAAAATAATAAAAAGAAGAACGAATTGACTTTGACTAAGAAGCCAGCCAACTCCCTTTAACGGGGCCGGGCCCGAGACGTTCAACAAAATGACTTACATACGCTTAGGTAGGCGCGCGATGCGCCCGCCAAATGCGTGGATTGCCGCACTGACCACTCGCAGTGAGCCCCCCTAAACAACCGCTACTTAAGCGACAGGCATCGGCCCTTCAGCGTTCATTCCGGCGCATATTCCAACTCCCAGCTATCCGCTTTCCCAGCGCCAGCGAGCGGGGCCGCACGGTAGTCATCTTCG
This sequence comes from uncultured Hymenobacter sp., assembly GCA_964243255.1. Lineage (GTDB taxonomy): Bacteria > Bacteroidota > Bacteroidia > Cytophagales > Hymenobacteraceae > Hymenobacter. Next base: position 15,723 of record CAXTFI010000054.1, read on the forward strand.
CCCGCTGCCTGGTCTGTCTGGATGGTAGTTGCCGGCCGCCTCTACCTGCTGCAGGTAACGCAAAAATGGTTTGCAAACTCGAGTCTTCAACGGGTAGTAAATGCGTTCGGGGTAAAGAATAGGGCCAGCTGGTCCTGTTCTTTACCCTGAATTTAAAATGCCGGTGAAGTAACTGCTTACTACCCAATAGCCGCGCGGGCAAACTCCGAGAGCACCAGCCGGCCACTGATGGCGGCGCGCTCCACGAGCAGCGTATCCCAGTGCGCGGTGCCAGCCCAGAGGACTTGCTTGAGCTCGCGCATGGCGTCGGGCGAGCTGGCGGCCAGGCGCTGGGCCAGGGCCTGCACGGCCGCGTCGAGGGCCGCAAGGTCGGGCAGCACGGCGGCATAGAGGCCGTGCGCCGCCGCCCACTCGGCCGAGCGAAACTCCGTGGCATCGATAGCCAGCTGGCCAAAGGCGGAGGTGCCCATTTTGCGCTCCACGGCCGGGCCCACCACGAAGGGGCCGATGCCCACGGCCAGCTCGCTCAGCTTCACGGCCGCGTGGGTGGTGGCCAGGCAGTAGTCGGTGGCCGCGGCCAGGCCCACGCCGCCGCCCACGGCCTTGCCCTGCACCCGCCCAATAATGAGCTTGGGGCACACGCGGCAGGCATTGATAACGTGCGCGAAGCCCGAGAAAAATGCCAGCCCCTGCGCCGCATCGGCCACGGCGCGCAACTCATCGAAGCTGGCCCCGGCGCAAAACGTGCGCTCGCCCTCGCTTTGCAGAATAATTACTCTAGTGGCTTCCTGCTGGCCCAGCCGGGTGATGGTGCTGGCCAGTTCAGCTAAAATGCTGCTGGGTAGTGAGTTGTGAGCCGGGTGAAAGAACATGACGGTGGCAATGCCAGCGGCATCGGTAGCGGCCGTGACGTAGCCGGCAGTGAGGATGCTCATGGGATAGAAATATAATTTCGCACAGAGTTCACAGAGTCAAAGGAGTTTTTTTTGCCTCTGTGTAACTCTGCGAACTCTGTGCGAAAACTCGTTAGGCCTGGATTTTCTTCTTCACCATCGTCAAAATCGTAGCCACGGCCACGGTGTCACCGGTTTCGTCGGTCACCGTTACCAGCCAGCGCACGATGCCCTTGGCAATGTCGGCTTCGTCGCGCTTTTCCTGGCCGATTTTCTCCTTCACCGTGAGCTGCACGCCGATGGTGGTGCCAGGGTACACGGGCTTGGTGAAGCGGCATTCATCTAAGCCGTAGTTCAGCAGCACGGGGCCTTTGCGCGGGTCCACAAACATGCCGGCCGCTTTGCTGAGGATATAGTAGCCGTGGGCCACGCGGCCCGTGAAGAGCGTGCCTTCCAGCGAGGTAGCATCGACGTGGGCGTAGAAATTATCGCCCGAAATACCGGCGAAGCTGCTGATGTCGGCCTCCGTCACGGTGTGCTTGTGCGTGGTGTAAGTCTCGCCGATTTCTAACTCCTCAAAGTATTTCTGGAACGGATGCTTATCGTATTCAACTTGCTTAGCGCCAGCCTGATATACCTCCGTGATGGCCGTAATCATGCTGGGTGAGCCTTGCAGCGCTACCCGCTGCATGAAGTGCTCCACGCCCCGGATGCCCCCCATTTCCTGGCCGCCGCCGGCCCGGCCGGGGCCGCCGTGCACCAGCTGCGGCAGCGGCGAGCCGTGGCCGGTGCTTTCCTTGGCCATCTCCTCATTGAGCACCAGAATGCGGCCGTGGTGGGTGGCCGCGCCCAGCACAAACTCCTGCGCCAGGCGCGGGTCGTTGGTAGCCAGCGAGCACACCAGCGAGCCCCGGCCCAGGTTGGCCAGCGCTACGGCTTCGGCGGTATCGTGGTAAGGCATCAGGGTCACCACCGGGCCAAAGGCTTCCAGCTCGTGGCTGTCGAGGTGGCGAAACGGGTGGTCGTTGCGCAGCACGATGGGGGAGATGAACGCGCCCTTAGCCGCATCAGCCCCGCGCTCCTGGCCCCGGATTTCTACATTATCCAGGTCGCCGTACACGATGGGCGTGGTTTTGGCGAGCTGGCGCACCTGCGCGCGCAGGCGCTCGGCCTGGCCGCGGCCGGCCAGCGCCCCCATGCGCACGCCCTCGGCCTGCGGGTGGCCCACGGTGGTCTGGGCCAGGGCCTTGCCCAGGGCAATCTGCACATCTTCGAGCAAGCTGGCGGGCACAATGGCGCGGCGGATGGCCGTGCACTTCTGGCCGGTCTTGGCCGTCATCTCCTTGCGCACCTCCTTGATGAAGAGGTCAAACTCGGGGGTGCCGGGCCGGGCATCGGCACCCAGCACGGCGGCGTTGAGCGAGTCGGCTTCCAGGGTAAACGGCACGGCTTCGGCAATGATGCGCGGGTGGGCGCGCAGCTTGCGGCCCGTAGCGGCCGAGCCGGTGAAGGTGACAACGTCTTGGTAGTTAACATGTTCCAGAATGCCCTGCCCGGTGCCCACTACCAGCTGCAACGCCCCCGCCGGCAAGATGCCGGAGGCGACAATCTCGCGTACTACGGCCTCGGTGAGGTAGGCCGTGGGCACGGCGGGCTTCACCACGGCGGGCATGCCGGCCAGCAGGTTCACGGCAATCTTCTCCAGCATTCCCCAAATGGGGAAGTTGTAGGCGTTGATGTGCACGGCCACGCCTTCCTTGGGCACTAGCAGGTGCTGCGCCACAAAGGTGCCGCCCTTGCTCAGGCCCACCGGCTCGCCCTCTACGTAAAACGGCTTGTCGGGAAACTTGCGCCGCAGCGAGGCGTTGGCAAACAGGTTGCCGATGCCGCCCTCAATATCAATCCACGAGTCGGCCCGCGTGGCGCCCGAGCGGTAGCTCAGCTCATAGAAAATCTCCTTCTTTTCCTGCAAGTGAAAGGCCAGTGCCTTCAGCATGCGCCCGCGCTCGTGAAAGGTCATTTTGCGCAGCGCCGGGTTGCCCACGCGGCGGCCGTAGGCCAGAATCTCTTCAAAATCAGAAGTTTCGAGGCTGGCCAACGCAATGAGGTCGCCGGTGCTGGCGTCGAGTAGCTCCTCCTGGGGGCCAGTGCCGGCCGCCCAGCGGCCAAGGGTGTAGTTTTCGAGGGTGGGCGTCATGGGACAGGTTGAGTTCAGCAGATTTTTTCGCGCAGCGCTCGCGGAGTTACGCAGAGTTTTTTGTTCGGGCAGCTCTGCGTAACTCCGCGAGCGCTGCGCGAAATTTCAATTAGCACTTTTCAATAACCACGGCGTAGCCCTGGCCCACGCCGATGCACATCGTCACCAGCGCGTAGCGTTTTTGCTGCTGGTGCAGCTCCAGCGCGGCGGTGTTGAGCAGGCGCGCGCCGCTCATGCCCAGCGGGTGACCCAGGGCGATGGCCCCGCCGTTGGGGTTCACGCGCGGGTCGTCATCGGCCAGGCCGAGCGCCCGCAGGCAAGCCAGCGACTGCGCGGCGAAGGCCTCATTCAACTCCATAATATCGATGTCATTCAGCGTGAGGCCGGCTTTTTTAAGCGCAATATGGCTGGCGGGCACCGGGCCGATGCCCATCAGGCGGGGCTCGACGCCGGCCACTCCCATACTTACAATGCGGGCTTTGGGCGTGAGGTTGTGGGCTTTAATACCGGCTTCGGAGGCGAAGAGCAGGGCAGCGGCCCCGTCGTTGAGGCCCGAGGCGTTGCCGGCCGTTACGGTGCCGCCAGCTTTGCGGAAGGCGGGGCGCAGCTTGGCCAGCCCTTCCAACGAAGTATCGGGTTTGATGAACTCGTCCTGCGCAAACAGCACGGGCTCGCCCTTGCGCTGCGGAATGGGCACGGGCACCAACTCGGTGGCAAAACGGCCGTTGCGCTGCGCCGCGGCCGCTTTTTGTTGCGAAGCGTAAGCAAATTTATCCTGGTCCTCGCGGCTGATGCCGTCGCGGTCCACCAGGTTTTCGGCGGTTTCGCCCATGGCGTCGGTGCCGTAAGCGGCCTGCATGGCGGGGTTGACGAAGCGCCAGCCGAAGCTGGAGTCGGCCATCTGCGAGTCGGTGCCGAAGCCTTTGCTGGGCTTGGAAACCACCAGCGGGGCGCGGGTCATGCTCTCGACGCCGCCGGCTACGAACAAGTCGCCGTCGCCGCTCTGGATGGCGCGGGCCGCGGCAATGCCGGCCGATAAACCACTGGCGCACAAACGGTTAACCGTTTCGCCGGGTACCGAGTAGGGGAGGCCCGCCAGCAGCGCGGCCATGCGGGCCACGTTGCGGTTGTCTTCGCCGGCCTGGTTGGCGCAGCCCAGAATAACGTCGGCAATAGCGGCCGGGTCGGCCGTGGGGTTGCGGGCCAGCAGCGCCCGAATGGTGAGGGCGGCGAGGTCGTCGGGGCGCACGGCGGCCAGCGCGCCGCCAAAGCTGCCAATGGGCGTACGTACGCCGTCGATGATATAGGCTTGATTCATAGCTAATTAAGCAGTAGTGTTTTCGTGACTGGTACGGTAGGCCGTGCCCTTAAACAAAGCCAGCCGCAGGCCGTCCTGGTTGCGAATGCCGACCTCATATACCCCCACGCGGTGCTTGAGGCTGGCCTCTTCGGCCTCCACGGTAATAATGTCGCCGGGCCGGCCGGCCTCCAGGTAGTCGATGGTGACGGTGAGGCCCACGCTTTGGCGGCCGTGGGTGTTGCAGGCGATGGAAAACGCCGTGTCGGCCGCCGCAAATGTGACGCCGCCGTGCAGCATCCCGAAGCCGTTGAGCATGTCGGGACGCACCGGCAGGCGCAAGCGGCAGTAGCCCGGCCGCACTTCCTCAATAACGACGCCCAGCCACGCGCTAAATGGGTCGCGCTTGTCAATCCAGGTCTGCACCGAGATAACGTGTTGATTAGTAGTATTTTGCAAAGAACTCATGCTGAAAAGAAAGTTTGATGGTCGCGCACTAGCCCGCGCAGCAGGGGGCTGGCGCGGTAGCGGTCCTCGTGGTATTCATGGTACAGCGCGTCGAGGGTGGCCAGCACCTGCGCCGGCCCCAGCTCGTCGGCCCAGGCCAGCAGGCCCTTGGGGTAGTTGACGCCCGTGGTCATGGCCAGCTCCAGGTCCGCGCGCGCGGCCACGCGCAGGTAAAGCGCATCGGCCGCCTCGTTGATGAGCATGGCCAGCACGCGCTGCACAATACGCTGGCCCAGCTCGGCATCGCGCGTAGGCTCGGGTGGGGTGGCGCCGGCCGCATAGTCATAAAAGCCCCGCCCCGCCTTGCGCCCGTAGTAGCCGGCCTCATACAGCCGCCGCTGGGTGAACGACGGCCGGTAGCGCGGGTCGAAGAAAAAAGCCGTGAACACCGACTCCGTGACCCGGTAATTCACGTCGTGGCCAATAAAATCCATCAGCGCAAATGGCCCCATGCGGAAGCCGCCCAGCTCGGTCAGCGCCCAGTCGATGGTGGCAATGTCGGCAATTCCCTCTTCTAGAATGCGAATAGACTCGCTGTAAAACGGCCGCGCCACGCGGTTCACGATAAAGCCGGGCGTGTCCTGGGTTAGCACCGGGCGCTTGCCCCAGGTGGCTACCAGCACCTTTATTTCCTCAGCCAGCCCGGCACGCGTTTGCACCGCCGCCACCACCTCAACCAGCTGCATAAGCGGGGCCGGGTTGAAAAAATGGATGCCCACAAACCGCTCGGGCCGCTGGCAAGCCGCCGCAATCGAGGTAATCGACAGCGACGACGTATTGCTGGCCAATACGCAATCGACTGATACAATGCCTTCTACCTGCTTGAAAACCTGCTGCTTCACCGCCAGGTCTTCCACAATGGCCTCAATCACCAGGCCGCAGTCGGCAAAGTCTGCTATGGCGGCCGTGGGATGCAGGCGGGCCAGGGCGGCGTCGGCGGCCTCCGGGGTCAGCTTGCCTTTTTCGGCCAGCTTGCGCAGGCTGGCGGCAATGCTGGCCTGCGCTTTGTCCAGGGCCGCCGCGTTCTGGTCGAGCAGGCGCACCGGGTGGCCGGCCGTGGCCACCACCTGCGCAATGCCCGCGCCCATCGCGCCGCTGCCGATAATGCCGATGGTCATCTGTTGCATGGTTGAGTTGGTGAATGGTTGAATGGGTGAACTGTCTTGTTGGGAAAGCTTCGGTCAAGCAGTTCAACAAATCAGCAATTCAACCATTTAACACTTATTGCCCGGTGAAAGTGGGCTGGCGCTTGGTGAGGAAGGCCGACACGCCCTCGCGGTAGTCGGCAGTTTGGCCGGCCCGCAGCTGGTAGTCGCCCTCGGCGCGCAGCTGCTGGGCTACGTCGTTGGCGTAGGAGCTGTTGAGCAACTGCTTGGTGTAGGCGAGGCCTTTGGTGGGCAGGTTGGCCATTTTATGGGCCAGCTTGGCTACCTCCTGGTCAAAGCTTTCGTCGGCGAACGCCTTGTAAATCATGCCCATCTGCACGGCTTCGGGGGCGCTTACCTTGTCGCCGGTGAGCATAAGGGCGCTGGCGCGCTGCATTCCCACCAAGCGAGGTAGGAAGTAGGTGCCGCCGCTGTCGGGCACCAGGCCTATCTTACTGAAAGCCTGGATGAAAGCGGCCGATTCCTTCGCTACCACAATGTCGCAGGCCAGGGCCAGGTTGGCCCCCGCGCCGGCCGCCACGCCATTGACGGCGGCAATTACGGGCTTCTCCAACTCCCTGATAAGCAAGATAATCGGGTTATAATGCTTCTCCACGATTTCCGACACGTCAGGCGCGTTCGGGCCCGTTATCTCCGCCAGGTCCTGCCCCGCGCAAAAGGCGCGGCCGGTGCCGGTGAGCACCACGGCCCGCACGCTGGCATCGGCCTGGCAGTCACGCAGCTGCTGCTGCAAGGCCAGCGCCACGGGCTTGTTGATGCTGTTAAATACGTCGGGCCGGTTGAAGGTGAGCGTGGCTACGCCGTCGGCGAGAGAGAAGAGTAGGGAATTAGCGGACATTAGTTAAGGAAATGTAGCGTAAGCTTTAGCTTGCGAGGGAGCGCAGCGAGCAGCTCGCGTGGCGCGGTACTGCCTGTTCGCTGCGCTCCCCCGCAAGCTAAAGCTTACGCTACGTGCGGTTAAGCGTGGCATTTAAAATAGTCAAACGGCTCGCGGCAGTCGTCGCACTGATACAGCGCCTTGCAGGCCGTGGACCCAAACTGGCTCACCAGGTGCGTGTGCGTCGACTTGCAGAGCGGGCAGCGCACGGCCGTGTCCTTGCCAAACAGGTTGAACACGTGGCCCGTAGCCGTGCCATCGACGGGCGGGGCAATACCGTATTCTTCGAGCTTGGCGCGGCCGGCCGGGCTCATCCAGTCGGTAGTCCAGGCCGGGCTGATTTGGTTATGGATAACCACCTGCTTGTAGCCTTCGGCCAGCAGCCGCAGCCGGATGTCGGTGGCAATGGCGCCCATGGCCGGGCAGCCCGAATAAGTCGGCGTGATGGTGACGATAATCTGCTCACCCTCAAGCGCTACACTGCGCACAATGCCCAGGTCCAGGATGCTGAGTACGGGCACCTCAGGGTCGCTCACCTCCTCCAGCAGCTGCCAGATGTGGGCCTCGGTATAGGCTGGGGGTGAGGTAGTTACCACGTCAGGCCGGGGTAGGTGCGTTGCATGTATTGCAGCTCGGCCAGCAGGTAGCCCAGGTGCTCGGAGTGGCGGCCGCTTTTGCCGCCTTGCTGCGCAAATATGGCCGTGGGCTCCGGCACGGTAGCCTCGGCCAGCACGTGCGCAGTGTGGGCCTGCATGGCGGGCAGCAGCGCGGCGTAGTCGGGCACCAGGCCCAGGCCCTGCAAGCTGGTTTCGGCGGCGGTGGGCGTGGTTAGCTCGCCGGCAAAGCGCCAGAGCGTAGCAATGGCCTTATCGAGGCGCTGGCGACTCTCGGGCGTGCCGTCGCCGAGGCGAATCAGCCACTCCGAGCTCCACTTGAGGTGGTAGGCAGCCTCTTTCAGCGATTTCTCGGCAATAGCGGCCAGCTGGGTATCCGGGCCAACTTTCAACCCCTTAAGCAGTTGATAATGAAAGTTATCGAATAGAAATTGCCGCACTATGGTGTGGGCAAAGTCGCCGTTGGGCTGCTCTACCAGCAGCGGGTTGCGGTACTCCACGGCGCTGCGCAGGTAGGCCAGGTCGTCCTCGGTACGGCCCCGGCCCTCCAGCTCGGCAGCGTACTGGTAATAGCTGCGCGCCTCACCCAGCAGGTCGAGGGCGATGTTGGCCAGGGCCAAATCCTGCTCCAGCACGGGGCCGTGCCCGCACCACTCCGAAAGACGGTGCGCCAGAATGAGGCTGGTGTCGGCCAGCTGTAACACGAAAGGAAACAGCGGGTTAGCAGTAGCGGCCGGCGCAACGGCTATTTCGGGCTGAGGAACTGACATAAACCGCAGAGTTACATGTGCTTGATGGAAGCCGGCACGTCGTAGAACGTGGGGTGCCGGTACACTTTATCGGCCGCCGGGTCAAAGAACTCGGCCGCCTCATCGGGGTTGGAGGCGTGAATGTGCTTCGACTCCACCACCCAAATGCTCACGCCTTCGAGGCGGCGCGTGTACACGTCGCGGGCGTTTTGCACGGCCATGGCCGCGTCGGCGGCGTGCAGGCTGCCCACGTGCTTATGGTCAAGCCCCTGCTTGCTACGGATAAAGACCTCCCAAAGAGGCCATTCGGAGTTGTTCATTGCTAATTCTATTTTGTCCTTGCGAGTGCAACGCAGGGGAGCGCGGCAAGGACAAATGGGTTAGTTAGGCCGCAACTGCCTCCCGCGCCGCGCGCTTGGCGGCGTGGGCCGAGGCAGCCTCACGCACCCAGGCGCCTTCTTCGTGGGCTTGCACGCGGGCCTGCAGGCGCTCGTGGTTGCAGAGGCCGTTGCCCTTTACCACGGCCCAGAACTCGTCCCAATTCACTTCGCCGAAGTCGTAGGCCTGGCGGGCTTCATTCCACTGCACGGTGGGGTCGGGCACGGTGAGGCCCAGAAACTCGGCCTGGGGCACCATCATGTCCACAAATTTCTGGCGTAGCTCGTCGTTGGTGAAGCGCTTGATGCGCCACTTCATCGACTGCTCGGTGTTGGGCGATTCGCTGTCTTTGGGGCCAAACATCATCAGCGTGGGCCACCACCAGCGGTTGAGCGACTCTTGCGCCATGTCCTTCTGCGCCGCCGAGCCCTCGCACAGGGTCTGCATCACCTCAAAGCCCTGGCGCTGGTGGAAGCTTTCTTCCTTGCACACGCGCACCATGGCGCGGGCGTAGGGGCCGTAGGAAGTGCGGCACAGCGGCACCTGGTTGAGGATGGCCGCGCCATCGACCAGCCAGCCCACGCAGCCCATATCGGCCCAGCTGAGGGTGGGGTAGTTGAAGATGCTGCTGTACTTGGCCTTGCCCGAGTGCAGGTCGGCCAGCATCTGGTCGCG
>CAXTFI010000055.1:0-24674 GCA_964243255.1 uncultured Hymenobacter sp.
GGCCTGCTGCACGGCGGCGCTTCGGTGGCGCTGGCCGAAACGCTGGGCAGCATCGGGGCCGCCACCCGCATCGACGTGACGCGCCAGGCCTGCGTGGGCTTGGAAATCAACGCCAACCACATCAGGGGCGTGCGCGAGGGCTGGGTGCGCGGCCGCGCCACGGCCCTGCACGTGGGCCGCACCACGCAGGTGTGGGAAATCCGCATCACCCACGAAGAAACCGGCGCGCTCGTCTGCATCAGCCGCATTACGATGGCCGTGATTGACTTGCCCACCGCCAAGGAAAAGGCCGCCTGATGCACCTTGCTGAACCCCGGCTCCTGCTTTGGCCCGCCGCCGCCGCGGGCCTCGATGCCCCGGCCCGCCTGCGCCACCTGGCGGCCGGGGCGCTGCGCACCGGGCGGCCGCTGGCCATCTGGCGCGAGCCAACGGGCGCGCCCGCGCGCATTATTATAAGTCGCTCATTAGAAGATAGTTATACTGGCTTGCCGCCCGCGCTGGATGCGCAGGCCCCGGCCGGCTTCGCGTTCTTCCCATTCCGCGATTCTGACCACAACCCGGCGCTGTTTTTACCTGCCGATGTGCAATACGACCTGGCCCGGCCCGGCGTGGTGAGCGTGTCGGCGGCCGCCCGCGCGCTGGTGCCCAACCTCACGGCGTGGCTGGCCCTGCCGCCGCTGCCCGCACTGGCCTGGCACTGCAGCCCGCAGCCCGCCCCGCCCACCACCACTGAGGCCGACTACACCCAGCTGGTGTGCACCGGCGTGGCGGCCATCGAGGCTAAGGAACTGGTCAAAGTGGTGTCGTCGCGGGTGGCCCACCGCCCGCTGCCGGCCGGCTTCGACCCGCTGGTGGCTTTCGCGGAGCTGTGCGAAAAATACCCGCGCACGTTTGTGTCGCTGGTGAGCGTGCCGGGCGTGGGCACCTGGCTGGGGGCCTCGCCCGAGGTGCTGGCCGAGGTCACGGCCGACGGCCAGTTTCACACCATGGCCCTGGCCGGCACCCAGCCGCTGGTGCCCGGCGTGCCGCCCCAGGCGGCCATCTGGCGGCAAAAGGAAATTGAGGAGCAGGCCCTGGTGGCGCGCTACATTGTGAGCTGCTTCAAGCAGCTGCGGCTGCGCGAGTACCACGAGGCGGGGCCGCGCACGGCCGTGGCCGGCCAGCTGCTGCACCTGCGCACCGACTTTGAGGTGGATTTGAAAAACGTGCCGTTTGCCTCCTCGCTGGGCACCGACATGCTGCGCCTGCTGCACCCCACGTCGGCCGTGGGGGGCATGCCCAAGGCGGCCGCGCTGGAGTTTTTGCGCCGCCACGAGGGCTACGACCGCGCCTACTACAGTGGCTTTCTGGGGCCGGTAAACGTGACCGCGCCGGGTGTTTCGGGCCTCTACGTAAACCTGCGCTGCTTGCAGCTGCGGCCCACCGAGGCCATCCTCTACGCCGGCACCGGCCTCACCGCCGATTCGGACCCGGCCCGCGAGTGGCAGGAAACCGAGTTGAAGCTGCAAACCGTGGGCGCTATTCTCCTTTAACAATTAGCAAGTATCATTTAACAGGCAGACGTTGCTTGTCAACTCCTGCTTGGGATTGTAAACTGCTCACTCTCTTTGTGTTTCCTTCTTTCCGCCGCCTGCGCCTATACGGCTGTTAAATGTTAATTGATAACTGTTAAATGAACAATCAGGCTGTTTTCAACATCGCCGAAATCTGCGCCCGGCACGACATTACCGACGTTATTTTGTCGCCCGGCTCGCGCTCGGCGCCGCTCACGCTGGCCTTTGCGCGGCACCCAGCCTACCGGGGCAAGCTGCGCGTTATCCCCGATGAGCGGGCGGCGGCCTTTATCGGCCTGGGCATTGCGCAGGCCACGCGGCGGCCGGTGGTGCTGGTGTGCACCAGCGGCACGGCCGGCCTCAACTACGCGCCCGCCGTGGCGGAGGCGTTTTTTCAGCAAATTCCGCTGCTGATTCTCACCGCCGACCGTCCGCCCGAGTGGATAGACCAGCTCGATGGTCAAACCATCCGGCAGCGCAACCTCTACGGCGCGCACGCCAAAGGCGCCTTCGATTTCCCGGCCGATACCACGCACGCCGATGCCAAGTGGCACGCCGAGCGCATAATTAATGAGGCCATTAATTTAACCCAGGCCGGGCCCGCCGGGCCGGTGCAGGTGAATATTCCGCTAAGGGAGCCTTTTTACCCGAAGGCAGGGGAAGAAGTTGTGTATGAGCAAGATGTGAAGATTATTCGGGATAGTGGTGCAGAGGTCTCACTAAATACATTTTATGCCGAAGCTCTTTCCAGTACACCTTATGCTAGTTTGCTCAAACGTATACTCGTCGTCGTAGGGCAGCATGCAAGCGATGTTACAATTATTGAAGCGTTACGGCACTTCGCACATCAATCTGGGGCGGTATTGGTTGCTGATTCTATCAGCAATGTTCCCGGAATAATGTCACAAGATGTATTTCTGAGCAGTGCTAATGAAGATTTTCGAGAGTCGCTCCGCCCTGACTTGCTTATCACATTTGGGAAATCACTGATTTCAAAAGCGCTGAAATTATACCTTCGCAAATACACGCCCAAACAGCATTGGCACTTGCAGCCGCATTATGGACCGGTAGCTGACGTATTCCGCTCCCTAACGCATGTCTTTCGGACTAATCCAAGCTTTTTTCTCAACGACTTTGCGGCCGTATTCTCACAGAAACTACGTGTAGAATCTTTTGTCTATGGCAAAAGGTGGCGTGATGCTGACCAAAAAGCAATAACTATTAGAGAACGTTTTCTGCATGCGCACCAGTTTGGGATTTTCAATGAATTTCGTGCCTTCGAAGATGTTTTGATGGAGATTCCAGGGGGATGTGCGTTGCACTTAGCCAACAGTATGGCCGTGCGATACGCCAACATTCTAGGAGTTGCAGACGATGAGCAAATTGAAGTATTCGCTAACCGTGGCACCAGCGGCATCGACGGTTGCAACAGCACGGCCGTGGGTGCGGCGCTGGCCCAACCTGAGCGACCCGTAGTATTACTCACCGGCGACGTAGCGTTTTTCTACGACCGCAACGCCTTCTGGCATAATTACCCCACGCCCAACCTGCGGGTAGTGTTATTTAATAACCACGGCGGCGGCATTTTTCGGCTCATCGACGGGCCGCGTCAGCAGCCGGAGCTGGATGAGTTTTTTGAAACCACGCAGGCGCTCACGGCCGAAAACCTGTGCCGCGATTTTGACTTCCACTATTTCCCAGTTTCGTCGTTCGACGAGTTGGATAGTGCGCTACCGGCTTTCTTTGCGGCCGAAGGCGGCGCAGCGGTGCTGGAGATTTTTACCGATAGCAAAACCAACGCCGCCTTTTTTGAAGAATACCGCGCCGCCGTTAAACAAGCTTTCTCTGCGTAACTCTGCGAACTCTGCGCGAAAAATTAATTCGCGCAGAGTTCGCAGAGTTACGCAGAGCTTAAATCCAAATTTTTATGTCTGAACCCATAGTGTGGACTCCTATCAAGGAGTTTCAGGAAATCATTTTCTCCCAGTACGGGGGCATTGCCAAAATCAGCATCAACCGGCCGCAGGTGCACAACGCCTTCACGCCGCTCACGGTGGACGAGATGATAGCGGCCATGGATATTTGCCGCAATCGCACCGATATCGGCGTTATTATCCTCACCGGCGAGGGCGGCAAGGCCTTCTGCTCGGGCGGCGACCAGAGCGTGCGCGGCCACGGCGGCTACGTGGGCGGCGACGCGGTGCCCCGCCTCAACGTACTCGATTTGCAGAAAATGATTCGCAGCATTCCCAAGCCCGTGATTGCCATGGTGGCGGGCTGGGCCATTGGCGGCGGCCACGTGCTGCACGTGGTGTGCGACCTGAGCATTGCGGCCGACAACGCCCGCTTTGGCCAGACGGGCCCCAACGTGGGCTCGTTCGACGGGGGCTTTGGCGCGAGCTACCTCGCCCGCGTGGTGGGTCAGAAAAAGGCCCGCGAAATCTGGTTCTTGTGCGACCAGTACGACGCCCAGGAAGCCCTCGATATGGGCCTGGTAAACAAGGTAGTGCCCCTGGCCCAGCTCGAAGAAACCACCGTAGCCTGGTGCCATAAGATACTGCAAAAGAGCCCTTTATCGTTGCGCATGCTGAAATCCAGCTTCAACGCGGAGCTCGATGGCCAGGCCGGCATTCAGGAATTGGCCGGCAACGCCACGCTGCTCTACTACCTGAGCGAAGAAGCCAAGGAAGGCAAAAACGCCTTTTTGGAGAAGCGCCAGCCTGACTTCTCGAAGTTTCCGAAATTTCCGTAGCGTACATTTTAATTGGTCTTAAACGGCCCGGCTTCTCTGCTTGCCAGAGAAGCCGGGCCGTTTTCGTTTTCATGCCTGCCCCTGCCGGTTTTGGCGCTAAAAACCTTACGGCTAAGGCTAGCCTGCTAGCACTCCCGTAGCGCTACCTCTTATAAGTCAGGCGCTTAATCATAAAAAATATTTCCTGTTCGTGTGGAATCTGCAATTAATGAGCATCATGCATTACACCTCATTTCTTACTGGCCAACTTGTATGGAACCTACCTTTTCGTTCGCAAAAAAACTGGCTACCTGCCTGGTTGCCGGGCTCACGTGTGGCGCGTTTTGGTTGCTGCTGGGCAATGGCGGGGGCATTGCCTGGATGCCAGCGGCCGTTGTTTTTCCGCTGGTGGGCATTTCTCTGGTGCTGGCCGTGGGCGTGCTTAGCTGGTGGCAGCTGCGCGATGCCCGGCAGCTACCCACTGCTGGCATCAACCACTTTTTGGGGCTACTGATTCGCTACCTCACCGCCTTCAACATCGCCAGCTTTGGGTGGAAAAAGCTCCTGGGCTTGCAATTTGTAGTGCCCGCGGCCATCGCTAGCCAGCCACTAAACCAACAGTCGGGCGAGTGGCTGACCTGGTATTACTTCGGCTACTCCCCAGGCTTTGGGCTGGTCATCGCGCTTATTCAACTCGTGGGGGCCGGCCTGCTGTTATTTCGCCGCACGCTGCTACTCGGCGCCATGCTCTTGGCCGCCGTGCTATTCAACTTAACCCTCATAAACATTTTTTATCACCTGAATGCGGGGGCCCTAACCCAGTCGGTCATTGCTAGCCTCGACATTCTGTTTATCCTGGGCCTACACTACGCGCAGCTCACCGCCATCTTTCTGCCCGCCCCCACTCCGTCATCATCACCTGCGTTAACGGTGGTGCCCCCACTAACCAAAAACCTGGTTAGAATTTCCGCCCTTTTGCTTTCCTTGCTGTTCACCAGCTACTTAAGGGCGCTGTTTAAGTGATGTAAAAAAAGCCCGGCTTGGCAGCAGGGCTTTTCTAGTATGTAGTACAGCAGCTATCAGAAGCTGAAACCCAACGCGTGGAAGCTGGCACACAGACTAGAGAAAAACCGCAAGCGCTCCTGCTTACGCCATTTTTTTAGCGCCTTGGCGTGGGCCTTGAGGGCGGCGAGCTTGGGGCACGGCACATCGGCAGCAGTAGGGCCGGTGACCGGGGCCAGCTCGGGCGAGGAATGCGGGTGGGCTAGCATGGCGGGCAGGACTTAGTGTGCCGTAAGTATACGCAATTTTTAACAAAAGCAAGTACTTACTTACCAGTTTCTGCTTAAAATTGCCCGCGCTGCCAGCTTACTTTGCAGCCTCAACCCACTCTTAGCTATGAGAAAGCCCCTGTTGCTGGCGCTATTGTGCGCGCTACCGTTTGCCCAGGCTTTTGGGCAGTCGGCCACGGCTACCCGGCCGGCCCTACCTGCCCTGCCTTTCGTGCACCCGGCCTGGGTGATGCAAGGCAACATTTATGAGGTAAACGTGCGCCAGTACACCCCCGAAGGCACGCTCAACGCCTTTGCCAAGCACCTCGACCGGCTCCGGAAAATGGGGGTTGAAACCCTGTGGTTCATGCCCTTAAACCCCATTAGCAAGCGGGAGCGCAAGGGCAGCCTGGGCAGCTACTACGCGGTGGCCGACTACACGGCCCTCAACCCGGAGTTTGGCACCATGGCCGACTGGCAGCGGCTGGTGCAGGCCATCCATGCGCGGGGCATGAAGGTGATTATCGACTGGGTGCCCAACCACACCGGGGCCGATGCCCGCTGGCTGACCCGGCACCCCGGCTTTTACGTGAAAGACCAGGCCGGCCAGCCGGCCGTGGCCTTCGACTGGGCCGACACCAAGCAGCTGGACTATAAAAACCCCGAGCTGCAAGACAGCATGATAGCCGCCATGCGCTACTGGGTGAAAACCAGCGACATAGACGGCTTCCGCTGCGACGTGGCCTGGAACGTGCCGGCCGCTTTCTGGCGGCGCGCCATCCCGGCGCTGCGCCAGAGCAAGCCCCTGTTTATGCTGGCCGAGGGCGACAGTGCCTACCTGCCCCGCAGCGGCTTCGACGCCGTGTATCCGTGGCACATGTTTAAGGCGATGGGCACCGTGGCGGCCGGCCAGCGCCCGGCCACGGTGCTCGACAGCATCTGGCGCGAGCAAAACCAGCTTTATCCCAAGGGCACAATGGAGCTGTACTTTACCAGCAACCACGACGAAAACACCTGGAATAAAGCCGATTACGGGATTTTTCCGGGCCGGGTGCACGCGCCCTTCGCCGTATTTACCCAGACGATGGGCGACGCCTTGCCGCTCATTTACAGCGGGCAGGAAGAGCCCGTGCTGCGCTCGCTCCAGTTTTTTGACAAAGACCCGATGACCTTCGGCAAGTACGAGCGGGCCAAGTTTTATACCACGCTGCTGGCCTTGCGCAAGCGCAACCCTGCGCTGGCGGCCGATGCGTCGTTTCGCAAGGTGAAGGTGGGGAATGAGCGCGCCGTGTACGCCTACGTGCGCGAGAAAGCCGGCAAGAAAGTGCTGGTTATTCTGAATCTATCAGCCAAGCCCCAGACTATTACGGTGCAGGAAAAAGCGTTGCAGGGCAAGCCCTACAACCTGTTTATGTATACCACCGAGCCACTCACGAGCAAGCCCTGGCAGGTGGAGCCGTGGGGCTACGTGGTGTATGAGTATGGGCGGTGAAAATTTACGACCACGATGAATTACGACTTGGAATGGCTGATTGCCACTGTTGAGAAAAAGGATAAAGTGAAGTTTCTCTTTTTTTGGGGGCACCAGAAAAGCACGAGCGGTGACCTTACGGCGGCTTGCTTTAGCCAGTGGTGGGCGGCGCCCTTTGTGGTTGACAGCGTGCGCTATTACACAACCGAGCATTGGATGATGGCGCAAAAAGCCTTGTTGTTCAATGACCTGGAGATTTATCAGCAGATTATTGCCGCTAAGTCGCCGGCCGAGGCCAAAGCACTGGGCCGGCAGGTCAGGCAGTTTGACAACGACGTGTGGAATAGCAAACGCGCGGCAATAGTCGTGCGCGGCAACCTGGAGAAATTTCGGCAGCACCTCGACTTACAAGCGTTTTTGCTGAATACAAAAGAGCGCGTATTGGTAGAAGCAAGCCCGGTAGACAGCATCTGGGGTATTGGGCTGGCCGCTGCTAATGAGCGGGCCCAAAACCCCAAGCAATGGCAGGGCTTAAACCTGCTCGGTTTTGCCCTGATGGAAGTGCGCGACCTGTTGCGCGCGGCAGCTGGCGGCATCACCTAGTGAGGCAAGGCCGGAAAAGCCTGTGCGGCGGCCGCTCCATTTTTTGCCAAAGCCCTCCTACCCTTTGGCAAGATTTCGGCCATGCTACGCTACTACCCAGCCGCTTACCCAGCCGCTTCTCTAGCTCACAGCTACTTACGCCGCGGCGGCCGGCCGGTGGCAACAGTTGCTACTACCAGGGAGTTGGTATCATCTAAATTGGTACTACTTACCTGCCATGACGGACACCGAATACAACCTAGCCATTCAGCGCTTTCGGCGCAGCCACTGGCTGCACTTTGGGGTGCAGGGCCTGCTGATGAGCGGGGTGGCGCTGGCGGGGAAAGGCAAGCTGGCGGCGGCCACCGCCAGCAACTCGGGGCTGATTACCTGGCCATTTTTGGTAGCCCTGGCCCTGGTCCTGCTGCTACTCAGCCTGGTGCTATACGCCGTTTGCCGGGGCATCAGGCCTAATTTGCGGCGGCCCTATGCCGAAAACATGCGTATCTACCAAAGCCGGCTGGTGGTGCGCAACAGCCTGGCGGGCTTGCTGGGCTTACCCTTACTCGCCGCCAACCTGTTTACGCACCAGGGGGTAGCGCTGGTGGCCTACGCTGGCCTGCTGCTACTTTTGAGCTGGCAGCTGGTGCCTTCAGCTCGCACGTACCAGTGCTGGCTGCTCAGCTAGTGGGCGCGGCCGCATTTCCTTTTTTATAGTATGGCTTCTGCTTCTCCCCACCTCCCTACCTCGCTCCTGCTTAACGGGCGCGAGTTCAGCTACGACTCCATTCAGCAAACCGATAACCCGCACGTGGCCCTCAATGGCTACGAGGCGCGGGTGCTGGAGCTGCTGCGCCAGTGGCTGACGGGCGCCCAGGAGTTTGGCCTGCGCACCTCGGGCAGCACGGGGCAGCCGCAGCTTATTGTGCTCAAGCGCCGGCAGCTGGCGGCCTCGGCGGCCCGCACCGGCGACTTCTTCGACCTGGGGCCCGGCGACCGGGCGCTGGTGTGCCTCAACGCCGAGTTTATCGGGGGCAAAATGATGCTGGTGCGCGGCCTGGAGCGCCACCTGCACCTCACGGTGGTAGAGCCCCACGCCGACCCGTTTGACGCGGTGCCGGCCGACGCTGAGTTTGACTTCGCGGCCTTCGTGCCCTTGCAGCTGCGCGCCGTGCTGGCGGCCGGCCGGGCCGGGCGGCTCAATAAGCTGCGGGCCATTTTGGTGGGCGGCGCGCCCGTGGAGCCCAGCCTGCTGCGCGAGATTGAGCAGCTGAAAGTGCCGGTGTACCTCACCTATGGCATGACCGAAACGGCCTCGCACATGGCCCTGCGGCTGCTCAACGGGCCCCACGCCTCGCCGCACTTCCGGGTGCTGCCCGGCCTGCACCTGGGCCAGGACGAGCGCGGCTGCCTCACGGTGCGCGGCGACGTGACCGACGACAAGCTCATCATCACCAACGACCGCATCGAACTTATTGACAAACATACGTTTGACTGGCTGGGCCGGGCCGATTTCGTCATCAATTCGGGGGGCGTGAAGGTGCAGGCCGAGAAGGTAGAGCAGGTGCTCGACGTGGCCCTGGCCGAGTTGGGGCAGTCGCGCCGGGCCTTTGTGGCCGGCCGGCCCGACGAGCGCCTCGGCCAGGCCGTGACGGCCTACGTGGAGGGCCCTGCCCTGCCGGCCGCCACCGAAAAGCGCCTGCTGGGCTTGCTGGCCGCCCGCCTCAGCAAGTACGAAGTGCCCAAGGGTGTGCAGTACGTGTCCGCCTTCAAGGCCACGGCCTCGGGTAAGCTCGACCGGGCGGCCACGCTGCGCGGCGTAGACGGCTTGCGCAATGGGCGTTAAGGCTTGTTGATGAGTAGCTTAGCTAACTTTTTAGCTCTCCGCCCGCGCTGGCTGGCCGCTGCCAGCCTGGCCTGGCCCTCCCTGGCGCTGGCCCAGGCTACCGACTCGGCGGCGGTGCGCGTGGTGGCCGATACGACGGCTGCGCCGGTGGTAGCGGCCAGCGGGGCGGCGGGCGGGCTGCCATCTTCCGAGTTTGAGACGTACAACGTGAGCGGCACGGGTATTCGCTACACGGCGGCGCTCACGGGCATTTACAGCAGCGGCACCGTAGAGCGTATCTACCTCACTACCAGCCACACCGCTAACCTGGTGCTGGGCAAGCACTGGCTGCTGCCGGCGGCGCTCAGCTTCAGCTACGGCAAGCAGGATGGCCTGTTGCGCGAGCGCGAGCTGCTGGGCTTATTCACGCCCGCCTACCGGCGCGGGCGGCTCAAGTACTACGCCCTGGCTGAAGGCGAGCAGAGCAACCTGCGCGCCATTGCGCGGCGGCTGGTGGGCGGCGTGGGCGTGGGCTACCAGCTGTACCTCGACTCGCTGCGTAATGAGGTCACGCTCAGCCAGTTCTTTCTCTACGAGCACACGCAATACCTGGAGGGGCTGCTGCGCCAGGTGCCCCGCGGCTCTACGCGGCTCAAGCTGCGCTTTGGCAAGGGGCCGGTGGTGTTCACGGCGCTGGGCTTTTACCAGCCCTCGCTGCAAAACGTGGCCGGCGACTACCGCCTGAATGCCACCTCCAGCCTGAGCTTTGGCGTGAGCCGGCACCTGGCCCTTACGGCCGCCTACTCGTATTCCTACGAGAGCATTGCCGTGGAAAACCGCAGCGCGCTCAACACTAACCTGACGGTAGGCTTCACGTATTCGACGGGGAAATGAGCTTGGGGTAATCTGCCTACTAGCAGGATTATAGCGCGAAGCCTCCGCTTCGTGCGCGATGGTCGTGCGCGCCGCCTTGATGCCCCCAAACGCGAGCTGCTCGCTGCGCTCGCGCACGAAGCGGAAGCTTCGCGCTACGGCTACGTGGAATTACCGCAAAAACTTTTGGCGCGCGCTGCGGCCCAAGCCATGCACGCGCACGTCTTTCTGCGAAAAGAGGGGGTCGTGATGACGCACGAGCTTGATGAGCGGGCTGATGAGGATTTTGGCCCGGACGTAGAAAATGGGGCCGCTAACTTCGCGGCGTACCACGGGCGTCACAAACAACGGCTGCCGCCAGCCCGCGCCCGCGCCCAGGCTGGCCCAGGTGAAGAGCCGCATTTGGGCGGCCATGGAGGGCTCGATGAGGGCGATAAAATCGCGGGGCGAGCGCTCGCGGTTAAAGTTTTCGTTAGTATACTCGATGCGCACTGTGCCCAGGCCACCCTGCAGGTTGGCGCCTACCTCCCAGCGGGCATTTTCGAGCACGATGTACTCGCCGTAGAGCGCCACGTTGTAGAAGCGCAGGGTAGCATCGGCCTCGTCGGCGGCATTGTCGGGCGGCTGCAGGCGGGTAGGAATGCGGCTACTGAGGAAGTAAAAGGCTAGGCCGGTGCGTACCCGGCCGCGCAGCTCCAGGCCCAGCTTCACGCCGTTGATGATGGAGAAGTGGCTGTTGATGATGGAGTAGCGCGAATCGACCTGCACCACCAGCCGGCGGTGGGCAAACACGGGGGCGGGCCGCAGCGAATCGGGCGGCGCGGGTGCGGCCCCGGCGGCCCGCGCCAGGCCAGGGCTGAGCAGCACCACGAGCAGCAGGCCCCGGCCCACCAGCCGCCGGAGCAGCCGAAGTAATTGAGTAGTAGGCGTCAACGAATAAGCCGTATTCTTCACAGGGCCGGGCTGCCAGGCAAACCCGAACCGTTATAAGTAGTAAGTACAGAGGTGCTCAACAGGCCAAGCCCGGCTAGGGTTTCAGGGCCTGCTCCAGGGCCGTGTCGATAGCCGGGCTGGTGGAGGGCCGGGGCGGGTTGCCGGTGATAATGCGGCCATCGCGCCCAATGAGCCAGTAGCTCGGAATCGACTGCACGTTGAAGGCCCGCGCCGCCGCGCCGTCGAAAGCACCAGGGTCGTGCAGCTGCACAGCGCTTGGACTAACTACTTGTTTAGTAGTAAGATACCGCTGCCAGTCGGCCGCTTTGCCATCGAGCGACACGTAGAGAAACACCACGTCGCGGCCCGCAAACTTCTGGCGCAGCGCCAGGCTGCCGGGCATTTCGGCCAGGCAAGGGCCGCACCAGGTGGCCCAAAAATCGAGGTAAACTATTTTGCCGCGCAAGCTGCTGAGCGCCATTTTTTTGCCGCTCGCATCGGCCAGGGCGAAGTCGGGCGCGGGCTGGCCACTGGCCAGGGCCAGGTGGGCGCGCACGGCCCGGCGCAGGTCGCGGGCAATGGTCGAGTCGCGATTATTGGCTTGAAAATCAGCCAGCAGCGGGCGAATGTCGGTGTGCTCGCTCTCGACCTTGCCCAGCAGGTACTGGCCCACGGCCACGTCGCGCACGGGGCCGTCGCCGAGGGCCGCGGTAGCCAGCTGGTAGAGGCGGCGGCCCGCGCCGGGGCCGGTGGGCAGGTTGCCGGCCGCATCGTTGAGCTGCGTGAAGCCGTAGGTCATCAGCAGGCTTTGGAACGCGCTCTGGCGCAGGGCCGAATCCTGGCGGCCGAGCTGCAGCTCGCGCACAAAATCGTAGTAGCCCACCGGCAGCGTGGCGTAGCCGTCGCGCACCCGCGCCGCCGGCTGCCGCGAGGTGTAGCTAAGCAGCGAGCCGGCCCACTCATCGTCGAGGGCCTGGCGCTGCTGGCGCACGAAGGCCGGCGGCAGCGGGTGAGCCGCCGCGTAGGCGGCCAGCGCCGCCCGCCGCTGCTGGCGATAGACATCGGCGGCGCGGCGCAGGGCGGCGGCGCTGAGGGTGGCGGCGCGGGCATCGGGGGTGCGGCGGGCCGCATCGTCGCGGCCAGCAGTCAAGTAGCTTTGGGCCAGGTAGTTATTGGCGTTGGCCCCGGCCCCGCTAAAAGCCAGCGACTGGTCGAAGGTGGCAGGGCTGAAGGTCAGGCGCAGGGCATCGCCGGGCGTGAGGTAGAGCGTGGCCGATGAGCTGCCGTAGTCCAGGCGGGCTTCGGCGGGAGCGGCCAGGCGGGGCAGCACCAGCCGAAAGTCGCCGGCCGTGCTCACCGGCACCTCCGTGGTTTGGGTGAAGCGGCCGCGCCAGTTGGGCCCGTAGCTGAGGCTGATGGTGCGGGCCGTGGGCCTGGCCACGTGGCCGCTCAGCACCACGCCGCCCACCGGCGCGGCCACCGGCAGTGTCCGAAAGGCCGGGGCCTTGAAGGGCGGCGGGGCCGGGCGGCGCGCCTGCGCCGCCACTAGCAGCGGCAGCCCCGCCAGCACTAGCCAAGTCAGTTTTTTTATGAAAAAAGCGGTGCGCTCAGTGGCGCGGCTAGTCAACTCATCCCCCATAACCAGGCCGGGGTGGCCCCGGCTTTGCAAAGATAGCCGGGGTGGCGCTGGCCTTGCCGGGGTTGTTAGAGGTTGGTCAGGCATTCCGGGGAGGGCTCGTGTTCAGGGTACGGGGTTGAAAGTGGGAGTTATGGGAAGGGTCGGGCGAGCTACCTTGAGCCAGTGCCTTTTCTAGAAGCTAAAATTCTATTTGTCTGATTTTTAACTTTTAACTCTTAATTTTTAACTTGTTTAAAAATGCACCCTGACTTTACCTGGCAGGACACCAAGTTCAGCAACTTGAGGACGGCGCTTCGCCCCTGCCGTTGAGCGGCTTCACCCGCAACGGGCGCCGCCTCACCTCGATTGAGCTGGCGGGCCGGCCGGCAAGCCCGTAGTTTTGACGCAGTTACTACCTCTCGCGTCCCTTGTATGCCCACCCCCGACTTCCTGTTTTCGCTGGCCAACCCGCTCGCTTTGCTCGGCTGGGCGCTGCTGGTGCTGGCCCCGCGCTGGCGCGTCACCAAGGCGCTGGTACTCAGCGGGGCGTGGTCGCTGGGGCTGGCCCTGGCCTACACCGCGCTCATTGCCACGCACTACCTGGGCGGGCACGGCGCGGAGGGCGGCTTCAACTCGCTGGCCGAGGTGGCGGCGCTGTTCCGGGACCCCTGGGCGCTGCTGGCGGGCTGGGTGCACTACCTGTGCTTCGACCTGTTTACGGGGGCCTGGGAGGTGCGCGATGCCCAGCACCGCGGCGTGCCGCACTGGGCGCTGGTGCCGACGCTGGCACTGACCTTTTTATTTGGGCCGGTGGGGCTGCTGGGGTATTTCGGCGTGCGCCGCCGCTGGCCGGCTCCACTCGCGGCTTAGACTCTTTTGTACCAAATACAAACCTTTTTGAGCTAAAACCATGGAAACCCGCTTGCTTTTCGCTCCTGCCAACGCTCACGCTGCGGCGCCTGCCCAGCCCGCCTCAATCGCTACAGCGCTAGTCAACAGCCTGCGCGTGCTGCACCGTGTGAACCCCGTGCTGTCGATGACTGGCTGGTTTCACGTGGGCCTTACTGGTCTGGCGCTAACGTTGTTACCCCTTGACCACCGCCTGGTAACGGGGGCCTTGGTGTGGCTAAAGCCGCTCAAGTTTGCCCTGTCGGGCCTGGCGTATACCTGGACGCTAGCCTGGCTGCTGGCCGACCTGCCGGCCGCCGCGCAGCGGGCGGTGCGCCGCATCAGCCAGGGCGTGGCCTTGAGCATGGTGGTCGAGCTGACTATCATTTTCGTGCAGGCCGGGCGCGGCGCCACCTCGCACTACAACCAGAGTAGTCCGCTCAACGGGGCCTTATTCGGGATAATGGGAATTTTTATCGCCCTCAATACTGTGCTTACGGCCTGGGCCGTGGTGCTGGCCTGGCGGCACCGCCCTTTTGGGTCGGCCGGCTACGTGTGGGGCCTGCGGCTGGGGCTACTGGTGTTTTTGCTGGGCTCGATGCTGGGCGGCTTTATGATTCATAATCAGCAGCATACGGTGGGCGCGCCCGATGGCGGCCCCGGCCTGCCGGGCCTGGGCTGGAGCACCGTGGCCGGCGATGTGCGCGTGGCCCACTTCCTGGGGATGCACGCCTTGCAGGCGCTGCCGCTGCTGGGCTGGGCCCTCGGCCGCTGGGTGCCGCGCCGGGCGGCCGCGCTCACGTGGCTGGGCGCGGGGCTGTATGCAGCGGCCGTGGCCGGGCTACTGATGCAGGCGCTGGCGGGCCGGCCGCTGCGCTAGTCGCGCGGCCGCATTTGCCCCGACCTTCGCCCCATGAACGACCGGCGTTTTCTGCGCGTGGGCATCTTGCTGGTGGCCGCCCTGGAGCTGCTGCCCCGCGGCCTTTTCAGCCTGCCCTTTGGCGTGGCCTGGCTCGTTGCCTACGCTATCTCCCTCACCTTCACCATTTTACTATGGACCGGAAACGTGGCGCTGTGGCGCGCGCTACTTAGGCGCTGGCCCCAGGCCGCCGATACGGCGCGCCGCCTGTGGTGGCTGGCGGCGGGCGGCGCTAGCTACACCTTGCTGGTGACCTTAGTGCTCAATGCGGTGGTGGTTGCGCTGCATGGGGGCCGCCTGGGCCTGGGCGAGGCCGCACGCGAAACCGCTCTCAACCTGGTTTCGACGCTCATTGTGCTGCTCGTATACGAGAGCCGGCACCTGTTTCAGCGGTGGCAGGAAAACCAGCGCCGCGCCGACCAGCTAACCCAGGCCCGCACCCAGGCCCAGCTCAATGCCCTGGCCCAGCAGCTCGACCCCCACTTTTTGTTTAACTCGCTCAATACCCTGGCCGCCCTCATCGAGCCCGGCAACGAGCCCGCCCAGCACTACGTCGAGGGCCTGGCCGATGTGTACCGCTACGTGCTGCTGAGCCGCGAGCGCCCCACCGTGCCCCTGGCCGAAGAGCTGGCCTTTGTGCAAACCTACGTGGCGCTGCAAAAAGTGCGGTTTCGACAGAACGTGCAGGTTAGCTACGACGTGCTGCCCGCCGCCCTGGCCCGGCGCGTGGCCCCGCTCAGCGTGCAGGTGCTGGTCGAAAACGCCCTCAAGCACAACGAAGCCTCGCAGGCCCGGCCGCTGCACCTGCGCCTGGTAGCCGAAGAGGCCTCTTTGCGCGTCGAAAACACCTGGCAGCCCCGGCCGGCCGGCCTGGCCCCCGGCACCGGCACGGGCCTGGCCAACGTGCGCCAGCGCTACGCCCTGCTCGGGGCCGCCCAGCCGGTGCAGGTGGCGCAGGTGGGCGGCCTCTTTGCCGTTACCTTGCCGCTCCTGCCCGCCTAGCTTGCCATGCCCCCGCTCCGCGTTCTGATTCTGGAAGACGAGTACCCCGCCGCCGAACGCCTGCAGCGGCTGCTGGCCCTGGCGGCGCCCGCGGCCCAGGTGCTGGCCGTGCTCGACACCGTGGCCGGCGCGCTAGCCTGGCTCGACACTCACCCCGCGCCCGACCTCATTCTCAGCGACATCCAGCTGGCCGATGGCCTGAGTCTCGATGTATTTGCCCAAACGCTGGTGCGCAGCCCGGTCATTTTTACCACCGCCTACGACCAGTACGCGCTGCAAGCCTTCCGGGCCAATGGCATTGACTACCTGCTGAAACCCCTCAAGCTGCCCGAGCTGCAAGCCGCCCTGGCCAAGCTGCGTTTCTTTAATGAAGAATTGGGAATGAGGAATGAAGAAGTACTTTCTACCAATTCCTCCTTCCTCCTTCCCAATTCTTCATTCAACCTCGAGCGTTTGCTCGATGCGCTGCCCCGTCCCCAGCGGCCGCACAAAACGCGCTTTTTGGTGCGGCAGGGCGACACGCTGCTGCCCCTGCCCACCGCCGCGGCGGCCTGGTTTTGGAGCCGCCACGAAACCGTGACGCTGGCCACCCACGACGGCCGCCGCTTCGTGGTCGACTACACCCTCGAGCAGCTGGAAAGCCTGCTCGACCCGGCGCAGTTTTTTCGGCTCAACCGCCAGCTCATTGCCCAGCTGCCGGCCGTGCGCCGGCTGGTGCCCCACTTTGGCGGCAAGCTGCTGGTCGAATTGCACCCCGCCCCTACCGACGAAATACTGGTGAGCAAGGAGCGAGCCAGCGCCGTGAAGAGCTGGCTGGAAGGGTGAGCTTTCCGTATATTTAAAGCTTAATTGCCTGACGATATGAACATTATTAAACTCAAAACCTCGGTACTGGACCGCCTCACAGAAGAGGAGTTTTTTGAGTTTTGCCAAGACCACCGCGACCTGCGCATTGAACGATACAGCGACCGAACGATTGTCATTCAGCCACCTGTCTTCACTGAACTCAGCGCTACCAACGCGGAGCTTTCTGGCCAGTTAGCCAACTGGAATTTTATCGCCAAGCTAGGCAGAACCTTCGACTCCTCGGCGGGCTTCACGCTCTCGACCGGGGCCATGCTCTCGCCCGATGCCAGCTGGATTGCCCAAGCCCGCTGGGACGCGCTGAGCGCTGACGACCGGCGCGGCTTTGCCCGCATCTGCCCCGATTTTGTGGCCGAGCTGCTTTCGCCCTCCGACCGCCTCACCGATACCATGCGCAAGCTGGAGCACTGGCTCGAAGCCGGGGCCCGGCTGGGCTGGCTCATCGCGCCGGGCAGCGAGTCGGTCTACATTTTTACCCCCGGCCAGCCCGTGCGGCCCGTCGTGGGCTTCGACCAGCTGCTGCCCGGCGAGCCCGTGCTGCCTGGCCTCACACTGGAGCTGAGCAGGTTGCGGGCAGTGTAGGGTAAGCTTTAGCTGGCACCGCAGGGCCGGCGGTTGAATCCGCTTCTGAAACGGCAAGCTAAAGCTTACCGCACAGCCTACCTGTCGAGCCAGCTTTTGAATACGCTTACTTTTTCGCGGCTCACCAGCACGGGGCCTTCGCTCTCGGGCGGGGCGGGCTTGAGCATGGTTTGGAGCCGTGAGTTGGTGTAGTGAATAATGTCGGCGATGGCGGCCTGCTGGGCCAGAAATGCCCGGTTGAGGCGGAAGAACCTGGCCGGGTCGAGCAGGCCTTCGAGCTGCTCCATCGTGTAGTCTACCACGTACTTGCGGCCGTCGGCACTTTGCAGCAGGGTGGTTTTTTCGAGGCTGAAGAAGTACGCCACCTGCTCGACGGGCACCACCTTGAGGTGCTCACCCACGCGCACCACAAACTGCGTTTTGTAGCTGGCCGCGGGCGCGGGCTGGCGCAATTGCTGCACCAGCTGGGCCAGGGTGGCCGCGTCCAGCACCGGGGCTACCGGCGGCATGGCACTCGCTGCGGCCGGGGCCAGCCGGGCTTGCAGCCGGGCCACCGCGCCGCGCAGTTCTTCCTCGTCGATGGGCTTCAGCAGATAATCCACGCTGTTGACTTTAAAGGCGCGCAGGGCGTACTGGTCGTAGGCGGTGGTAAAAATGACCGGGCACGTAACGTGCACTTGCTCAAAGAGTTCGAAGCTCAGGCCGTCGGCCAGGTGAATATCCAGGAAGAGCACGTCGGGCGCGGGGCCGGCTTGCAGCAGCGCCACGGCCTGCGCCACCGACTCGGCGGGGCCAAGCACCTCAAACGGCACGGCTTGCCTGTGGAGCAGGCCGGCCAGGCGGCGGGCGGCCAGCGGCTCATCTTCAACGAGTAAGGCTCTTATCATCAGGTAGCTGCGAGCAAATACAGTATGGGCCACTTCGGGGCGGCGGGCAGGCGGCGGGCGGCGAAAGCCTACCCTACAGGGCCAGCAGCGGCAAAGTAACTACGAACTCGCCGGCCACCGGGCCGGCCACCACGGGCCGCGGGGTGAGGAAGCCGTAGCGGGCGTGCAGGTTGGCCAGCCCGCGGCCCGAGGCTTCGTCGGCCCCGAGGCGGCGGGGGCGCAGGGTGTTGCGCACGGTGAGGGTGGCGGCGGCGGCATCCACGGCCACGTGCAGGCGCAGGGGGTCGGCCTGGTAGGCGGTGTTGTGCTTGAGGGCGTTTTCGAGCAGCAGCTGCAAGGCCAGCGGCGGCAGGTAGAGGCCGGCCAGCGCGGCAGCGGGCGGTAGGCTCAGCTCAATTTGCAGGGCGTCGGCCAGGCGGGTTTTTTGCAGAAAAACGTAGGCTTCGGCAAAAGCCAGCTCCTCACTCAGCGGCACCAGCTCCTGGCTCTGGCTTTCCAGCACGTAGCGGTACACGCTGCTGAGCTGCCGGATGAAGCGCACGGCGCGGGCGGGGTCGTGCTCCTCCACCAAACTGGTGAGGGCGTTGAGCGAGTTAAACAAAAAATGCGGGTCTACCTGCCGGCGCAGCGAGTCGAGCCGGGCCACGGCCGACTCCTTTTCCAGGCGCTCGGCCCGCACGGTGGCTTCGCGCCAGGCCAGCAAAAACGAGCGCGAGTGCAGAAACAGCGAGATAACCACCGTCACCACCAGCGGCAGGGCCAGCTGGCCCGCCAGGTTTTGGCGCAGCGCCTGGCCAAACTGCCGGTGCCACAGCACCATCGAAAACCCCTCGGTGATGCCCACGATAACGACCAGCGACGCCACTAGCGACACGGCCAGCGTGAGCAGCAGCCGGCGCACGGGCTGCGCCTCCCAGCTGCTATAGCGGTTCAGCACATCGGCAGTGAAGGCATTGGCCAGCCACAACCCCACAAAATACGCCAGCGAGTAGCCGCAGGAAATCACGTATTCGGCCGGGTGCAGCCAGGGCCGGGGCTCGTTGGTGAGCCCAAATACCAGGCACGCCAGCCCTATCCAGCGGGCCTGCCGCAGCAGCACGCCCACCTGCCTGGGGCGGGGCAGGGAGCCCGGCGGGCCGGCGGGCGGCGAGTAGGCGGCCCTGGGGGTAGCGGGCATAGGTGGGGCGGCGGGCGACAAGGTAAGGGCCATAAAACTACGGAAAAGAGAGCCGTGGGCGGCAATCCGCCGCCCGCGTAGCCCGGCTTATTTGCCGGCTACGGCGGGGGCCTCGTAGCGCTGGAGGCGCTCCAGCAGCTGGTGCTGGCCCCAGTTGGGGGCCAGCGGGCCGGCGGGCCGGAAGGCGGCGTACCTGGCTTTGGCCGTTTCGTAGAGGGGCTTGGCGGCTTCGGGCCCGCCGCCGTACATCTTGGGCGTGAAGTACAGGTTGTTGGCCGCCACCAGGTAGGCGCGCGGGTTGGCGGGGTTCAGGGCCTGGGCCTGGTCCACGGCCTCGTTCACCATGGCCGAGTATTGCTGGGCACGCATCCCGGGCGCCACGCCCAGCCGGGCCTGGTAGGCGTAGGCTTGCAGCGTGAGCAGCTCCGACTCGTCGCCGCCCAGCTTGCGGGCCTGGGCTAGCGCGGCCTCGGCCTGGTCGAGGGTCTTATCCTTAACGTCGCCGCTCTCTTTGCTTTGAAACACCTGGATAACCAAGGCATAAGCCTGGTAGTAGCGGGGCAGCCAGTCGGCGGGAGCCATGGCGGCGGCGCGCTCCATTTTGCTGGCCAGGGCTTGCAGCTGGGCGGCGTCGCCGGTGCTGGTGATGTCGGCCACGGCCTGGGCCATCAGCTCGGCGTAGCCGGCCGGGGCGGCGGCCGTAGCGGCCGGGCGGGCAGTGGCGGGGGCAGTTTGGGCGGCGGTAGCCAGGCTAAAGGCGGCCAGGGCGAGGGTGAGCAGCGACTTTTTCATGACTCAGAAAGGGGGTGAAAAGGTGAGGGGGCGTTGATGCATCAAAGGTGGCGGCCGGCGGCCGGGGCCCAAAATCCCCGTCGCCGAAGCGTCGAAAGCGCCGCCTGAAGCGTGGCAGGTGTAGCGCGAAGCTTTCGCTTCGTGCGCGAGCAGAGCTCGCAGCTCGCGCTTGGGCCAATCGGCGCGGTGCCGCCTGCTCGCTGGGGCGCTCGCGCACGAAGCAGCGCTTCGCGCTACTGCCTCAATCCGGGGCTACCGAGGTGTCGCCGGGCGTTTTCTTGTTAATGGAGATGAGCAGGGCGGCCACTACCAGCTGAGGAGCCAGCTGGTGCACGGGCACGCCGGCGTACTGGCCCGTGAGGGCGTCGGGGGCGGTGGCGTAGCGGTAGCCATACAAGTTGTTGCGGCCCAGCACGTTGGTCATGGCCAGGTGCACGATGGCAAACTGCCCGGCCAGGTGGGTGAGGTAGCTCAGGCTGAGGTCGAGCTGCTGGAAGCTGGGCGTGCGGCCCTGGTTGTAGCCGGGCTGGTTGGGGTCGTAGTAGGCGCGCGGGCTGCCGTAGCTGAGCGTGGTGCTTAGCTGAAGGTGCTGTTTCTCCAAC
Organism: uncultured Hymenobacter sp.; assembly: GCA_964243255.1. Lineage (GTDB taxonomy): Bacteria > Bacteroidota > Bacteroidia > Cytophagales > Hymenobacteraceae > Hymenobacter. Next base: position 20,571 of record CAXTFI010000055.1, read on the forward strand.
CAATACTTGCCCACCACACTCAGGCTGTGGGTGGCCGCGAAGATGGGCACGGCCGAAGCCAGGTCGGCGCGGTACTGCCGGCGGGTGTCGAGCAGGCCGTAGCTCACCCAGTAGTCCACCTTTTTGAAGGTCTGGTAGCGGTCGCGCCAAAACACGTCCAGCCCGCGCGCGTAGCCGTGGCCGGTATTGGCGTAGGCGCTGGCATCGAGCACGTTATAATAAGTATACCGCACAAGGTGCTGGTAGTCTTTGAGATACAGCTCGGCGCGCAGCGTGCGGCTGGCCGTGCTGCGCTGGTAGCTGAGCAGGTAGTGCGCGGCGCGCTCGAAGCCCAGCTTGGGCTGCACGCGCAGCAGGTCGTTGGTGGGATTTTGGTAATATAGCCCGCCGATGGCCGAGAGTTGGCCGCTGGCCCCCAGCTGCCAGGCCAGGGCCAGGCGCGGGGCCAGGCTGGCCTTGTTCAGCAGCGCCGAGTACTCGCCGCGCAGGCCCACCCGCCCGGTGAGGCGCGGGGCCAGGCTCAGGTCACTTTCGCCAAACACGGCGGTGCGCTGCTCGCCAAAGCCGGGCGTGTAGAGGGGCGCCTCGGCGGTGGCCCGGTAGCGCAGGTCGTAGCGCTGCGCGGTGGCCTCGGTGCCCAGCCTGAGGTTAAACCAGGTGCTGGCCGAGTCGTTGGTGAGCACCAGGCGGGCGGTGGCGGTGCGCTCCAGCTCGTCGATTTGCTGGGGCTCGGGGCGCACGTCGTTGTGCTCGCGGGCCAGGGCCAGGCCGGCGTTCAGGCTCCAGCCGCGGCGCAGGGCCGTGCGGTAGGTGGTGTTGAGGTAGTAGTTGTCGTTGCGCAAGCCCACCAAGCGGCCCTGCTGGGCGTAGGCGGCCTCCGGGTCGGGCTGGCGGATGGCTACCTGCTGGCTATTGTAAGTGGCGTACACTTTCAGCAGCCCGTCCGGGCCGGTGCGGTGGGCCAGGCGCAGGGCGCCGCCCTGGCTCTGCGGGGCCTGCTCCCAGCGCTGGTCGGGCGCGGTGAGGCCGAGGTAAGGAGCCAAGTTGGTGTAGTCCACGTTGGCTGACACGGAGGTGCGGGCCCAGCGCTGGCTGCGGCTCAGGCTGCCGCCCACGCTCAGCAGCGAGATACCAGTCTGGGTTTCGGGGTCGAGGTCCACCGACGTGAGGCCCACCACGGCGCTCAGCGCCTGCCCATACTCGGCCGAGTAGCCGCCGGTGCTGAACAGCACACCCTTAAACAAGCGCGGGGCAAACCGGCCGCGGGCGGGCACGCCGCGCACCGCCCCGCCGTAGGGGCTTTGCACGGGTAGGCCATCGAGGTAGGTGCGGGTTTCGGAGCCCGCCCCGCCGCGCACAAACAGCTTGCCCTCCTCCCCCACCCGCGTGGTGCCGGGCAGGGTATTGAGGGCGGCCGCGATGTCGGCATTGGCCCCGGCGGTGGTCAGAATGTCGAGCGGCTTGAGCACGGCCGCCCGCCGGGCGTCGCTGGCCTCAAAGGCCCCGCCCGTAATCACGACGTTGCCCAGCGAGGCGCGGCTTTCGCGCAGGCGGCGCGGCGGCAGCGCCAGCGGCCCGCCGGGCAGGGCCAGCGGCGTTTCCTGCAGCTCGTAGCCGATAAGCGTGATGATGAGCGGCAGCGGCCCGGCGGCCGTGGTCGAGAAGCTGAACCGCCCCAGCGAGTCGGTAGTCGCGCCGTCGAAGGTGGTCTTCAGAAACACGTTGGCGCCCGGCAGCGGCCGGCCCGCCGCGTCGAGCACCGTGCCGCTGAGCTGGGTGGCCGCGCGGGCCAGGGCCGGCGGGGGCGGGCTTTGAGCCAGGGCCAGGGCGGGGCTGAGGGTAAGCAGGGCAGCGAGCAGGGAGGCTTTCATGGGGCCGGCAGGTGAGGCGGTGAAGTAGCTCAAAGGTGCCCGGCCCGGCCCGCGGCCCCAAGTAAAAGCTACCCAGCCCGCAAAAGCGGGTGCCCAACCGTCGGCCCGCCCGGTTGAGCCTCATTTCCAAACATCCGGCCGGGGGCTACCGTTTAGGGGGCTGCGCCCGCCTCCCTTTCGCCTTTCTATCGTTTTCTGCCCCATGCCTGCCCCCGCCCTGCCCATCGATTACCAAGCCCTTTTTCGCGCGCTGCCCGGCTCCTACCTGCTGCTGGCGGCCGATGGCACGGTGCTCGACAACTCTGACCAGCACATGGCCGTGTCAATGCTGCCGCGTGAGGCGGCGGTGGGCCGCTCCATTTTTGAGGCGTACCCCTCGGCCCCCGAAAGCCAGCGGGCTTTGTTCGAGTCGCAGGAAAACGCGCGCCGCACCGGCCAGCCCGATACCATGCCCCTGTTGCGCTACGACCTGGAGCGCCCCGCCGAGCTGGGCGGCGGCATGGAGGAGCGCTACTGGCAGCTCACCCACTACCCGCTGCCCGATGCCCAGGGCGAGGTGCAGTACATTCTGCAGATTCCGCAGGACGTGACAACCCAGCACCGCGCCGCGCTGGCCGCCGCCGAGGCCCAGCAGCAGCTGGCCGCCGAGCAGGAGCGCACTCAGTTCATCCTCAACAACTTACCCGTGCTCATCTGGACCGCTACGCCCGATGGGCAGCGCGACTACTTCAACCCGCGCTGGCTGGCCTTCACGGGCAAGGAGCTGGCGGCCGAAGTGGGCGAGCAGTGGCTCGATGACCTGCACCCCGACGACCGCGCGCGCGTGCGCACCCAGTGGCAGCAGGCAGTGGCCGCCGGCACGCCCTACCAGGTCGAGTACCGCCTGCGCCGCCACGATGGCCACTACCGCTGGATACTGTCGCGCGCGCAGCCCCGCCGCGCCCCCAACGGCCACATTGACCTGTGGGTGGGCGGGGCCACCGAAATTCACGACCAGAAAATGCTGGTGCAGGAAATTCTGGAGTCCAACGAGCAGCAGGCGGTGCTCTCGGAGCAGGCCTACCAGAATTATCAATTGGCTGAGAGCCAGAAGGATACCTACCAGAGTCTGTTTATGCAGGCGCCCGCCCTCATTTGCACGCTGCGCGGGCCGGCTCATCGCTACGAGTTTGTGAATACCGCTTACCAGGCCCTTTTCCCCGACCGCCAGCTCGTGGGCCTGCCCCTGGCCGAGGCCCTGCCCGAGCTGGCCAACCAGGGTATCATCCCGCTTCTGGACAACGTGCTGCAGACCGGCGAGGTGTTTGTAGGCACGGAAATGCCCGTTGGGCTGCAACCGCAAAAAGACGCTTCTACCACCTACCAGCGCTATTTTAATTTCACCTTCCAGCGCTTTCTAGAGCAAAATCAAGAGTCGGGCGTCATGGTCTTCGCTTTCGAGGTTACGGAGCTGGTACATGCGCGCAACGCCCTGGAATAGGTGCAACCTTTGGGCCGCCCCACGGTTTTTTACCTGCTTGATTGCCTGCAGAACCTGCCGTTTTTAGGTAGCCTGGCCTATAATTTGCTTAGCGGCGAACGCGTTCCGGTAGCTGCCCCAGGTACCTTGGCCTACCTAGCTAGGCTAATAAGCAGACTACCAATTAGTTAGCGCTAATTTTTAGCGCTATCACCTCACTTTCCCCCGTTTATGGAGCTTACCGCCCTCGACTTTCAGCAAGCCCGCGTGAAGCAGGTGCTGTTTAAGTCGCGCCTGCGCTCGGTGCTCTACGGGGTGCGGGAGCCCGAACCCAGTTTGTTTTCCATGCAGGAAAACCCACTGGGCCAGTGGCTCAACGCGGTGCTCAAGCCGCAGTACGGCCACCGCAGCGAAATTGCGGGCATCGAGCGCCTCATTCGCCAAACCCTGGATATCAGCCAGGCTTTGGTGCGCCAGCACCAGCGCGGCGAGATGGAGCAGGCCCGCGCCGGCCTGGAGCAAATTGAGCGCCTGGCTTCTGAAATCGACCAGTTGCTTACTACTGTGGAGCGTAGCAATTAACCCAAGTTGCGGCGTGTAACACCGCCCTACCAATTTGTCAGGGTGGTCCTTCTCCGGTACGCCGCAACTTGGGTTAATTAGGTTGGTATTAATTCAATACGGGTGTAGGTGCGGGGCTTGCCCCCGCCCGGCGTGGCACGGCCTGTTCGGGTACCGTGCCACGCCGGGCGGGGGCAAGCCCCGCACCTACGC
>CAXTFI010000056.1:0-24588 GCA_964243255.1 uncultured Hymenobacter sp.
TGCCCGAGCTGGAGCGCCAGGCCCTTGACGAGTGCCGCGGCCGCGTGCTCGACCTGGGGGCCGGGGCCGGCTGCCACGCCCTGGAGCTGCAAGGCCGCGGCTTTGCCGACGTGCGCGCCCTCGACCACTCGGCCGGCGCGGTGCAGGTGATGCAGACCCGCGGCGTGCGCGAGGTGGCCCGGCACGACATTTTTGCCCCGCGCAGCGCCGGCGAGCGGCCCTACGACACCATCCTGATGCTGATGAACGGCCTGGGCCTGGCCGGCACGCTCGAAGGGCTCGACAAGTTTCTGGGGCACGCCCGCACCCTGCTCGCGCCCGATGGCCAGATTCTGGCTACTTCCTCCGATGTCAGCTACCTCTACGAGGACGAGGAAGGCGCGCTGGTGTTTAACCTCAACGGGCCGTATTATGGCGAGGTTGAGTACACATTTCAGTACAAAGAGCAAGCCGGCGAGCCGTTTCCCTGGCTATTTATCGACGCCTCCTTGCTGGAAGACGCGGCCCGCGCCGCCGGCTACGAGGCCGAGTTTTTGGGTGAAGATGAAGGCGGCCAGTACCTGGTGCGCCTCACTATGGTAGGCGGTTTCGAGCCGGCTATTGATTAAGTAAAGTGCAAATGACTCATAACCAAAACTATACCGTGCGCTGGGCCGAGCTGGACCCCAACGGCCACATGCGCCACTCGGCCTACGCCGACTTTGCCGCCGACCAGCGCGTGCAGTGGCTCGCCACTATCGGCTACGACATCCGGCGCTTTGCCGAGCTGCGCCTTGGCCCTATTCTGTTTCGCGAGGAAACCAAGTTTGTGAAGGAGCTGCACGGCGGCGAGGCCATTCGCGTGGAGGGCCGCGTGACGGCCGCCACGCCCGACGGCACCCGCTGGACCATCCTGCATACCATTTACAAGGCCGATGGCCGGGTGGCCGCCACCGTAGAAGTCGATGGCGCCTGGCTCGACCTCGACCGTCGCAAGCTCACCGCGCCGCCCGCCGACCTGGCCCAGGCCTTGGCCCTGGGAGCGGAGTGAAGTCATTGGAAGGAGCTAAACAGAACGTCATGCTGAGCGAAGCAGAGCGTAGTCGAAGCATCTCGCGTGGGATAGTAACTCAATCGTTCAACGAATTTGATTACTATCCCACGCGAGATGCTTCACTGCGTTCAGCATGACGTTCTGTTTAAATCACTCATTCACCACTCAGTCATTCACAGTTACTTCAGCACCTTACTGATGCGATTGAGCTGCTGCTGGTGGTGCAGCGTGTGGTCGAGCACCGAGTTAACCGTTTGGTGAATGGTGAGCCAGCCGGCCCGCGGGTGCCGGAACACCGTGTGGTTCAGCTTAGTACCCGGAAACTCGTGCAGCACCTGCTCCAAGTCGCGCCGGATGTGGGCCCACTCGGCGCGCAGCGCGGGCAGCGGGGCAATGGTGGCGGGGTCGGGCGGTGGCGGCAGCGTGGGCGGCACCTTAAACCTGAGGCCCGGCAGGCGCAGCGCCAGCCGCAGCAGCGTGGCCCGCAGCCGGTGCTTGAGCGTGGCCAGCTTCCACTTGCTGGCATCGGAGGTCAGGGTGCGGCGCAGGGCGCCCACGATGCTTTTTTCGGCCGTGAGCAGGTGGTGAATTACCTGGGCCGCGGCCCACTGGCCGGGCACGGGAGGGGTGTAGGCCCGCGGCCCCAGCGCTTCGGCCGCGGCTAGGGCGTTTTCGGTGGCGCGGTCAAGCTGCTCAAATACAACGTGTAGGCGATTGGTCATGGCGGCGAAGGTAGTGGGGTGGGAGAGAAGGCAGGGCGTAGCTTTAACTAAAAGGTAAGCACCAGGCGGGTAAGCAGCAAGAAGGCGTTTTCTTTGCGAGGCAGCCGGGGGCACCAACCTGCAACAGCTGTGCAACCTCCCCGCCGGCCGGCCTTTCACTCGCCCTAAGTCGCTCGCTACGTGCTATTTAAAAATACTATTTCCAACCTCACGCGCATCCGGCAAGTGGCTGAAGTGCTGCTGCGCTACGGCTTCGAAGACGTGGTGACGACTACGCCCCTGCGCCGCCTCGTGAGCCAGAGCCGCCGCCTGCGCTGGCTCGAAGCCGACGAGCGCCCGGTGTTTCAAACCACGCGCTGGGAGCGTATCCGCTTGATTATCGAGGAGTTGGGCCCCACCTTCATCAAGCTGGCCCAGGCCCTGAGCAACCGCGCCGACCTGCTGCCCCAGGCCCTCATCGACGAGTTTGAGAAGCTGCAAAGCAACGTGCCGCCCTTCCCGGTGGCCGAGGCGCGCCAGATTATTGAGGCCGAGCTGGGCCGCCCGCTGGATGAGGTGTTCGCAGCGTTTGATAATGAGCCCATTGGCTCGGCCAGCATTGGGCAGGTGCACCGGGCCCGGCTGCCCAGCGGCGAAGAAGTGGTGGTGAAAATTCAGCGCCCCGGCGTGCGCGAAAAAGTGGAGGGCGACCTGCGCCTGCTGCACGAGCTGGTGCGCCTCACGGCCACTTTCCTGCGCGGCCAGGGCCTGGCCAACCCCCAGGACGTGGTGGATGCCTTCGAGCGCAGCATGACCAAGGAGCTGGACTACACCTCCGAGGCCCGCGCCATGGAGCAGCTGCGCAAGCTCTACGAAAGCTACACCACCTTCTACATCCCCAAGCCCTACCGCGAGCTGAGCACCAGTAAAATCCTGGTTATTGAGTTTGTAAATGGCTGTAAGATAACCGATAAGCCCCAGCTGCTAGCCTGGGGCCTCAGCCCCGAAACCGTGGCCGAAACGGGCATGGATATCTACCTGACCCAGATATTCGAGTTCGGGTTTTTCCACGCCGACCCGCACCCCGGCAACGTGCTCGTGCGCCCCGATGGCACGCTGGTGCTCATCGACTTTGGCATGGTGGGCAAGCTCACCAAGCAGCAGAAATACGCCTTTGCGGGCGTGTTTATCGGCATGGCCCGCCAGGATGCGCGCAGCATGGCCCTCAACTTCCGCCGCCTGGCCATTAGCAGCGACATTCCCGACATGCGCGCCTTCGAGGCCGACCTCAGCCTGCTCATCGAAGACTTCGCGGTGCTCGATGTGAAAGACATGAGTATGAGCGACCTGGCCGATTCGCTCCAGGGCATCATCTACCAGTACAAGCTGCAAGTGCCGGGGGCGGTGTTTCTCATTTTGCGGGCGCTGGTTATTCTGGAAGGCATTGGCAAGGTGCTGCACCCCAATTTCAACACCTTCGAATTTGTGCGGCCCTACGGGGCCAAGATTCTGCGCGAGCAGTACTCGCCCGAGAATATTCTCAGTGAGGCCGAATACACCGGCACCCAGCTGCTGGCTTTGCTGCAAACCCTGCCCATCGACCTGCGCCAAATCATGCGCAAAATCAGCAAGGGCGAGCTGCGCGTGAAGGTCGAATTGAGCGGCTACACCAGCCTGCTGCGCAAGGCCGACCAGCTCGTGACGCGCACCATCCTGGCCCTGCTCACGCTGGGCACGCTGCTCTTCGCGGGCCTGAGCCTGCTGGGCCACTACCCGGCCACCATGCCCTACTACCGAGGCCTGCCCGTTATCACCTGGTACAGCCTGGGGGCCACCGCGTTCCTGACGCTGCTGCTGACGCTGCCCCGGCGCGCGCGGCGCGAGTAGCCACGGGTTTTTGATGTAAATTTCCAGTACGATGGCTCCCCCTACCGACACGATGACCCCGATTACCGATATCTCGCAACTCGATTTGAGCCAGTCGTATTCCTATGCTGATTACCTGGGTTGGAAATTCAGCGAGTATGTGGAGTTAATCAAAGGCCGCGTGCTGCGCAGGATGTCAAGTCCGACTTCCTTGCATCAGCAATGCTCTTCTAATTTGCACGGGGAGCTTTACCAATACCTCAAGGGCAAATCCTGCCGGATATTTTCGGCTCCCTTTGATGTGCGCTTATTGCGTAGCACTGGCAACGGCGATGCACAAGTAAAAACTGTGGTGCAACCCGACTTATGCGTGGTGTGCGACAGTACTAAAATCGACAAGCGCGGCTGCTTGGGCGCGCCCGACTGGATTATCGAAATCGTGTCGCCCAGCACAGCCACCCGCGATACCAAAACGAAGTTTGACCTCTACGCCGAAAATGACGTGGGTGAATACTGGATAGTGTTTCCGGGCGAGCAAACGGTATCCGTTTACGTGCTGCAAGATGGTGATTATCAGCCAATAGGCGATTTTTACGAGCCTGGCCTGCTACCCAGCCGCACCCTGCCCGACTTGCAGCTGCAATGGGCCGACGTGTTTGAGAACGTGGCGTAGCGTGGGCCGCGCTAGCAGGCGTCGGGGCCGCGCAGCTGCACCCGAAACGTGGTGCCGTGCCCCGGCTGGCTAGCCACCTCAATGCGGCCACCGTTGCTCTCCACCAGGCGGTTGACCAGGAACAGCCCCACGCCGGTGCCCGTGCCGGCCTCGGGGTGAAACCGCCGAAACAAATGAAACAGCTCGTGGCCGAAGCGCGCCAGGTCGATGCCCAGGCCATTGTCTTGCACGCTGAGCATGGGGCAGCCGGCCAGCTCGTAGGTGCGCACCTGCACGTGCGGCGGGCGGCCCGGCTGGTGGTACTTCACCGCATTGCCGAGCAGGTTGAGCAGGAGGGTGCGCAGGCTGCTGCGCACGTAGGGCAGCGTGGGCAGGGCCGCAAAATCAAACGTGAGCCGGGCCTGCGTGGCCAGCAGCTCGGGCCGCAGCACCAGCTGCGCTTCGGCGGCCAGCTCGGCAAACGAAACGGGCTCGGCGGCCTGCTGGCCGGGGTGCCGCTGCTCCTGCACCACGGCCGCCAGGTCGTGGATGGTGGTAGAAAGGTTGCGCAGCGACACATCAACTAGGTGCAGCACCACGGCCTCGTCGGCATCGTGAAACGTGGCCGTGCGCCGCAACTCGGCAAAGAGGCCCACCAGGTTGTTGACGGGCTCTTTCAGGTCGTGGCTGGCAGCATACACGAAGTTGTCGAGGTCCTGGTTGGTGTGGGCCAGCTGCTGGTTGCGCACCCCAATCTCGTGGTTGGCCACGTGCAGGCGGGTGTTTTTTTCGGTCACTTCCTGCCGGCTGGCGGTGAGGCTGAGCAGCGACTCGCGCAGCTGCTGGTTCACCGCCTGCAGCTGCAGGTGGTAGCGGGCCACGTACTGGCGCCACTCGTTTTTTTCGATGGCGTGCACCACCGTTTTATGCAGCATGGCCTGGTCAAACTGCTGCTTCACCAGGTAGTCGAGGGCCCCGTTGTGCAGGGCGCGCACGGCCAGCGTTTCGCTGCCCCGGCCCGTTATCATCACCACGCACAGCGTGTCGGGTGGGCACAGCGCCTGCAGGCTGGCCAGCATCAGCAGGCCATCGGTATCGGGCAGGTAGTAGTCGAGCAGCACGCAGTCGGGCGGGCGGGCGGCAAACAGCGCCAGCCCTTCGGCACCCGACGAGGCTTCCTCAAATTCCAGCTTATTGCCCCCCGGCTGCTGGCTCAGGTAGCGCCGGTAGAGGGTTCGGTCGGCCGCGTCGTCTTCAATCAGCAGGATACGTTTCACAGCGTAAGGGGGCTAGGCAAGGTGGGGTAGTTCGGAAGTGTCGAGCCAGTAATGCGCCAGCACGCCTATTTTTTTCTCCAGCGCATCGTAGGCCAAGGGCTTGGTTAAAAAGCTGTTAGCTCCCAGACGGTAGCAATCGGCTATATCGAGGGCGCTGGCCGAGGTAGTAAAAACGATGACCGGAATCACGTGCAGCGCCTCATCCGCTTGCAGGGCGCGCAGCACGTCGCGGCCATCGAGGCCGGGCATGTTCAGGTCGAGCAGCACAAACACCGGCAGGGCCGTGGGCCAGGCCGGGTGCTGGCCGTAGCCTTGCAGGTATTCGAGGGCTTGCTCGCCGTTTTGGCAGTGCACTACGGGGTTGGGTATGGCGTGCTTGCGCAGGGCCCGGCTCAGGGCCAGAAAGTCTTCGGCATTGTCTTCTACCACCAAAATGGGGCCGCCCGCCCAGCGTTTGCCGGGGTGGGTCACTACTGAAACCATGCAATCGGGATGGGCAACCAGTGGGCGGCCAAAGCCGCCATAATTGCGAGAGAGGGGCGCTGGCGGCCGGGGCAGCTAGCTAGCCACGACGGGCCAAGCTGCTCAGGCCCTGTTTCTACTAAACTATTGATTATCAATAAGTTAATAAAAATTTTAAGCAACCCTAAAAAAGAGAGTACGTCGCTAAAGCAGACGTCGTAGCCAGCAGCGCGCCGCCGGTAGCCAATGCCCGAGCCCAGCGCCCGCTAGTGCGCCGGGCAGCAGCGGGCCCCAAAATAGCTTTCGCCAACAAGGCCGGCCATCATGGCCCAAAGGGCGGGCCGATGAGAAACCAGCGCTTGCCCGACTCCCCCCAACTCGTGGTAGCAAGCGGGCGGCGAGCCAGCTGCTGGGTGCAGGAAATGATAAATGGCATAAGCGGGACCGGAAGGGTGAAAACGCACTCGGTCCTGTTCCTTACCCGGACAGCTGGCCGCAAAAACCTGATTTTCATAAAGGTACCCCCGCCATGCCGGATGCCAACACCGCGCGGGTAATTATTCCGCGCCCGGCCGCCTGCCCAGCCGCTAGGGTGCCAGCACCGCTGCCCCGCGCTGCTGCTGCACCCAGGCCCGCAGCTCAACCGGGGCCAGCACCTCCACCGCTGACCCATAGCTGAGTAGCTCCATGCGCAGGTCGTGGGTGTCAAACACGGTCAGCGCCAGCCGAATTTCTGCCTCATCATTCACCACTACGCGCTGCGACGCGTGTAGCGGGTAGCCCAGCGCATAGCGCCCCTGCACGGGCGTGAAGCGAAGCACAATTTCCTGGGGCGCTTCCAGGCCCTCGGCATCGGGCCGGATAATGCCAAAGGCATTGGCGTAATACGTGGTCGCATCGAAGCCGGCGGGCGGGGCAAAAGCTTGCGCCGTCACGCGCAGGTTGCGGAGGCGGTCGAGGCCAAAGCAGGCCAGCTTGCCGCTCCATGCCATGAGGGCCAGCACGTACCAGCGCCCCCGAAACTCCTTGAGCAGCAGCGGCCCCGCGGTGCGCGTCACCGCCGCATCTTCCCAAAATTTCTGGTACTGAAACTCGACCAGGCAGCCGGCACGCGCCGCCCGCAGCAACGGCCGCAGGTGCTCCAGGCCCTGCGCCCGGCGCGTTTCGGGCTGCACAAAGGGGGCCAGCGCCCGCGGCAGCCGCAGAAACTCCTGCAGCTCCACGGCTTCGAGCAGGCGCTCGTGCTCGGCTAGCAGCGGCTCGGTTTCGGCAATGTAGTAGCCCTCACTTTTACGCGCCCTGATGGTGATGCCAAACAGGTCAATTATCTCCCTGGCATCGCGCTGCAGCGTGCGCTGGCTGTACCCACTAGCGAAGTCGCCCACGCTGGTTTCGGCCAGCAGGTAGCGCCGGATTTCGGCAAACGGCAATGTCCGACCGCGCGCCGCCTGGAGCCGGCGCACCAAGTGGAGCTGGCGGAGGAGGTGGGCGTGGGCGGGCATGGAAGATTTTAGTGCTTCAGTAAGTATAAGTTGCTTGCAGATATGAAATTAGAACCGAACTCTGCTTGGAAATTAGTCGTGCTTTTGCTAATAAAATCTTGTATTTCTTGCCACAGCTCTCCAATAATTTGCTGGCGCTTATTTTTACTGGCGAGTTGTAATGTAATTGATTTATCAAAAGTGTAAAAATCTATTCCTGAAGCCGTATACTTCCAGCCAGCCCAATCATCGTTGGACTGAGCTTCTAAGGGCAGAAGTACATTCCGCATTTGCTCTCTCACCTCGTGGTCTGTGGAACAATGAAGGAAACCATAATAAACAGCTTCTTCCTCGCCTCGTTCTATTTTGAAAGTAACGTCATTTCCAAATAGCTTCCCAACTGAAAAAACGAGGCCATACCACCAGTCTTTATTGTTGCCACCGTGAACGTGCTTACTTATCGCACCTTCCGTAAATCTGCTGTCGTCAGAAACTTGAAACTTTGTTTCGGCCAAGGCTAATAAATCGGTCCAAAAATCCCATTCAGTATGCCAGCGTATATGGTTCCAATTACGGACTATAATTGCTGCGCTTTCGGCGTTATCGACCTGTGCTATTAAGCTAAGTACTTGTTGCTTCTCTGCCTCGCTCATGGTATTGCCAGTTAATTGGTTTATCAGGTTTTGGTATTGGATAATTGTCTCACGGAGTGCAGGTTTCATTGCCGCTTCCTTTATACAGACAGTTAGCCATTGAGTAATTTGAGTTTTGTAAGAAATAAGAGTTGGCTTTTCTAATAAGTTACCTATAGATTGCTCCGATGCTTCGTGACCGTCAAGGGTTAAGTAGAATAAGGTTGGTTTGAAATTGAGATTTTTTAAATATTCGTGATAACGTTGCAACTGCTTTTGCCGGTCACCTGCGTAAATCTTGTTCTCGATGATGATAGCGTGGTTATGGTCTCTGATTAAAATATCAATGCTGGCATGTTCGCGTAGAACATGTACGGTATTATAACTCAAATCTGGTAAAGAGCATACTTCAACAAAGTGACGTAAGAATCCATCACCCATACCGTGGCTTCCTTTAGGGTTAAGAAGCTCATACAGAAAACGTGAATGCAAACTAACCTCTTCGTGTCCAGAGCGCAATACTTGAAAAATATTAAATGTATTTTCTGATTTTAAAACCTCTAGTCGCAGCTTTATTATCGCCGCTTTATCGAGTAAAAGTTGCATTGCCGCTTTATCGGGTGAAATTCGAAGAGTATGTTGCATAAGCTCAAATGTAAAGGAATTTTAAGTAATTTACCTAATTAGATTTTTAGCACCGCCTGCCGCACTCGCCACGTACAGGAGGAAGTTGTGATACTGGACTGCCTTCAGCACTCCAGTATCAGGCTTGATAGGCTAGCAGCAGCCACACTTGCATGGCTCCAGCCGTTACCGCTGCCCGCTCGCCGTGGCCGAAAATCATTTCGCCCTCGTCGTGCAGCAGCGCGGTGTGGATGGTTTCCGTGATTTTACTTAGCTCATCCATTTCCAGCGAGGCGGCGGGACCGGACACGATGAAAAGCAGCGCACGTCGGGCCGGCTGGCCGGCAACGGATGATGGCAAAGCCCCCAGTAACTGCCGCAGGGCCTCTGCAGCGCGGGTAGGGCCGGCTGTTTCCGTCTGTGCCGCCCGTATGGCGCTGGCCCCGCGTACTATCGTGTAGATGTCCTCCATATCTACGTTGATAGCGAGCAAGGGTGCGCTGGTCAGTAATTGATGCAGGTGAGTGAGCCAAGCCAGCAGGGCCACCCGGTGCGGGGCTTGCGCGGCTCGTTGGGCCGGGGTAGCGGTGGCTTCCCAAGTAGCCAATAGGGCGGCTGGTGTATCGGGGGTGGCTGACATAGAGTAACAGGAGTTAGGCGAGGTGCCAAAGGTGACTACTTACCGCGCCAAACCGTGTCGTTTTAGGCCGCACCCAAATTATTCTTTCGCACCCGGCACCCGCCCAACGGCCGCCCAGTCGTTATTTTGTCTAGTTGCTGCGCCCGCGCCGATAAAATCTGCGTAATCTGCTCAATCTGCAAAATCTGCGATTTATGAAATTGTTCAAGTCTGCCGACCTTATCCGCAAAAGCAAGTACATCAGCCGCGATTTGAGCTGGCTGCGCTTTAACTACCGGGTGCTCGACCAGGCCAAGGACCCGAGCCGCTCGCTGTTTGACAAGCTGCGGTTTATGAGCATCACCAGTTCCAACCTCGACGAGTTTTTCATGATTCGGGTGGGCTCGCTCTACAACTACCTGGACTACGGCAAGGAGCGCGTCGACTACTCGGGCATGCGCGAATTGCCGTTTCGGCGCAAGCTGCTCGACTTCGCGCACCGGTTCGTTAACGACCAGTCGCTCATTTACTTAAACGAGTTGAAGCCGCAGTTTGAGAAGCAGGGTTTCAGCATTCGGCGGGTGGAGGAGCTGACCGAAATTGAGCTGAAAAAGGTGGAAGGCTACTTCAAAAACACCGTTTTTCCGCTGCTTACGCCGATGGTATACGATTCGTACCACGGCTTCCCGCTCATCATGAACCAGGTGCTGACGTTTGGGGTGGTGACGCGCGAAAAGGACGCCGGGGAGGGCGTGCCCGTGTCGGCCACGCCCGACATGGAGAAGGGCCAGGAGCGCCTCACCTTCGTGCAGATTCCGCAGAACCTGACCCGGTTTTTTGAAATCACCCGCAAAGACCGGGTGGTATTCGTGCCTATCGAGGAGATTGTGCGGGCCAATCTGCACAAGCTGTTTCGCAATGTGGAAATTGTGTCGGCCGACTTGTTTCGGGCCACCCGCAACGGCGATTTTACGCTGGAAGAATCGGAAGACATCGACACCGACTTTATCAAGGAAATCCAAACTGGCCTCAAGACGCGCAAGCGCGGCCGGGTGGTGCGCGTGGAGGTCGAGCCCGACGCTTCCACCCACCTCATGGGCATCCTGCGCGAGCGCTGGAACATCGACAATGGTAACATCTTCGTCATCCCGGTGTTGCTGGATATGAAGGGGTTAAACCAGATTTTGCGCTACCCCAGCTTTAAAGGCAAGGGCGCCAAACTGCCCGCGCCGGTGCTGCCGCTGAGCCTGCCTGAGGGCGCCGAGGACAACATGTTTGAGTACCTCAAGCACCACGACGTGCTGCTGCACCACCCGTATAATTCAATTGAGCCGGTAGTGCGGCTGCTGGAGCGCGCCGCCGAAGACCCGCAGGTGCTGGGCATCAAGCAAACGATTTATCGCCTGGCGGAAGACTCGCGCGTGAGCGCCGCCCTGCTCAAGGCTGCCGAGAACGGCAAGCACGTGTCGGTGCTGTTTGAAGTGAAGGCGCGCTTCGACGAAGAGCGTAATATCCGGGAGGGGGCGCGGCTCGAAAAAGCCGGTTGTTTCGTCATCTACGGCGTGGGTAAGTACAAGACCCACACCAAGATGCTGATGATTATTCGCAAGGAAGGCGAGAAGGTGACGCGCTACGTGCACATCGGCTCGGGCAACTACAACGAGCAAACCTCGCGCCTCTACACCGATTTGAGCCTGCTGACCACCAACGACACCTACGGCCACGACGTGTCGGAGTTCTTCAACGTCATCACCGGCCACTCGCAGCCCGACGACTACGAATACCTCCTCACGGCCCCGCGCGACATGCGGCAGCAACTCATTCACCTGGTGCGTGAGGAGGCCAAGAATGCTAAAAAGGGCCTGCCCAGCGGTATTGTGATAAAGATGAACTCGCTGGAGGACAGAGAATTAATTGACGAGTTTTATAAAGCCAGTCGGGCCGGGGTGCCCATCCGGTTTATTGTGCGGGGCATCTGCTGCCTGCGGCCGGGCCGGGCGGGGCTAAGCGAGAATATTGAGGTAAAAAGCATCGTGGGCGAGTACCTGGAGCACGCCCGCTTGCTCTACTTCCACCACGGCGGCGAGGCCCGGCTCTACGCCGGCTCGGCCGATGCGATGGTGCGCTCCTTCGACCGCCGCATTGAGGCGCTGTTTTTGATTGCCAACCCGCAGCTGCGCCGCGAGGCCATTCATATTCTGCAACTTAATCTGGTTGATAATCAGAATAGTTACCTCATGCGCGAAGATGGGGCCTACATCAGCCAGCGGCCCGCCGCCGGCGAGCCGGCCATCAACATCCACCGCGACTTTTATCGCCGCCCCGACGAGGCGCAGCTGGCGCAGGCCACGCCCGAAGGTCTGCTAGCCCTGCTGCACGACCAAACAACCAAGCGCCGGCAGCTAGCCGCCGATGAGGCAGCCGCCGCAGCCGCCACCGCAGCGCCCGTAGTGGAAGACGGCGACGAGTTTGGCCAGGGCGAAACGCTTATGGAAGCCGTAGTAGAGCTGGAAGCCGACATAGCCGCCACGGTGGTAGACGAGTAATCAGTTATCAGTTATCAGTTATCAGTCGTTCTACTGACACTATCTGCATCATTAGTGCTAACAGTCAATTAGAACGGCTGATAACTGATGACTGATAATTGAAATCACACCAGCGGCCCGTTTTCCACGTCGGCTACCGGTAGGATGCTGGGGTGCACGGTGGGGCTGATTTCGTCAAAAAACTGCTCGAACAACGCTTGTAACATGCCGTCTTTCAGGCCGATATCGGGTACTATCATACTGCTGACGCCGGCCCAGTTCATGGCCGCCAGGTAGATGTGGCCGGCGGGCACGATTACGTCGGCGCGGTCGGGGTTGAGCATGGCCACGTTCACGCGCTCGCTCATGCTCATGGCCCCGAGGCGGTCGAGGATGGCCTGCACGCTGCGCTTGGTCACGGGCTTGTTGGGCGCGGCCGGCGACATACTGTAAATCTTGTTGATATTGCCACCCGTGCCAATGGCGCGGGTTACGTGGTAGCGGCGGGCGTTTTCGCGCACCCAGGCTTCCATGCGCTGCCAGAGGCCATTCATTTCTTCCACGGTGCGGCCGCTTTGCTCCTGCTGCATACGCCGAATGGAGCCGATTTCAAACGATTGCGCGGCCACCTTGCGGCGGTCGTGGTAGATGTTGAACTCGGTGCTGCCGCCGCCCACGTCGATGTGCAGGTAGTGGCGATTGTCTTCGAGCACGTGCTCGATTACGCGGTTGATGTAGGCGGCTTCGTCTTGGCCGTCAATCACTTGGATGGTCAGGCCCAGCTCTTGCTGCACGCGCTCAGCTACGGCCGTGCCGTTGCTGGCCGTGCGCATGGCCGAGGTGGCGCAAATGAGGTGGTGCGATACTTCGTGCACCTCCATCAGCAGCTTGAGTGAGTGCAGAAACTTGACGAACTTATCGGCCTTGGCGGGCGGAATCTGGCCGGTGGCAAACACGTCTTCGCCCAGCCGCAGCGGGTAGCGCACGTACTCCACGCGCTTGAGCCGGTAGCGACCATTAAAAAACAAGACTGCCGAAATCTGGCAGCGCACGGCGTTGGAGCCAATATCGATGGCGGCGAGCTTCGTAAGCTGATACTCCATAGACCGCAGATTCAAACGGATTAAACGGATTTCGCGGATACGCCCGCTGCGCGGGCTGGCTACGCGGATTCCAGTGGTATAAGCTACAAAGGTGGCTCACATTAGCCGTTTGCGCTGCCACCTACACGTCTACGTCATCAGCCCGCGCAGCGGGCGTATCCGCGAAATCCGTTTAATCCGTTTGAATCTGCGGTGCGGTTAGTTAGTGTCGTTGATGAGGTTTACGACTAGCGTGGCCATTACGTCTTTGTCTTCGGGGCGACTTTCAGCGATGAGGAGCGTGAGCGCAACCAGCGCATTATCGGCCAGCCGCCGCGTGCCGTCGGGGCGGTAGAGGCAGTCGTTGCGGTCCAGGAAATAAACGAATAGGAAGGCCGCAATGCGTTTGTTACCGTCTGAAAACGAGTGATTTTTGACCACGAAATACAACAGGTTGGCCGCTTTCTCCTCCACGCTTGGGTACATGTCCTGCCCGCCAAAACTTTGGTAGATAGTACGTACCGAGCTTTCGAAGGACTTATCCTTTTCACGGCCAAATAGCTCGGAGCCGCCAAACTGTACCCGCAGCGCGTCGATGGCCTGCATGGCGCTTTCATAGGTTAGCTCGAAGCCAGAGCCAGCCTGCTGGGCTGCTACTGTATCGCGGGCCACGCGCAGGCGCTGATGGTCGTACTGGTCGAGCACGTCGAGGGCACGGGCATAGTCGCCAAGCACACGCAACAGGCCCTGCGACTGGTCGGCGGTCAGCTCCTGGTTGGCAGCCACTTCGGCTTGCAGCTGCACGAGGCGCTTGAGGTCGGCTAGCTGCCGCGCGCTTTCGCGCAAGCGCTTCTCGTTGAGGGCGTAGCCCTGCACCAAGTACTGGCGCAGCACCTGCGTGGCCCACTGGCGGAAGCTGGTGCCGCGCCTGGATTTTACGCGGTAGCCTACCGAAATAATAACGTCGAGGTTGTAGTATTTTGTGCGGTAGGATTTGCCATCGGCGGCAGTTAGTAAGGAATCCTTACGAACTGCTTTTTCCTCTAATTCATTTTCTGTAAACACGTTACGCAAGTGCATGGTAACGTTGGGACGCGAGACTTGAAACAGCTCCGCCATCTGTGCTTGCGTTAGCCACACGGTGTCGTGGTCGAGCTGCACATCGAGGCGAATTTGCCCGTCGGGCGACTGGTAAAGCAGAACGTCTTGGGTAGCAGTGGGCTGCATAGCGGTACGGTAAAAATAAAGCGAAGTCACTCCTCACACACGTAGCCAGCCCGCGCAGCGGGCGTATCTGCGAAATCCGTTTAATCCGTTTGAATCTGCGGTTAAAAACTTCGCTTAAGTTCAGCGGTAAGCTATGCAAGCCATCGAGGCCCACGGCGTAGTCCACGGCCAGGTTGGTGCGCTAGGCTTTGTTGAGGTTGAAGCGCAGGCCAGTGCCAAGGGTGGGCATTACTTTTTAGAAGGTGCCGTTTCCAACCCGACTCTTCACTGCGGTCAACTTACTCACAGTATGCAAGCTACAGGCATAGCCCCGTCAGCGCCAGCCAAGGTACCAGCGCCGCAACTCGCTTCACAGACTCTCCACCTGGCAAAAGGGTCAGCGGCGGCTCGCTATGCGGCGCAACTTAGCGGCTGGCGGCCCGGAAGCCGCCCAACGAAGCCGGGCCGCTAGGTAGCAGGCTGGTTTCTAGTGTCTTATATAAGTACTTGAAAATAAATAATTTAACATAAGAAAGACTACTCACCCGGCGCCGCGATGCCCAGAGCTTGCAGGTCGGTTGCATACTTATCGTAGATGACACGCAGGTCGGTGTTGTGCTGGGCGGCATCTACGCCCTGGCTGGTGTTGCTGGCGTGAAAGCGGTGCAGGTGGCTGATGTGCGGGCACACTACCGGCAAGCGCCCGGCCAGCAGAAAGCGCACGTAGAGGTCCAGGTCTTCGGCCATGGCCAGCTCGGCGTCGTAGCCGCCCACCTCATCGAGCAGGGCCTTGGTGTAGCACACGTTGCCCTGAATGAAATGCTCGGCCCGGAAAATGGCTTGCAGCATGGCCGTGGGCGAGTCGAATTTCCAGGCGTAGTAGTCCTCGCTGGGCAGGTAGCGGCCCTGCTCATCTACGCGCAGGAAATCGGCTACCAGCCAGGGCCGGCCGGGGTGCGCCTTGATTTGGGCAGCGTAGTGGTAGAGGGTGCGCTGAAGCAGCAGGTCGTCGTCGTCCAGCGGCACCAGCCAGGCATTGGCGGGGGCCTCGGCAATGAGCTGGTTGCGGGCAAAGCCAGGCCGGCAGCGGGCGGGGTCGTACCAGTGGCGCAGCAGCGGGCCGGACTGGGCGGCCGCCGCGCGCAGGTAAGCGGCTGTGCCGTCGTGCGAGCCATTGTCGTAAAGCAAGTGCTCAAATGAAAAGTCCAGGGGCGCGCTGATGCTGGCGCGCACGCTGGCTACGGTTTCGGGCAGCAGGGCGCGGCGCTGGTGGGTAGGGGTAATTACTGAAAAATGCATAGACTCGTTTTTCGACTTAGGCGGCCGAAAAGTTACGCCATCCTCCTCGCACGAAGCGTTTATGGCTGCACTTTACGGGGCCGGCCACTGTTGAGAAGTAGCCCCTGGCCAGCCGCCCGCGCGCCCTGCTTGCCCTAGTAAGTCTGAAGCATGTGCTCTGACAACATGCTGATTTTCAACAGGTAATTAACTGTAAGCCCGTGCATTACCCTGCGCCGCTACCAGGCTGCGCCGGAGTAGGCTGCCGCCGGCCGGTTGCTGCGCCGGCCAACGGCCTACTTTTGGGGGCTACCCTCATTTTTTATTTTTCTTACTGCGTTCATGCTGCTCATTTTTCTTGGATTTATCGTATTAATAGTGGGCCTGAATGCCAGCCGCTATTCGGAAGGACTAAGCCGCTGGCGTGGCGGCTTGCTGGTGCTGGGCGGCGCGCTGCTGCTGCTGGGGGTGGCCTCCAGCACGGTGGTGCAGGTGGGCGTGGGCCAGGTAGGCGTGCAAACGCTGTTTGGGCAGGTGCAAAAGCGGGTGCTGCCGCCCGGCCTGAGTGTGGTAAACCCGCTGGTAGACGTGACGCGCTTCGACACCCGCACCCAGAACTACACCATGTCGGCGGTGCGCAGCGAGGGCCAGCAGGCCGGCGACGACGCCATCCGGGTGCTCTCAGCCGACGGCCTGGAGGTTGTCATCGACCTCACCGTGCTCTACCACGTGGTGCCGGCCCAGGCGCCGCGTATCCTCTCTACTATTGGCGAGGACTACCAGGATAAGATTGTGCGGGCCATTTCGCGCACCCGCATCCGCGACAATGCCGTGTACTACGATGCGGTGGCCCTGTACTCGACCCGCCGCGAGGAGTTTCAGACGCGTATTCTGAGCGCCATTGAGAAGGATTTTCGCACCAATGGCCTGCAGCTCGACCAGCTGCTCATCCGCAACATTCAGCTGCCGCAGTCCGTCAAGGCCAGCATCGAAAGCAAGATTTCGGCCGAGCAGGACGCCCAAAAAATGCAGTTTGTGGTGCAAAAGGAAAAGCAGGAAGCCGAGCGCAAGCGCGTGGAGGCCCAGGGTATTGCTGACTATCAGCGCATTGTGAATACCCAGCTGAGCGACAAGCTCTTGCAGTACGAAGCTATTAAGGCGCAGCAGGCCATCGCCACCTCACCCAACGCCAAAGTTATCATCATGGGCAAAGGCAACGGCGCGCAAATGCTGATTGGGGATAAGTAAAAGAATTATGAATTAAGAATCAGGAGTTATGAATTGATACTGCAGGAGCGCTTGTATCAATTCATAACTCCTGATTCTTAATTCATAATTCTTTCCGCCACCTCTTTGCGCTCGCCAATCTGCTGGCGCCACATGGCGTAGTACAGGCCTTTTTGGTCCAGCAGCTCGGCGTGGCGGCCGGCTTCGGCCACCTGGCCGCGCTCCAGTACGAAGATGCGGTCGGCGTGCAAAATCGTGCTCAGGCGGTGGGCAATGAGCACGGTGATGTGCTGGCGCGAGCCCGAAAGCTCGCGCACCGTGCGGCCGATTTCCTCTTCCGTGAGCGAGTCGAGGGCTGAGGTGGCTTCGTCGAACACCAGCAGGGTGGGGTGGCGCAGCAGGGCGCGCGCAATGCTGAGGCGCTGCTTTTCGCCGCCGCTCACCTTCACGCCGCCTTCGCCGAGCACGGTGTCGAGGCCCTTGGGGGCGCGGGCCAGCAGGCCGTCGGCGGCCGCCTGGTGCAGGGCGCGCAGGCACTCCTCATCGGTGGCTTGGGGGGCCACGAAGCGCAGGTTCTCGCGGATGGTGCCGGCAAACAGCTGCGTGTCCTGGGTTACGAACCCGATTTGCTCGCGCAGCTGGTCGAGGTCTACCTCCGAGCTGGGGATGTCGTTGTAAAGAATCTCGCCCGCGAGGGGCGGGTAGAGGCCCACCAGCAGCTTCACGAGCGTGGTTTTGCCCGAGCCGCTGGGCCCCACAAAGGCGATGGTTTCGCCCAGCTTGGCCCCGAACGAGATGCCCGCCAGCGCGGGCTGGGGCGCGGTCAGGTGCTTGAAGGTCACGTTCTCAAAAGCCAGCGTTTCGATGCGGGCCACCGTCTGCGGGTGGGCGGGCTTCACATCGCGCGGGGTGTCGAGAATCGTCTGGAAATTGCCCAGCGAAATCTGGGTTTCGCGGTAGGTGCCGATGATGGTGCCCAACTCCTGCAGCGGCCCAAAGATGGAGAACGAGTAGATGAAGAACGAGAAGAACTCGCCCAGGCTGATGTGGTTCTGCACCCGTAAGTACAAGAGCATCAGGATGATGATATTGCGCAGTAAATTCACAAACGTGCCCTGCACGAAGCTCAGCGAGCGCAGGTAGCGCACCTTGCGCAGCTCCAGCTTCAGAATTTTGTTAGTGATGCCGTTCAGGCGCTCGGTTTCCTGCTGGGCCAGGCCCAGGCTCTTAATCAGCTCAATGTTGCGCAGGCTCTCGGTGGTGGAGCCGGCCAGGGCCGTGGTTTCGCCCACAATGGTTTTTTGGATAACCTTGATTTTTTTGCTCAGCGCGAAGCTCAGGATGCCCAGTAGCGGAATGGTGAGGAAGTAGCCAATGGCAATGGGCCAGTACACGGTAATGGCGTACCACATTACGAAGATGATGCCCACCACGGCCGTAAACAGCACATTGACAAAGCTTTGAATCAACTTCTCGACATCAATGCGCACCTTCTGGAGCTTGCCCAGCGTCTCGCCCGAGCGCTGGTCCTCAAACACCTGGTAGGGCAAATCGAGCGAGTGGCGCAGGCCGTCGGAGTACATAGTGGCCCCCAGCCGCTGGGTGATGACGTTGACGTAGTAGTCCTGGAAGTTTTTGGCGATGCGGCTCACCATGGCCACGCCCAGCATAGCGCCGATGTAGGGAATGGCCTGCCAGAAAAACGGCCAGAACGGCACCAGCCGCAGCCCGCTGAGCGCGCCGGTGCGCGGCACAAAGTGGTCGACCAGCCGCCGAAACAGGTAGGGGTCGAGCAGCGAGAAAATCTGGTTAACGGCCGCCAGCACCAAGGCCAGCACGAGCAGGCTCCAGTAGCGGCGCAGGTAAGAATAAAGCAGTTGCATGAAAAAATAGGAACGTCGTGCCGACCGTCGGGAAGCACCTCGCCCGCATCGTTGCTACCTGCTTGGAGGCTTGCGAGCGAGCTGCTTCCCGACGGTCGGCACGACGTTCTTTAAGGTTTAGTAGTAAAGGCTAAGCCGCCAACGGGGCCGGTCGGCGCAGCGCCAGCACCACAAACAGCAGTACCAGCAGAATGATGGCGGGCACGCCCTTGGCCAGGCCGCCCGGAATTTTGGTGGCGTGCATAAACACGGCACCTAGCATAATAATAATCAGCCCCATAGCTGCGGGGCGCACGAAGCGCGGCACCAGCAGGCCAATGCCACCGAGCACCTCACCGCCGGCCACCAGGTAGGCAAACCAGCCCGGCATACCCATGCTGCCAAACATGCCCACGGTAGCGTCGAGGTGCAGAAACTTATTAATGCCCGAAGCGGTGAAGGCAAAGGCCAGCAGGCCTTGCAAAACCCAGGCGATGGTGTTGCGGGTCGAGGGGGTCATGGAGCGAAGAAAGAAAGGTGAATAGGCATTTTGGGGAATAAGTAGCCCTAGCCCCAACTGCTTAAATTAAGTAAGGTAGTTGCTTACGTCAAATCACAGTATCTGTACCCTTCATAGGTAAAAATAATTGCCCTGTCAGCATCAAAATCTGCATTATAAAATGACTGAATACGACCTTTAAAACTGTCAGTCAATTTAATTCTTCTTGCAAGATTCAAGTCTTCCTTACTTTTAAAAGTTACTGTAAAAGTCGGCCAACCGTATCTTGAGCCAAATTCGAGAGTTGGCAGCGGAATACCCGCATCGCCAAAGTCTTTGAGTAAATCAGCTCGCAGTTTAGCGTTTTTTAGTCTTAAGCTTCCTAGAAAATATAATGCAACTATTACTGCAAGCAGTGATGCAAGGATTTTGAGCCACATATTGGGTTAATAGAGGCAGTGGGCGGTTTAGAAAAAACTCCGTTAATATAGCCTATAGCAAGCCATATTGACGAAGTCAAAACCTTGCTAGAAAGCAACCAAAGCGGCGACCTACTGCCAGCCGCCGCCCAGGGCGCGCACCAGCTGCACGGCGGCCCGCAGCTGGGTGGTTTGGGTTTGCACCACCAGGCGGGCGGCATCGAGGGTCTGGCGGTCGGCATCTACCACGGCAAAGTAGTCGGTGAGGCCGCGTCGGTAGCGCTCCAGGGTGAGGCGGCCGGCCAGGCGGGCCGCCAACAGGGCGCGCTGCTGGGCGGCCAGCTGGGCCTGGCCGGCGCGCACATCGGCCAGGGCGGTTTCGACTTCCTCGTAGGCAGTGAGGGCGGTGCTCTGGTAATTGGCTACCTGCTCGCGGCCCTGGGCGCGGGCCAGCTGCTCGGCCCCACGCAGGCGCCCGCCGTCGAAGATTGGGATGTTGAAGCCTCCGCCCACGTAATAGGTGTAGCCATCGCTGAGCTTGGGCAAATCGCCGACGCGGGTGGTTTGCGGACCAATGAAGCCATTGAGCAGCAGGGTGGGCAGGCGGTTGAGGCGGGCTTGGTCGGCGCGCAGGTCGGCGGCGGCCAGCAGGCGCTCCTGGCGGCGCAGGTCGGGGCGGCGGGCCAGCAGGCCGGCGGGCAGCGTAGCCGGAATGCTGGGCAGCGGCGGCAGCAGCGGCGGCACGGCCGAAGCCACGGGCGCCTTATTATCGGTGAGCGGCAGGGCGCTCTGGTAGCTCACCGAGTCGGGCGCCAGCGAAGGCAGCACGAAGCTACTGGCCGGCCGGCCGGTGAGCGTAGCCAGCGAGGCCACCAGCCCGGCGCGCTGGCGGCGCAGCTCAATGGCGCTGGCTTCCACGTTGGCCAACTCGGTTTGGGCGCGGCGCACGCCAATCTCGTTGTCTACCCCCGCCCGGAAGCGGGCGGCGGTGAGCTGCACGTTGTAGCGGCGGGCCTGGCGGGCGCTATCGAGCACCAGCAGCTCGGCATCGAGGCCGCGCAGGCTGAAATAGGTGTTGCCCACATCACCCGATACCGAGAGGCGCACGGCCTGCTCGTCGGCTTCGCTGGCTTGCTCGGTGGCGCGGGCGGCCTGGGCCCCGCGCCGCAGCCGGCCCCACAAATCCACTTCGTAATTAACGTTGAGCGGCACGTAAAACTGCGTTTGGGCCACCGCCACGGCTGGAATCGCGGACGATTGCAGCGGCCGCAGCGCCGACAGCTGTGAGTGAAACGCCGACGGGGCCAGCGCTACCACCGGTGAGCGCTGGGCCTCGGCAATGCGCAGCTGCGCCCGCGCCTGGTCGATGCGCGCCACGGCGGCCCGCGTCGTAAAGTTAAGGCTACCCGCCTGGGCCTCGAGCCGCGTAAGCGTGGTGTCGTTGAATAAGGCCCACCAGGCCGGTAGGCTGGGCACCTGCCGCAGCTGGCGCGCCGCCGTGTCGGCGGTGGCGGCCATAGGCGCGGGCACCTCGGGCCGGCCCCGGCCCAGCGAATCGACGGCCGCCGTGTTTTTAAACGCCGTGGGCACGGCCACGGCGGGCGGGTCGTACTGGTGGTGGCTTAGGGCGCAGCCGCCCAGGGCCAGGCCGAATAATATGAAAGGAAAGCGCATTTTGGAAGTAGCTAGGGTCACCCTCCGCGGCACCTCGCCCCCTAGCCCCCTCTCCAAAAAAGAGGGGGAACTAGATTCTAATTCTAGTCTAAAAACTAAGGCTAGTTCCCCCTCTTTTTTGGAGAGGGGGCTAGGGGGTGAGGTGCCGCCAGAACGATACCAGAAAGATTTTACTTAGCCAGCGGCGACGACACGCGCGGCGCATCGGGGTCGTTGGCACGGGGCTGGGCGGGTGGGGGGCCGGGCGGAGTTTTGGGCTTAGGAGCCAGGCGGGTAGCCACGGCCAGGCCTTCGGTCAGGGCTTCGGTAGGATTGATGACCAGTAGCTCGCCGCCTTTCAGGCCCTGCGTTACCTCTACGGTCGAGCCAAAATCGCGGCCCAGCACCAGGGGCTGATAGTGGATTTTGCCATTTGCCACGGCGGCTACTTTGGGGTCGATGCCCGGCACCAGCGCATTAGCCGAAATGAGAATGCTGGGCGAGGTTTGGGGCAGGCGAAAGCGTACCTGGGCATACACACCGGGGCGCAGCAGGCGCTGCTGGCGGTGGTTGGGCAATACCACTTCGGTACGTAAGGTACGAGTCTGGTCGTCAAGGGCTTCCGCATCGCGGGCCACCCGGCCTTCAAAGGGCTGGCTGGGAAATTCGGGCACCAGCACATCGGCGCGCAGGCCGCGCCGAATGCCAGGCACAAAGTTCTGGGGCACGTCCACGAAGGCGCGCAGCGTGTCCGTTTGCTCTATCTTAAACAGCTGCGTGCCCGTGGCATTGCCGCCCGTCACGAGGGTGCCCACCTCCACGTTGCGCTGCGTCACGATGCCGTTGAAGGGCGCAATTACCTGGCGGTAGTCGCGCTGGGCTTGCAGCTGCCGCACCACCGCCTGCTGGGCGGCGTACTGGGCCTTGCCCGCATCCAGCTCCTGCTTGGAGATGGCGCCCGGCAAGCTCACGCTGGTGAGGCGGCCGTAGGAGCTGCGCGCTAAGCTCAGGTTGGCCTGGGCCTGGGCAATCTGCTGGTCTACCTCGGGCGTGGCAATGGTGGCCAGCACCTGGCCCTTGCGCACGCGCTGGCCAATGTCGGCCGTCCAGCTTTGCACAAAGCCGTTGACGCGGGCAAAGGCGAAAGTTTCGTGGTTGGAGCGCAGGTCGGCGGGCAGCGTAACGGTGGTAGTGTCGGGCGCGGCCTGGGCAGGCTGCACCGTCACCACGGGCTTGGCGGTGCTTTGCTCCTGGGTGGCTTCGTCGCGCGCCTTTTGGTGCCGGAAGCGGGGCAGAATACCTACCGTGAACAAAATGGCAAAAACAACGAGCAATACGATGATAACCAGCCAGAAGCGGCCAGTACCGCTGCTGGGGGCAGAGTCAGTTGACATGTAGGGTATGCTTAAAGAAGAACGTCATGCAGACCGCAGGGAAGCAGCTCGCTCGCCTCGTCCACACGGTTGAGATTACTGCTGCGAGCGAGATGCTTCCCTGCGGTCTGCATGACGTTCTCTTTCAGTAGATTAAGACTAAATTATTACGCGGTTTGGGCTTGGGCCTCAGCTTCCACCTCCTCGGGCGTTTCCTCCTTCTTTTTCAGGTAAGAAAACATAATCGGCACAAAAAACAGCGTGGTGCCCGTAGCCAGCAGCAACCCACCGATTACGGCGCGGCCCAACGGCGCGTTTTGCTCGCCGCCCTCGCCCATGCCCAGCGACATGGGCAGCAGGCCGATAATCATGGCCAGGGCTGTCATCAGCACCGGCCGCAGGCGGGTGAAGCCGGCATCCAGGGCCGCATCGCGGGGCGAGAGGTCGGGCTCTTCCTCGCGCCGCTCGTTGGCAAACGTCACCAGCAAAATACTGTTGGCCGTGGCCACCCCAATGCACATAATGGCGCCCATCAGGGCCGGCACGCTCAGCGTGGTTTGGGTTACAAACAGCATCCACAAGATGCCCGCCAGCGCGCCCGGCAGCGCCGTGATGATGATGAGCGGGTCGAGCCAGCTCTGGAAGTTTATCGCCATCAGCAAGTAAACCAGCAGGATAGCCCCCGCCACGCCCAACCCCAGGCCGATAAACGAGGTGCGCATCGACTCGGCCTGGCCGCGCAGCACAATGGTCGTGCCCTTGGGCAGGTGCTTTTCGGCAGCGGCAATAATGCGGCGCACTTCCGTGCTCACGCCGCCCAGGTCGCGCCCGCTCACGCTGGCGTAGAGGTCCACGGTGCGCTGAATGTTGTAGTCCGAGGCCACGGCGGTAGTGGCGGTGCGGCGCAGCTGCGCAAAGTTGGTGAGCAGCTGCGGCACCGGCTGGCCAGGACCGGTTACGGTGATGTTGCCCAGCTCGTTGATACTACTAAGCTGATTAGGAGGGGTTTGTACCGCTACGGTGTAGTTTACGCCGGTTACCGTGTTCAGCCACTGGTTGGGAGTAGTTTGGGTGCTGCTGCTCAGGTTCACGAGCACGTTGTTGGCAATGTCGCGCTGGGCCAGGCCGGCCTGCTGGGCCCGCACCCGGTCGATGTCGAGCCGCAGCTGGGGCTGGTCAAACGACTGGTACACAAAGGCATCCACAATGCCCTGAATCTTGTCAATTTTCCCCTTCAGCTCGCCCGCAATGCGCTGGTTGGCCGCCTTATCGCGGCCCGTCACCTGAATATCGATGGGCGCGGGCAAGCCAAAATTCAGCGTCTGGTTCACGATATCGGCCGGCTGAAAGAAGATAATCAGGTCGGGGTACTGCTTGTGAATCTGGCGGCGGATTTCGTTGATGTAGTCGCCCGTGGGGCCGTGCTCCTCCTTCATGCTCACCAGTATCTCGCCGTCGCCGGCCCCGGTAGTGGGGTTGTCGCTGAGCAGCAGGTTGATAGGTATCACCGGCAGGCCGATGTTATCGAGCACCAAATCCAACTCACTGGCCGGAATCACCTGCCGGATTACGCGCTCTACCTGCTTAAAGCGCTCCTCGGTTTCCTCCACCCGCGTGCCGGTGGGCACTCGCACGTGCAGGCGCAACTGGCCGGCATCCACGGTCGGGAAGAAGTTTTGTCCGATGAGCGGGTACAAGCCCAGCGAGCCCACAAACAGCACGGCGAAGGCCGTCACCACCAGCGGGCGGTGACTCAAGGCCCAGTCGAGGGCGGCGGTGTAGCTGCCCCGAAACTTCTCAAACCGGTGCTCAAACGCTTCGTGCACGCGCCACACCCAGCTGCCCTTGATGCCCTCGCTGGCCCGGCGCTCGGCGTCGGTGATGCCCGGCTCAGCTTCCTCTTCGGGCGTGCCGCTGGGATGCTCGTGCTCAAACTGCTGGCGGTGCAGGCGGGCCAGGTCGCGCTCGCCCTGCGTCACCTCGCGGCCGTTGCGGAAGCGGGCGCTCGGCACCTCGTCCTCTTCCTGGGCGTGGTAAATGGGTAACTCCTTGCGCAGCAAGTACATCACCAGCGTGGGCACCAGCGTCCGGCTGAGGATGTAGGAGGCCAGCATGGC
>CAXTFI010000057.1:0-24517 GCA_964243255.1 uncultured Hymenobacter sp.
AAGGCCTACGCCGAGCTGATGCACATCTACAAAAAGCCCGTGTTTCACGTGGTGCTCAAGATGGTGCGCAACCCCGATGATGCCGAGGACCTCACCATTGAGGCCTTCGCCAAGGCATTTAAGAACCTGCACAAATTCAACCCCGAGTTTGCGTTCAGCACCTGGCTGTTTCGCATTGCCACCAACAACTGCATCGACTTTATTCGCAAAAATAAAATCAAGACCATGAGCATCGACTCGGCCGTGAAAATGGGCGATGGCGACGAGATTCAACTCGAATTCCGGGACAACGACCTTAACCCGGCCGATACCACGATTAAGAACCAGAAAATTGAAATCATGCGCCACGTGGTGTCGCGCCTGCCCGACAAGTATCAGCGCCTGGTGAGCCTGCGCTACTTCGATGAGCTGAGCTACGAGGAAATCGCCACCGAGCTCAAAGCGCCCCTCGGCACCGTAAAAGCCCAGCTGCACCGCGCCCGCGAGCTGCTCTACGACATGGTGAAAGATAAGAAGGAGTTTATTTAATTGACAATCAACAGCTTGACAAAGAAGAACGTCATGCTGAACGCAGTGAAGCATCTCTACCACGCCAGTAGGTTAGTAACCCTAGCGGCGCGGTAGAGATGCTTCACTGCGTTCAGCATGACGTTCTGGTTTTGTCTCTGTTACACTTTATAGCCTATGTCGCTCTTAACCAAATACTTCCCCGACCTCACCAAGCACCAGCTGGCGCAGTTTGCGCGCCTCGAAACCGAGTTTAAGGCCTGGAACGCGCAGATAAACCTGGTGGCCCGCACCGATACCGACAACCTGCTGGAGCGCCACATTCTGCACTCGCTGGCCTTGGCCAAGGTGGTTAATTTCCCGGCCGGCAGCGCGGTGCTCGACGTGGGCACCGGCGGCGGCCTGCCCGGCTTGCCGCTGGCCATCCTGTTTCCGGAGGTGAAGTTTCACCTCGTCGATAGCATCGGCAAAAAGATTCGGGCGGTGCAGTTTATGGCCGCCGACCTGGGCCTGCCCAACGTGACGGCCGACCAGATTCGCGCCGAAGACGTGCGCGAAAAGTTCGATTTCGTGGTGAGCCGCGCCGTGGTCCGCCTCGCCACCTTCCACCCCTGGATTATGCACAGCTATAAAAAGCACCCCGCGCCGGGAGCTGGCCTCTACTACCTCAAAGGTGGCGACCTCACGGAAGAAATTGCCGAGAGTGGTTTGGTGGCGCGGGTGGTGAATTTGAGCGCGTTTTTCGGGGAAGAGTTTTTTGAGACGAAAAAGGTGGTCGTGGTGCCGGTGTAGCCATGATTTTTGTGCTGCTCACTATATTCGGCAATGTTTTTCATAATAGGAAGCCCGGATAGTTCCTACGCAACAATCTGTTGAATTCCTCCGGCGTCGGACCGGCTAGCGACCGCTTCTTAAACAAATTAACTAGATAAATTCGATTATGTCTGCCTCTAACAGCTCTGATACCATGCGGCCTGAGGCCACTACTGAAACAGTAGAAGATTTAGTGAGGCGGGCGAAGGAAGGTCGTATTCGTATTCCTGCTTTCCAGCGTAAGCTGAAATGGGACAAAGAAAATGTGATAGAATTATTTGATAGTATTTACAAAGGTTATCCGATTGGGTCTTTGCTACTACAACGCGGTAAAGCCCCAGCCAAACAATTTACTCTTGGCCCGCTGCAAATCGATGCCCCCGAACGTTCAGAAGCATTGTGGGTCGTTGATGGTCAGCAGCGGCTTACTGCATTAGCAGCTAGCTTAGCTCGTATTACACCCGTACCAGTTACTCCCCTCGACCCATACGTTATCTATTTCGACGCTACTTCCAAAAAGTTTTTCGCGCCAGCTACTACTGGAATTATTCCTACTACTTGGGTACCAGTGGCCCAGATGTTGGATGCAGCTAGCCTTAGCGAATGGGTTTTCAACTGGCCGCATATGCAAAATATTGGCTTGCGGCAGGCTGTTTTTGACGCTGGTGCCCGCATACGTCAGTACAGAGTATTATTATACACTATTGAAACAGAAGACCAGGACATTGCAAAAGATATATTCTATAGAACTAACAACGCTGGCAAACCGCTGAAGTGGTCGGAAGTATACGATGCGCTTTTTGGTCATCCTACGTCCCAGCCATCTACACTAGGTGCCTTAGCAGATGAGTTAGCGGCGCTAGGCATGGGTCGTCCCGATGAGCGCCAGTTACTGCCTTGCCTATTAGCGTATCAGGGGTTAGACGCCACCCGGAACGTAGCCGAGCATCAGCGCAAGGGAGCGAACGAATTGCAAGGTATCGACAATGGTGTGCTTGCTGCACTACGGAGTGTCTTGTCATTCCTGCGCCACGAGGCAGATATTCCGCACCTGCGCTTGCTACCTCAGGCCGCACCACTAGTGGTGCTTTCGCGCTTTTTTAGGTTGTTTCCAGAACCCAACGAACGAACCATGCAACTGCTTTCACGCTGGACTTGGCGCACGTTACTCCGGAACCCCCAGATTACAGAAAGAGCCATTCTGCGCCAAGGTGTAGCATCTCTAAAACCGGGTAATGCGGAGGATAATGCGCTGCACCTGCTCAAACTCATCCCTACTACACTGCCCGCCGACCTGGAATATCGCCTGCCTGGCCGTTTCAATGCTCGCACCGCTGAAAACCGGTTAGCCATGTTAGGCTTGATTAGTTTACATCCATTAGCGGGACCAGCACAATCATCAATTGATATTCCTAACCTAGTAGAAAAATATGATTTAGAGGCATTCCGTTCAATAATTCCAATTAATAGTCGTGGCCGTCAGACTATTCCGCTTATTCAAAATCCAGCAAACCGAATACTCTTACCAGGTAATGGGTCAGCGAAACAAGAATTAGCAACATTTGACTACACTAATAATGAGGCTTTTTTTGATTCGCACGGAATTAATTTTAAAGCATGGCACTACCTAGTAAAAGGTGAGGCGGATAAATTTTTACAGGAGCGTCACACTCTTTTGGAGCAGACCACACGGACAATGGGTAATCGGCTAGCAGCTTGGGGGCAACGTGACCGTCCCTCAATTGCGCATTTACTTGAATTGTTATCTCTCGATTAGTTATGTCTTCTATTACGTACCGCGTACTTATTTCCGGAATTTTAGCTGGGCATATTACCCGCCATTCTACTGGCCAAATCGCTTTCCGCCTAGATACAAACTACCAGCAATTGGCCAGACGCCCAGTACTAGGACAGCAGTTTGAAGATAATCCTAAATCTGTATTTCAGGGTCGTAGACAGCAATTACCAGCCTTTTTTGCCAATTTGGTACCTGAAGGGCAACTACGAGAATTGCTTACAAGCTCGTTAGCGCTACCAGCCAATGATGAATTGGCTTTATTAAGCGCTACCGGTGACGACCTGCCAGGTGCCATAGAGATACAACCAGCTAACAAACTGCTACCACTGCTACTGGCCACAGACGAAGCACCGGAAACCAGCACTATTGTAGCGGACGATAGCACTACCAACTCACCAGATAATGAGGGCTTGCGCTTCTCACTAGCTGGGGTGCAGATGAAATTTTCAGTTATGCGCCAAGAGGAAAAGCTGTTACTGCCGGCGCACAATGCTTTAGGACAGTGGCTAGTTAAAGCCGAATCGCTTACTTATCCAAACTTGGCAACAAACGAGTACGCCGTAATGCAATGGGCACGGGCAGCTGGATTTAATGTTCCCGAATGCTTACTTCTTACCGCCGGAGCACTACCTGACAGCTTACGTCAACGGGTACCAACTGGGAGTAACATATTTGTAATAAAGCGCTATGACCGAGATGGTAAACGTCGTATTCATCAGGAAGACTTTGCCCAAGTTATGGGCCGAATGCCGGCTGATAAGTACGACTATGTCAGCTTTGAGCAATGTGCGAGCGTGGTATTAGGTATCTGCGGCCATGATGCATATTGGGATTTTATCCGTAGATTATTATTTATGATAGCATCTGGCAACACAGACGCTCACCTAAAAAATTGGTCGTTGCTCTATTCCGACAGTATAAACCCGCAACTAGCTCCGGTGTACGACCAAGTATGCACTATTGCTTGGCCTGAACGATTGAAATTAGAATGGGGATTAACGTTCATGAAAACTCGTAACCTATTTGCCATTAACAAAGAGTTGTTTTTACGCCTAATTAAAGTCAGTGGTGGAGATGTACTAGTAGGTAATCGACTAATAGACGATACACTAGCCTCTATCATAGCAGCTTGGTCTGATGCGCATATTGCAGAACTGATGCCCCATGCGCACCAGAAGCTTTTAAAGCACTACTGGCACAGAGCACCTTTGCTACAAACTTTTGTCTAACAGAGTGCTTGGCTTTACTTACTATTTTCCTTCGCAAACAGCTGTTGTAGCTTCTCAATCAACCGGTTACGCAACGCATCCTCCTGGCCGGGCTGGGTATAGGCGCGGAAGGCAACCAGCATGGTGGCGCCCGGTTTGAGGCTGATAAGCACCAGTTGCGGCGCAGGGTCGCCTAATACCTGCGCTGCCTGCTGGAGCACCGGCAGCGCTTCGCGGCGCAGGGCGTCGAGGTCGGTGGCGCTATCCAGCTCCAGTTGAATTTCGACCAGCGCGCGCTGCGGGTGCGCTTTGTTGACAATGACGCCGTTGGAGGTAGCGCCGTTGGGCAGGATAATGATGTCGCCCAAGGGCGTGAGCAGCAGGGTGTTGAAAATCTGGATGGCCTGCACGGTGCCGCTTTTGCCCTGGCTTTCAATCACATCGTCCACGGTGAAGGGCTTGAAAATGAGGATGAGCACGCCGCCCGCGAAGTTGGCCAGCGTGCCCTGCAAGGCCAGGCCCACCGCCAGGCCCGCCGCCCCCAAAATGGCCACAAACGAGGTAGTTTCGAAGCCGGCCATGCCCGCCGCCGAAATCAGCAGCAGCACCTTGAGCGTGATGCTGAACATGCTGCTCAAGAAAGAGCTGAGCGACACATCGAGCCGCGCCGTGGCCGCCGACACCAGCCGGCTGGCCCAACCGATAATCCACCAGCCGATAACCAGCAGCAGCAGCGCCGAAACCAGGCGCGGCAGGTAGAGTACCACAAGGCTCGTCAGGCGCTCGGTGTAAAGGCTTATTTGGGAGATAGATAAGGTGTTGGGCAGGAGCATAGAGCAAGCAGGACCGGCGTGGGGCGGCAAGTAGGTGGAGCAAAGGTAATTTTCAGGGCCGGGCCGGGCGGGCAGCGGCGGCTACTTGCTGAGCGTGGCCGTCAGGATTTTATCACCGATTTCGAGCTGCTGCACCACCTCCATGCCCTGCACCACCTGAGCAAAAATGGTGTAGCGGCCATCGAGGTGCGGGGTGGGCTGGTGGGTGAAAAAGAACTGGCAGCTCTCGGTATCCTTGCCAGCTGAGGCTAAGCCCACCGCCCCCGCGCCGTAGTTAAGCTGCGCCAGCTCGGAGCGTAGGTTGTAGGGCGTGCTGCCCGAGCCATCGCCGCGTGGGTCGCCGCCCTGAGCCACAAAATCGGGCACCACGCGGTGGAAATACAGCCCGTCGTAGAAGTGCTGGTTCACCAGGCTCACGAAGCTGGCTACCGAGCCGGGGGCCTCCACTATTTTTAACTCTAACACAATCAGCCCCTTACTGGTAGTCATGCGCACGTGCTGGCCCACCGGGATAGTTTGCACCAGCGCCCAGTCGATGGGGTGCTGGCTGGCCGGGCCTACCGGGGCGGGCGTGGGGGCGGGCTTTTTTTCCAGCTTATCCAGCGCCTGCTGCAAGCCTAGCCAGGCCTCAATTTCGTGGGGCAAGGTCAGCTTGGCCTGGGCCTGGCGCAGGGCGGCGAGGTCGTCGGGCTGAGGAGCGGGCACTACGGCGGGGTTAGCCAGGGCCTCGGCGGCGGTGGCTAGCTGGGCTACGTCGCCGCTGGCCAGCGCCCGGCGCAGCGCGGCCGTGAAATCGGCCTGCCGGGCGGCGGGGAAGCTTTTCTTTTCGCGTAAACTCACCAGCGCGGCCAGCGCCGTGCCGGGCACAATGGCGGGGCCAGTAGTGAGGGCCGCCTCTTTGGCCAGGAAGTCAAACTGCGCCGGGTCCTCGCTGAGGGCGGTAAGCAAGGCGGCTTTCTCGTATTGATTAGGCGTGTGCTCGTAGCGTGCATGAATAGTATCGGCCACTACCGCACGCCGAGCCGCTGCCGCGTGGCGCAAGGCTCCTTGCAGCAGCAGGGCGCGGGCGCGCCAGTGGCGGGCGTGGCGAGCCTCGGGCAACAAATTCAGGATGAGCCTGGAAGTATCAGTGGGCAGTTTCAGTAGCCACTCGGCGCCGGCCACCGACTCCTGGGCTAAGGTGCGCTGCCCCGCCTTCATGGCCATTACCAGCGACTGCGACTCGCCGAGCGGCAGCGCCCGCAAAGCCGCAATGCGCACCCGGTGGTCGGTGTCGCCCTGCGCCGCGCTGAGCAGCGCCGCATACGCCGCCGGCCGCGCCACCCGGCCCAGCGCCGACGCGCAATTCTCCCGCACAAAATAACTGGGGTCACTCGCCACCATCTTCAGCAAAACCGGTAGCGCCACCCGCGCCAGTGTCGAATCCTGGCCCCGCATGCGGGTGAGTGCGGCCGACGCGCCAGCCCGCGCCGGGGCCAGCTGCGCGCCGGGCTGCGCCAGCAGCGCCACCGCGTGGCGCACCACTTCGGGCGTGGCCAGGCCGCGCAGGCTGGCCCGGTACAGCGCCCAGGCCAGGCCGGGCGCGGCGGCCGAATCGGGGCCAGGCAGCTTTATACTCCATAACGTACTGATTGACTGCTTTGTAACGCAGCGACCCAGCGCTTCGTATGTGGCGCGGCGGGCGGGGGCGCTGGCTTCGGGCTGTGCCAGGCGCTGGGTTAGGGCCGGCACGGCGGTGCTGTCGCCGGTTTGGCCCAGGGCGTAGGCGGCCGCGCGGCGCACAGCGGCGTGGGCGTCGCGCAGCAGCGGCAGCAGGGC
Organism: uncultured Hymenobacter sp.; assembly: GCA_964243255.1. Taxonomy (GTDB): domain Bacteria; phylum Bacteroidota; class Bacteroidia; order Cytophagales; family Hymenobacteraceae; genus Hymenobacter. The sequence goes on from CAXTFI010000057.1 coordinate 6,978, forward strand.
GGGCACGGCTTTTTTATCCTGCACCGAGGCCAGGGCTTCGGCAGCGGCGGCGCGGTAGGTGGCGTTTTTATCGGTGAGAAAAGGGAGCAGCCCGGCCGGGCGGCGCTCGTCCTGGGCGGTGGCAATGCGGCGGCGCGTGGCGTCGGCGTAGGGGTGGGCGGGCGGCGCGGCGGCCACCAGCAGCGGCAGCGCACTAAAAAGCAGGGAGAGCAGACGCATGGGGCACGAGGTTGAGGCCGCAAGTAACGCGGGCGGCCCGACCTTTGCGCCTTCACGTTGCCTCCCATGCCCGCCCCCACCGACCCGCACCAGCTGCGCATCCAGGATTTTCACTACGAGCTGCCCGCCGCCCGCATTGCACCCGAGCCCCTGGCCGACCGCGCCGCCAGCCGCCTGCTGGTGAGCCGCCACGGCGCGCTCACCGACAAAACGTTTCGCGACCTGCCCGGCGAGCTGCCGCCCGGTAGCCTGCTCATTTTCAACGATACCCGCGTGGTGCGGGCGCGGCTACTAACCCAGCGGCCCACGGGCGGCGTGGTCGAGCTATTCTGCCTGGAGCCGGTGGCCCCGCACCGCGCCCTGGAGCCGGCCTTGCAGCAAACCGCCGCCTGCACCTGGCGCTGCCTGGTGGGCAACGGCCGCCGCTGGAAAAGCGGCCCCGTGCACCTGGAGTTTCAGTTTGCCGGGCAGCCCGCCGTGCTTACGGCGGTGCGCCAGGCCCACGAAGCCAGCGGCGAAAGCTTGATTGATTTCAGCTGGACGCCCGGCTCGCTGCCCTTTGCCGAGGTGCTGCGCGCGGCCGGCCACCTGCCCCTGCCGCCCTACCTGCACCGCCCCGACACCGCCACCGACGCCGTGCGCTACCAAACTGTGTACGCCACCCACGAGGGGGCCGTGGCCGCGCCCACCGCCGGCCTGCACTTCACCCCCGAGCTGCTGGCCGAGCTGGCCGCCCACGGCATTGCCACCGGCCAGGTAACGCTGCACGTGGGCGCCGGCACCTTCCAGCCCGTGAAGGCCGACACCATGGCCGGGCACCCCATGCACGCCGAGCCTATCATTGTGCAGGCCAGCTTGTTGCGCCAGCTGCTGGCGCACCGGCCCCAGCCGGTTATTGCGGTGGGCACCACCAGCCTGCGCACCCTCGAAAGCCTCTACTGGCTGGGCGCGGCGCTGCTTGGCCAGCCCGCCGGGCCGGCCGCCGAGCTGCGCCTGAGCCAGTGGCAGCCCTACGCTGCCCTGGCTTCGGGTGAAGCGGAGGTAACGCCCGAGGCGGCCCTGCACGCCCTGCTGGCGCACCTGGAGGCCACTGACTCGGCCGCGGTTGAAGCCAGCACGCAGCTGCTCATTGCGCCCGGCTACCGCTTCCGGCTGGTGCAGGGGCTGATTACCAATTTTCACCAGCCCGAAAGCACGCTGCTTTTGCTGGTGGCGGCCCTGCTGGGCCCCGGCTGGCGCGCCGTATACGACCACGCCCTGCGCCACGGCTACCGCTTCCTGAGCTACGGCGACTCGTCGCTGCTGTTGCCCTAGCTGGGCGGGCAACGAGCTGGCTGGGGCGGTTTTGGCACGGGCTTTGAAAAGCCGGGTAGCTAGCTGGGCAACTCAGTTTGAGCGCCCGCGTAAAAGACCCCGAAAACACCTCCTTCCTCAATTTTCAGTCATGAAAAAAGTATTTTTGCTCCTCGCCACCTGCGCGTTTGCCACTGCCGCTATTGCCCAAACCACCCCTACCACGGAAGTGAAAGTGCGTGACAACGGCACCAAAAAAGTAGTAACCAAAACCGGCAAAACCAACGTAGGCGCAGCCCTCGAAAACACGGCCGATGCCGCTGGCAACGTAGCCAAAAAAGCTGGCAAAGGCATCAAGCACGGCACCCAGAAAGTAGGCCGCAAGGTGAAAACCGGCACCAAGAAAATGGAAGCCAAGTCGGCTGAGTAATCCCCCCGCTTGCTACAAACTAAAAGCCCTGGCCGGAGCCAGGGCTTTTTTGCGTTTGGGAGAGTAGGTATATGGGGTACGTGCTGGGGTGGAAGTATTGCGTATCGTTCTAGCGAGGCTCCTCACCCCCTGACCCCCTCTCCGAAAAGGAGCGGAAGCCCTGGTTCTGCACGGACGCCTCCCCCCCCGGCCCCCTCTCCTTTTCGGAGAGGGGGGCCGGGGGGGGAGGCGTCCGCCAGCGCCGCTTAGGCGGTTAAATATGCCCGACTGCTAACGTACAGCGGAGCCCGCAGCCGGCTAGTCCCGCAGTTCGTGGAGCACTTTCTCCACTACGCTTTGGCCCACGATGCTCACGCCGGCATTGAGCACTACCAGGGCCGCCGTGCCCGCCGCCACCCATTTAGTAGGCGGCACTCCTTGGGTTTTGAGCGTGCCGGCCCAGTTTACGAGGCACGCGCCCGCGCCAATGAGCAGCAGCCCACCGGGGGCCAGCAGCAACCACTTGTTCTTGTGTGTCATCTTGTTTATCCGGGCTTGAGTGGGGGGAAGCATCCTGTTGGGTGCATACCGCGTTGGCAGGGTCAGGGTTATTGTAATGGTAACGCACGTTATGGAGAGGCTACGCTCAAACCTCCTGGCTGCTTAACCAGTAGCTCACTTTATTTTCCTTTTTTGGCAAATCTGCCCTTCGGTTTAACGGGCCTTAGGAATAAAATTGCTGTAAATTAGCGTCACCCCCTATCTTCGTGGAGGTCGTTTCGTTATTTTATTGATTATGTCCCGCAAACAGCTACTTGCTCGCCCCGCCCTGGTGGTACTGGTCGTGCTGGCTTTAGCCGCCGCCTTTGTACCTCGCCTTCACCCCGACGCCGCCCCCGATGCGCTCAAGGCTGCCGACGTGGCCTGGATGCTCGTTTCGACGGCGCTCGTGCTGCTGATGACGCCGGGGCTGGCCTTTTTTTACGGCGGCATGGTCAACCGGGGCAACATCATTTCCACGATGCTGCAGAGCTTTATCGCCCTGGGAGTCATCTCGTTGCTGTGGTACGTGGTGGGTTTCTCGCTGGCTTTTGGCGACGATATCGGGGGCGTTATCGGCGACCCGCGCACGTTTTTTATGTTCAACAACGTGGGCACCGCGCCGCACCCCACGCTGGGCGCGGGCCTGCCGCTGGTGCTGTTTGCGGCGTTTCAGCTCAAGTTTGCCATCATCACGCCGGCGCTCATCAGCGGGGGCTTTGCCGAGCGCATCCGGTTTTGGGGCTACCTCATTTTTATCTGCCTCTTTAGCCTGCTCATCTACTGCCCGCTGGCCCACTGGACCTGGCACCCCGACGGCTTTCTGGCCAAGTGGGGCGTGCTCGACTTTGCGGGGGGCACGGTGGTGCACATTTCGGCGGGCTTTGCGGCGCTGGCGGGCGCGCTGGCCATTGGCCGCCGCCACTCGCACCTCGACGGCCACGCCCACGCGCCGGTCAATATCCCGTTCGTGATACTAGGCACCGGGCTGCTGTGGTTTGGCTGGTTTGGCTTCAACGCCGGCTCGGCGCTGGGGGCCAATGCCCAGGCCGTGCAGGCCTTCGTGACCACGCACTTTGCCTCGGCGGCCGCCATGCTCACCTGGATGGTGCTGGAGGCGGCGCGCGGGCAGCGGCCCTCGGCTATGGGCGCGGCGGTGGGCGCGGTGGTGGGCCTGGTGGCCATTACGCCGGCGGCGGGCTTCGTGGCCTATGGGCCGGCCATTGCCATTGGCATTCTGGCGTCGGGCGTGAGCTTTGGGGCCGTTATTTTGAAAAACCGCACGACCCTGGACGACACGCTCGACGTGTTTCCGTGCCACGGCGTGGGCGGCATTGTGGGGATGCTGGCCACCGCGCTTTTCGCACAGAAGGGCGGCTTGTTCACGGGCGGCGGGCCCACGCTGCTTTATTATCACCTGCTCACGCTGGTAGTGGTGGGGGTGTTTACCTTCGGCGGCTCCTGGCTTTTGTACCAGGTCACTAACTTTATCGTGCCCATCCGGGTCAACGCCGAAAACGAAACCCGTGGCCTCGATACCAGCCAGCACGGCGAAACCATGCTGGCCGCCTAAATTTTGCCCGGCAGCGCGCCCGGCGCGCTGCCCCCATGACGCACGTATTTTCCCCGGAACCCGCCGCCGACCCTAGCCTTACGCCACCTCAGCCCATCGTAATTGTGGGGGCCGGCGGCCTGGGCCGCGAAATTGCCCTGCTTATCGTGCAGCTCCACGATGCCGGGGCCGGCTGGGACCTGCGCGGTTTTTACGACGACCGCGCGCCCGCCGCCCCCACCGTGGGCGGCCTCCCCTACCTCGGCACCGTAGCCGACCTCAATGCCACCGCAGTGCCGCTAGCGGTGGCGGTGGCCGTGGGCAACAGCGCCAGCCGCGCCGCCGTAGTGGCCCGGCTCACCTCGGCCCAACTCTCGTTTCCGGTGCTGGTGCACCCGCAGGTGGCGCTGCGGCCCGCGCAGCGCGTGGCACTGGGCGCGGGCTGCCTCATTCAGCGCGGCTGCCTGCTCACCTGCGATATTACGCTGGGCCGCTTCGTGCTGCTCAACCTGGGCTGCACCGTGGGCCACGATGCCGTGCTGGAGGAGTTTTGCTCGCTGATGCCCCACGCCAACGTGGGCGGCGGCGCGCACCTCGGGGCGGGCGTATACCTGGGCACCAACGCCACCGTTATCCACCAAATCCGCATCGGGGCCGCTACTATTGTGGGAGCCGGGGCCGTGGTGGTGCGCCACCTGCCCGCCGGCTGCACCGCCGTGGGCGTACCAGCCAAAATAATTAAGAATTTGGAATGAAGAATTGAGAATTAGCAGCTGAAAAAGGCAGCTGCTAATTCCTCTTTCTAAATTCCTCATTCCAAATTCGAAGTATGGACCGTATCTACCTTTCTCCGCCCCACCTGGGCCGCCACGAGCTCAACTACCTGCATAAAGCGGTAGAAGACAATTGGATAGCGCCCGTGGGGCCTAACCTCGATGGCTTCGAGGCCGATATTTGCGCGGCGGTGGGCGTGCCCTACTGCGTGGCCCTGAACTCGGGCACGGCCGCCCTGCACCTGGGGCTGCTACTGCTGGGCGTGGGGCCGGGCGATGAGGTGCTGTGCCCGTCCCTCACGTTTGTGGCCACGGCCAATGCCATTCTGTACTGCGGGGCCACCCCGGTATTTGTTGATAGTGAGAATATTACCTGGAACATGTGCCCCCAGCGCCTGCGCGAGGCCATCGAGGACCGCATCAAGCTCGGGAAAAAGCCCAAAGCCCTGCTGCTGGTGCACCTTTACGGCATGCCGGCCCAACTTACTGAAATACTGGCTATTGCGGCCGAGTTCGAGCTGCCTGTTCTGGAAGATGCGGCCGAGGCGCTGGGTGCCAGCTGGCAGCAGCAGTCACTGGGCAGCTTTGGGCGGGTGGGCGTGTTTTCGTTTAATGGCAACAAAATTCTGACTACCAGCGGCGGCGGCGCGCTCGTGACCCCCGACCGGGAGCTGGCCGCGCGGGCGCGCTTCCTGGCTACCCAGGCCAAAGACGCGGCCCCGCACTACCAGCATTCGGAAGTGGGCTTCAACTACCGGTTATCCAACCTGTTGGCGGGCATTGGCCGGGGCCAGATGGAGCTGCTGCCCGACCGCGTGAAGCGCCGCCGCGAAATTTTTAACTGGTACCGCGAGCACCTGGCCGGCCTGCCCGGCCTGGCGCTGGCCCCCGCCACCGAGCCCGCCGGCAGCCAGGCCAACCGCTGGCTCACCACCCTGCTGCTCGACCCGGCCGAACCGAAGGACGGCGCAAGCCAAACAACCGCCACGCCCGAAACCCTGCGCCTGCACCTCGAAACCTACAACATCGAGAGCCGCCCGCTGTGGAAGCCCATGCACCTGCAGCCCCTTTTTGCCGACGCGCCCATGTATGGCGGCGCGGTGTGCACCGACCTGTTTGCCCGCGGCCTGTGCCTGCCCAGCGGCACCGCCATGGGCGACGACGAGCTAGGCCGCGTAGCCAAAGCCGTGCGCGAAGCGTTGGGGTAATAGGTGATAGGTAATGGGTAAAAAAAGAACGTCATGCTTCGGCAAGCTCAGCATGACGTTCTTTTTTGTCTAGTTTCTTATTTACAGCTTAATGGTTTTCTTGGAAACCACCTGCCCGCCCATGGTCACGGTGGCCACGTAGAGGCCGGTTTTCAGGCGCGAGCCATCCACCGCAACCACGTGCGCGCCGGGCGCAAAAGACTTGCCGGCTTCCACGGTCTGCACCTTCTGGCCCATCTCATTGAACAGCTCCACCGTGACGGGCCCGGCGGTGGGCAGCGTAAAGCTGACCTGAAACTGACTCTCGAACGGCACGGGGCTGAGTTGCAAGCCGTCCGGCGCTTGGGGCACGCTACCGCCGCGCGCGCTGAGCGTGGTGGCAAACAGCGACAAATTCAGGAAGTCGGCCATCAGGGGCGTGATGGAGGTATTGTCAAGTAAACCCTTGCCGGTGAGCTGTTTAGCGTGGGTATCGGTGTTGTCTTCGGCGGCCACCCACACGTCCTGCGGGGTGTGGTTACCCACGGCGCCGGTCTGGTTGGTGCCGTTGCCGTTGGTGAGGGGGTTGGAGGCGTAGGCCACCACAATGCGCCGGCCGGTGGCCGAGGCGGGCTGCGGGTAGTCTTTGCCCTGGAAGGTGTTCAGCACGTAGTCCGGGAACCAGCCGTTGGCCCCGCCGTCGCCGCGCACCAGGTTGGTGGGCGTGGCGTAGCCGGCCTCCGCCGCTACCGACTTGGTAATCTGGCCCGAGTAGGTGCGAATCTTGGTGCTGTTGCGGGCCGCGTCGGCCTCGTCGTGCAGGCCCGTTACGGCAAAGCCGCCGCACTCGTGGTCGGACGTGCTGAAGATGAGCGTTTTGCCGCTGGCCGGCGTGGCCAGCAGCGCGCGGCCTTCCGTCACGGCGTAGTCGAAGGCCAGCACTTCCTTAATCATGTAGTCGGAGCCGTACACGTTGGTGGTGCGGGCCGTGGTGGGCGTGGCCGTTACGCCGGCGTCGCCGGTGCCCACGTAGGTGGGGCGGTCGGCGTCTACCACGTACTGGTTGGTGGTGCCGGAGCCGGCTACTATCGAAATGCCGCCGGTGTTGGAGTGCTCCAGGTGGTCGATGCGGCCGGCCTCCACCATCAGGAAAAAGCCCTTACCGTTGCTCTTGGCTTGCAACACCTGAATGGCGATGCGCGTCATGTCGGCCAGCGAGGGCTCCCAGGCGGCACTGGTTTGACGGTCCTGCTCGTAGCTGGCGTGGCTGGCGTTGAACAAGCCCAGCAGCTTTTTGCCGCCCGCCCCGTACTGCGCAATGTTATTGCTGATGTTGAGCAGCGCATCGCGGCTGTTCACGTAGGTGTAGTTGCGCTGGTCCACGGCGTATTTCACTAGGTCCACGTCGTCGGCGCGGGTGCCGCCGAGCGTTACGGCCGCGCCAGCCGCGTTGGTAATGGGCGTGCCGGCCGCATCGACCACGGCTTTGTAGGGGCTGGCCGCGTTGCGGGGCAAAAAGTGCCGGGCGCCGCCGCCGAGCAGCACATCCAGCTCCACGCCGACCTTGGGCGCGGGCAGCACCCAGTCGCGGGCGGCGGTGTAGCGGTAGGCCGCCGTGGGGCTGGCGTTGAAAATGGCCTCGTACTGCGCCTGCGTCGAGGCTATGTACTGGGCCGAAATGTAGTCTTCCAGGTCGCGAAACCAGATGTGGCTGGCAAACGCGGCCGGCGTGGCGTGCGTGATGCGGGCCGTGCTCACCAGGCCCACCGCGTAGCCTTGCTTTTTGGCGGCTTCCAAAATGGTTTCGATGGCCGCGCCCGAGCCGGGGTTCAGGGCAATTACCTCGTTGTCCTGCTTGCCGGGCTTGCCGCAGGCGTACACCGACGCGCCGGGAGCCGAGTCGGTAATCCAGGAGTTGAGTGAGTGCGTGGTCACGGTGGCGTTGTACTTGAGCTTGTCGAGCGCCAGCACCTGAAAGTTGGCATCCGAAGCAAAGCGCTTGCCGTCGCGGCCCTGGCCCATGGCCATGCGGGCGGCCGTTTTGGGGGCCAGTCCAAAGCCATCGCCGATGTAGAGGATGACGTTGCTATTGGTGGCCGCGGCCTGCGCGTGCACCCGTTGCCCCGTGGTGGCGGCTAGTAGCAAGCTGCCCGCAAGTAAAAGTTTGGGGTTCATAAAACCGGTAGTGGAATGAAAGGAAAACCTGGTAACCGGCCACAAAATTGCCGGCCCGCCGTGAGGCCGCTGTTATCAATTAATCATTCCTTCATTATCATTTTTTTGTTCGCAATGCAGATTGATAATATTAACGCAACCAGCTACTTACTGAGAGCCAAACTACCTTTGTTGCTACTTAGCCGCTTCCCTTTTACTCCGATGCGCGTTCGATTGGCTTTCCTTTTTCGCCCCCTTTGCGCGGGCCTGCTGCTGGCGTTTTCACTGGCTGCTGGTGCCCCGCTGCTGGCCCGGCCCCGGCCCAGCTACGCGCTGGCGGGCCACGAAAAGCCGGTGGCGCTGCTGCACGCCGGCAAGGCCACGCTCGTAGTTACCGAGCACAGCGTATGGCAGCTGGAGGGGGCAAATTTTGTGCGCAAATACCAGAGCACCAGCCTAGTGCAGTGCGCCGCCGCCGCCGATACTGTGCTGTGGCTGGGTACCCGGCAGGGCGTGGTGGCGCTGGGCACGCGCCGCTTTGCCCCGCGCCCGCTGGCCCTGCCCGGCCCCACCGCCGAGGCCAGCATCACGGCGCTATTCCGGGATGCGCAGGGGGCGCTGTGGGTGGGAGCCAACGGCCTGGGGGTGTTCCGGCAGGCCGCCGATGGCGCGCTGGTGCCCGAGCTGCGCACGCCCGCCATCAACGGCGGCGCGGCCACGCCCGATAGCTCGGTGTGGATTGCCACCAACATCGGCCTGAGCCGCCGCCAGGGCCCCGAGTGGACGCGCTACAACGAGGAAGGCGTGGCCAACCACGAAATCCCCGATAATATTGTGGAGAAGCTGCTCCCCGATAACGCTGGCAACCTGTGGGTTATCATGTCCGGCGGCATCTGCGTATTTGAAGGCCTGGGTAAGCGCGCGGCGGCCGAGGCCGAGCTGCCCACGGTGCGGTACCTGGGCCAGCCCGGCAACGAAGTGTTTGCCGTGGCTTACCTGCGCGGCGAGGGCCGCTTGTTTGCCACCGCCATAGGCCTGCTGCTGCTGCCCCCCGAGCCCGCCGCCACCTTCGCCCCCGCCGCTACCGACCAGGTCGAAACCAAGCAGCTGCTGCGCCCCGTGCCCAACCCTACCGGCACCACCAACCCCACCCTGCTACACCTCGATGCCCAGCAGCGCCTCTGGCTGGTGAGCGCCGACGCCGTAACGGTGCTCACGGCCAAGGAGTTTCATCAGTTGGCCCACAGCCCCACAGTGGCTAAGCGCTAGCTTTCAACAGCTTAGCTAACTCCTGTTCGACTTCGGCCAGCGCTGGCCGGGCCGCCACGGCCGGCTGGGTGCAGCGCCGCTGCAAGTCGGCCAGGGCGCGTAGGGTAGCCGCGTCGCCGGCCGGGCAATGCGCCAGCAGCTCCTCCAGCAGGCAGCCAAAGGCGCGGGTTTCCAGGCGCTGCAAGCCGGCTGCTGCGGGCCCGGCCGCGTCGAAGAAGCTGGCCGCGCCAAAGTCGCCGAGCAGCGCGTCGCCGGCCGCCGTGGCCAGAATATTATGGGCGTACAAGTCACCGTGCAAAATCCCCTGCCGGTGCAGGTGCGCCGCCGCCGCGGCGATGCCGTGGGCCAGCCGCAGGGCCGCCGCCAGGCTAAAGGTGGTGCCGGGCGCGTACACGTCGCGGGTGCAGGTGGCCAGGCTGGGCGGCCCCGCCAGGTTGCCGAAGGCCGGGGCTATCAGCTCCAACACCAGCCCTTCGGCCCCCGCCGGGTGCTGGCTTATTTTGCCTTCCACCTCGATGAGGTTGGGGTGCTGGCCCGCGCTGATGCAAGCGGCCATCTCGCTATGAGGCAGGCCATCGCTGGTTACCGCCCCCCTGAATAGCTTGACTGCCACAGCTTTATCTTCCCCGCCCCGCGGCCAGCGCGCCCGGTAAATAACGCCCGACGCGCCCTCGCCCAGCTGCTGCTCCACCACCAGCTCGGGCCAGGCAATGGCGCCGATGGGGTGCCGGGCCACCGCCGCCGCCTCGGCCGCCGCCCCAAAAGGGTTGCCCGCGTAGGCCAGCCACGCCAGGCGCGGCAGGGCCAGCAGCCAGGCTGGTAGCTCGGTGAGCTGGTTGGCGGCAATGCGCAGCAGCTCCAGGTTGGTGCACTGCGCCAGCTCGGCGGGCAGGTGGCGCAGCTGGTTGCCGGCCAGCATCAGCTTTTGCAGCTGCCCGCACCGGCCAATCTCGGGCGGCAGGCTTTGTAGCTGATTATCAGTAAGAATGAGCCAGCGCAGCGCGGGCGGGAGTGCCGCCGCCGGCAGCGTGCGAATGTGGTTGGCCTTAAAGCCCACCATGCGCAGCTGCGGGCAGTCGCCCAGCACTTCGGGCACGGCTGCAAACTCATTATCAGAGCAAAAGAGCACTTGCAGCTTGCGCAGCCGGCCCAGGCCGGGCGGCAGCGCCGCGAGCCGGTTGCCCGATAGGTTAAGGACCTCGAGCGTGTCGGCGAGGTCGAATAGTTCTTCGGGAAACTCGGTGAGGCCCGCCGCCAGGTCGAGGCGGCGAGCGCCGGCCAGCTGGCCGGCGCGGAGTTGGGCAAGGGTGTGCATTGGGGCAAAGGTCGGCACCCCGGCGGCCGCGCGCCGCGCCTAGTGGTGCTGGTGGTCCTCCTCGGGCGGCGGGGGCAGCTCCACGGCGGCGCGGTAAAGCAGCGCCGTGGGCACGCGCGGGTAGTGGTGGTGCAGGTGATGGAAGGCAAACGAGGCCGTGATGGGCGTCCAGACCTGCGCCAGCGCGGCGGCGGTGCGCGCCACCGGGTTGCGCGACGACACGTGGTGCGGCACGTACGACGCCCAAATGGGCATCGTGGCGCTCATTCCGAACGCCACGCCCCAGTATACCAGCCCCACCAGCGAGCCGGTGAGCCAGTACAGCCCGGCAAACGCCGCCAGCAGCGCCAGCGTGAGGCCGGTTTCCAGCAGTTGTATCTGCTTGGTATTGGGCGCGATGCGCAGGGCCTCGCGGCGCAGCATCAGCGTGTGCCACGGCCCCTGCCACAGCACCCGCGAGAAGCTCCAGGTGGCGGGCGCGCCCTCGGGGTCGGCCTCGGTGAGGCAGCGGCCGTGGTGGCGCAGATGGGTCACTTGCAAGCCGTGGCCGCTCTTAAGAATGAGCAAGCCGCTGAGCGTAAGCACGCGCTTGTTCGCTACTTTGCTCAAGCCCAGCGAGTTGTGCATGGCGTCGTGCATTTGCACAAAGGCCGCCAGGCACACCACCGCCGCCAGCGGCACGGCCAGCCACCACCAGCCCGCCAGCGCCAGGCCCACGTACAGGCTCACTAGTACCCAGGGCCGGGCCAGTTCCACGCGCCGCTGCGCTGGAGTAAGCTGCATATTCATAACTTTTTGATTGGTAGGTAGTTAACAAATTTCATTTTGCTTGCTTGGCTTACCCCAGCCCACGCCGGGGAGTACCTCACGTCACTCGCGGCTTTCGTAGCGCACGGGCAGCGCGTAGGCCGGAATATCGGCCGGAGCCATTGAGCGCCAGGTGCGCTGAAAAGAGCCGTTATAGCCAAAGAGCTTGCCTACCAGCTTGTTATGCACCACCACCTGAATGCGGTAGCAAGCAGCCGCATCGTCGTACCACTCTTCCACATCGGCCAGCGCCGCAAAAATTGCCGGCAGCCGAAAGCTCAGCCCGCCGCCGTAAAAGCGCTGCTCGCCCGAGCGCAGCTGCAGCCCGCCGCGCGCGGTCACCGCAAAGTCGATGTCAACGGCCAAAAACTGGTGCGTGCCCAGGTAGTCCACAATGCGGTCGCGGGCGGCGCTGCGAATCATGGTGGCGTCGAAGCAGCGCACGTGGCCCGGAAAGGTGAAGCGCCGAATCCAAGTCACGGTTTCGCGGCCCAGCGGGTCGCGGTAGGCGTAGTTTTCGATGCGAAACGGCACGTTTTGCCCCGTTTCGGGAAATAGAATGTGGTGCCGCAGGCCCACCCGCAAAAACAGCCGCGCGTAAAACGGCCCGTGCCACACCCGCTCCATCGTGCCCTTGCCCACAAACGCCCGGTGGTCGGCGCTGCTAAAGGCCAGCCGCTCCTGAATGCGCGGGTGCAGCTTCGCAAAATCAGCCCCGAGCTGCTGTTGGTAAATGGAAGACAAAGGCAGTGGACAATGAGCAGTGAGTAATGAGCAGTTCTTGGCAAGCTAACTGTTACGCGCTAAGCTACTTGCGGCACGGGCTGGGGTTGCTTACTCACCACCGGCTCGGCGCGCGGAGGCTGCCGCAGGCAGCGCGTGGCACTGGGCAGCAAATCGTCGGGCAGCAGCAGGCGCACCCCCGCCAAGGCCATCAGCGAGGCATTTAGAGTCAGCGGGTTAAAGGGCGCCACAAACACAGCCGGTTGGCTGAATAATGCGCCGGCCCCCAGCACCAGCAGCCCCACCACGTGCAGCCAGTACACGGGCCGCAGCCGCCGCGCGGGCAGCAGCCAAAACAGCAGGCCAAACAAAATTTCGCCCACCCCTACCCCCGCCGCCACCTGCTGCGCCGCGCCGGCCGAAAAGCCCGCGCCCTGCAAAATGGCCAGCTCGCCAGTATCGGGAAAGAGTAGCTTAGGCACTACGCCCTGGTACACCCACACGGCCCCCAGTGTGGCGCGGGTGAGCCAGTCGGCCAGGGCCAGGCGGCGCGACACGGCGGGGCGCTGCCCGGTTTCGAGCCACAGCCGCAGGCAGTCGAAGCTCCAGGCCGTGGCCCAGCCAATGAGCGGCCGAAAGGCCAGCCGGTCAACGGCCTGCCCCAGCCAGCCGCCCCGCGTTTGGTAGTCGTATTTCGTGAAAAAGCGCAGGCCATCCTCAGTTGGCACGTACTTCCAAAAGCCCGCCCCTTCGCGAATAAGCGATACCCACTCGGCCGACCAAAACTTGAGCACCGAGGTGCGCTCGCCGTTCTTTTCCTTGGTGCCCAGGCTCTCGCCCCGGCCCGCCACTCCCAGCCCAAAGCCAATGCGCGTGGCGTACAAAAACTGCTGCGGCGCGGCCTCCGAAGGCCGGGGCAGGTAGGTTATCTCCGTAAAGCGCAGGTCCCACTGCTGGTGCAGCTCGGGCTGCTGGGTGTGCTGCCACAGGGCTTCCAGCGGGCACCGGATGCGGGCTTCAACGTAGATGGGCGGGTTTTTCATAGCGCGTGCGAAAGGTACGCGCCACCCGCCGCAATGTCTAGAAAACGAATTATTTAAGCAGACTAAAGCCCTTTTTTTCAGCCACCAGCCAGCCACTTATTCACAGCAAAAAGCCAGGGGGGAAGCGTCTAAACAAGACGCCTCACCCCTGGCCATAATCAAAACCTAGTTGCCTAGCCCAGCGCGTGCTCCAAATCGACGAGCAAATCGGCTACTTCCTCAATGCCCACGCTCAGCCGCAGCACGCCCGGCGTGATGCCCAGCGCCGCCCGCTGGGCCGGCGTGAGCCCCCGGTGCGAGGTAGCGGCCGGGTACGAGCACGACGAGGCCACGCCCGCCAGCGACGGAGCCAGCGGAAAGAGCTTGGTTTTCTGAATAAATGCCTCCACGGCCGCCACCGAGTCGTCGGCCAGCCGCACGCTCAGCATGCCGCCATACAGGCCGCCCAGCAGCTGGTGCGCCGCCAGGGCGTGGCCGGGGTGGCTCTCCAGACCGGGGTAAAATACCTGCGCCACGGCCGGGCAGTCGGCCAGAAAGCGGGCCAGGGTCATGGCGTTTTCGGAGTGCTGGCGCATGCGCAGGCGCAGGGTTTTGAGGCCGCGCACGGTCAGCCAGCTATCGAGCGGAGCCAGCATGAGGCCCAGGTTGGTAGCCAAGCGACGCAGATTTTTGGCAATGGCCGGGTCGCGGGCCACTACCACGCCGGCCGTCACATCGGAGTGGCCGGCCAGGTACTTGGTAGCCGAGTGCCATACCATATCGGCGCCCCAACTCAGCGGCTGGGTCAGCATGGGCGAGGTGAAGGAGCTGTCAATCAGCAGCATAATTCCCTGCGCCTGGCAGGCCTGGGCCAGGCGCGGGCCGTCGAGCACCACCAGCAGCGGGTTGCTAAGCACCTCGGCCAGCACCAGCTTGGTGTTGGGCTGGCGGTGCTGGGCCACGTCGTAAAGGTCGGCCAACGGCACGTAGCTGGTGGCAATGCCCAGGCGCGTCAGCTCATTGGACAGCAGCACCACCGAGCCGCCGTACAGTTCGGCCGGGCACAGCACGTGGTCGCCGGCCTGGCACACGGCCAGCACGGCGGCCAGCAGCCCCGCCAGGCCCGAGCCGGTGGCCACGCCGCCCCCGGCCGCGCCTTCGAGCCGGGCCACCTCGGCCACCAGCTCATCCGAGTTGGGGTGCTCGGAGCGCGAGTAGCCGTAGCGCCCGCCGTGGTCGGGGGCCGTGTAGTATTCCTCCAGCTCGGCCAGCGAGCTGAATTTAAAAACCGAAGTCTGGTAAATCGGGGTGACTTTGGGGTGTATCGAGGTCAGGTCCATTGTAGGGGCGCGTCGCACGCGCCCGGTCGTAGAGGTGGGCGCGCAACAAAAAGCAATATTAAGCCGAAAACCGGGCGCGGGTTGGCGCTTGCTGGGGTGCTGCGCGACCGGGCGCGTGCCGCCCCTACATCCGCCGGATGGCGCTGGCTTCGTTTTTTTCCTGCGCTTCGGCTTCCACTACCCGCTCGGCACGGCCCATCACGCCATCGGGCAGCAGGTGTTGCAGGGCCAGGTTTTCGCGGGCAAACACCTGCATCAGCACAATGAAATACGAGAGCAGCAGCGGCCCAATCACCAGCCCTACGATGCCAAAAATCTCTACCCCTAGCGTGAGGCCCACCAGCGTTACCCAGGGGTGAATATCGCCCATGCTCTTGGCCAGCCAAATGCGTAACACGTTGTCAACGTTGATGATAACGATAACGCCCACCAGCACAATGCCAATGCCCTGCGCATTATGGCCCTGCGCAAACTGATACAGCGCAGCCGGGCCCCACACCAGCGGCGTGCCCAGCACCGGGATAAAGGCCATAAAAATGGCCACTACCGTCCAAAACAGCGGGTCGGGCACCTGAAAAATCCAGAGCGTGGCACCCGTCAGCAGGCCCTGTACCAGGGCCACAATGCCCTGCCCCAGCACGTTGGCATTCACATTGTTTTTCAGCGACCCGCTCAGCTCCTCCAGCGTTTTCTCGCGAAAAGGCAGGTAGCGCCGCAACCCTGCCAAAAAGGCTTCCTCCTGCATAAATAAGTAGTAGAGCGTGAACAGCATCAGGCCCACGACAACGATGATATTGAGCACGCTGCTGGCCAGCGTGGGTATCCACTGGCTCACCTTGGCCGCACCTTGCTGCAGCAGCTGGCGCACCTGGTCCTGCTGCGTCACCTGCATCCCCAGCTTGCGCTCAATGCCCTGCACCACCAGCAGTATCTGGTCGGTGTTGCGGGCCAGCTGCGCTACCCGGTCGATGAGCAGCGAGGTGAGCGCAAAAAAGGGAATCACGAGCACTACCAGCGCAAACACCAGCAGCAGCACCGTCACCAGGGTGCGGTTCCAGCCGCGCTTGTGCACCAGCGCCGTAAACCACGGCCGCAGCACCACGTACAGAATCCCGGCTCCCAGAAAGGCAGTCAGGTATTGCAGCAGGCCAAAAAAAGCCAGCAGCCCCAGCAGCACCAGCGTGATAATAAGCAGCACAAAGCGCTGGCGGGGCGAGTAAATATTGGGTTCGGGGGCAGTCATAAGAGGCGGCAATAGCTGGTCACAGCTTTTTTATCTCGTCGGTATAATGCTGGCAGTCATTCTTGAAGTCGGCATAGTGGCAGAGCCGGGCGAGATAGCCTTGCGCAGCCGCTTTATTTTTCAGGTTCAAGCTAATACGCAGTAAGTTGTTGATATTCTGGGGGTCATCAGGATTCAACTTGTCAGCCTTTGCAAACCACTTATACGCCTCCGCATCCTTCCGGGTGAAGGCGTAGTAGTTGCCTTTGTTGAAGTAGCCCAGCGAACTAGCAGGGTAATACTTCAGTAGCAGCTCGCTCAATGCTAACCCATGCTGGTAGCTTTCCATAGTGCCGCGCTGCCAGTAGGGCATCATATACTCCTCGATACTTCCTGCTACAAACTCGGCTTCGGGTGCTGGCAGCGGGCCGCCGTCGCGCCAGCGCCAGGGCTGGCCCGCCGCCGACTGCCGCCACGCCAGCGCCTCGCTCAAAATCTGGTATTGCGGCTGCGCATCATCACTAAGCTCGGCTGCTTTTGCTAGCCCAAAGCGAATGTCGAGCCGGTTAGGAGCAAGCGCCAAGCCTTTGCGCAGCACCTCCATCGCCTGCTTCACCTTCAGGGGGTTGTAGCCGCCCGCCCCAATGCTGCCCACTTCCTGGCCGGTTTTGGGGTCCTTAATACTCATATCCCCTTGGGCGGCAGGCTTGGTTGACACCGCCAACGTGCCGGCCTCACTCAGGATGAGGTTAAACTTGGCGACGTATAAATCGGGGTCTTGCGGCTGGGCTTTCTCCCATTGGCTCACTAAAACGCTGGCTTCCTTCACCTTGCCCTGGCGAATCAGCGCCTGGCACTTCTCCCGAAAAGCCGGTCCGGGGCCAAAGCTCATAAGGCCGCAAGCCAGCCAAAGCCAGCCTAAAGTGATAAGTGAGCGCATAAGAAGCTGCTATAAATTGAATGGCCCAAGATAGAGTGCTTCTCATGCAATTTTCATCTACTCTCAACGAAAAGCGCCCGTGCCAGCCAAAGCCAGCACGGGCGCTCCCGTGTCATGCTGAAAAGCTGCCTAAGCCGAAGCCGACTCGGCTAACACAACTACCTGGTTGCGAAGCACTTCTACAATGCCACCGCTGATGTGAAACGTGCCGCCGCCCGCGCCCGTCACCGTTACGTCGCCGGCCTTCAGGGCGGCAATCAGCGGGGCGTGGTTGTTGAGCACCTCAAACGAGCCATCGGTGCCCGGAAACCGCACCGCTGTTGCTTCGCCCTCAAATACTTTCCGGTCGGGAGTGATGATTTCTAAGTGCATGTGTTACGTTGTTTAATACGCTAAAAAAGAACGTCATGCTCATCTGGCGTCCGCTTGCCGAAGCATCTCGCTCGAATCGTCGGATTACTAATCAAACGACACGACACAAGCGAGATGCTTCGGCAAGCGGACGCCAGATGAGCAGGACATACTATTTGCCTTGTTACTGAGCTTCCGCCATCAGGCGCTCGCCCTTGGCCACGGCATCTTCGATGTTGCCCACCAGGTTAAACGCCGACTCGGGCAGGTGGTCGTACTTGCCGTCGATAATTTCGTTGAAACCCCGGATGGTGTCTTTGATGTCAACCAGCACCCCTTTGAGGCCGGTAAACTGCTCGGCCACGAAGAAGGGCTGCGACAGGAAGCGCTGCACGCGGCGGGCGCGGTTCACGGTCTGCTTGTC
>CAXTFI010000058.1:0-24147 GCA_964243255.1 uncultured Hymenobacter sp.
CCATCGACATGCGCACCAAAACGGTGGAGCTGGAGCAGCAGGAAACCATCACCAAAGACAGCGTGACCATCAAGGTGAACGCCGTGCTGTGGTTTAAGGTCGTTAACCCCGCCGATGCCGTGATTAAGGTGGCCGACTACAACAAGGCGGTGTACCAGCTCTCGGTGACGGCGCTGCGCAACATTATCGGCCAAAACCAGCTCGATGAAGTACTGCGCGAGCGGGCGCACATCAACGGCGCGCTGCTGCAAATAGTGGACACCGCTACCGAGGCCTGGGGCGTGAAGATTGAGCTGGTTGAAATCAAGGATGTCGAAATACCCGAGTCCATGCAGCGGGCAATGGCCCGCGAGGCCGAGGCCATCCGGGAGAAGCGCGCCCGCATCATCAAGGCCTCGGCCGAGCTGGAGGCCAGCATCAAGCTCACGCAGGGCGCCCTGGAGATGGAGAAAAGCCCCATTGCCCTGGAGCTGCGCCGGATGCAGATGCTCTCAGAAATCGGCATCGATAACAACACCACCACCGTCGTGCTCATCCCGTCGGAGTTTACGCAGGCGGCCAAGAGCTTCTCGCAGATGGTGCAAAATGAAAAGCCGGCGGCAGAGCCAGCCTAGCGCCGTTTCCAGATTGACGGGGTTGAAATTGAGAATGAGGAATGAGGAATGAGGAATGAGGAATGAGGAATGAGGAATGAGGAATGAAGAATTTGAAGGTCGAATTTTTAATTCTTCATTCCTCATTCCTCATTCCTCATTCTTCATTCTTCATTCTTCATTCTTCATTCCTCATTCCTCCTTCTCAATTCCAACCCCCGCCAGCGGGCAAACAAGTACGTCATTCCTACGTTCTTACGTGGGCGCGGCGGTGGCCGTGCTTCTCCGCTTTGCCCATGAAAATCTTGCTCACCGGGGCCACCGGCTACATCGGCCAACGCCTGCTGCCGGTGCTCACCGCCGCGGGGCACGAGGTCGTGTGCCTGGTGCGCGACGCCCGCCGCTTTGCCATGCCCGACACGCTGCCCGCCAGCCAGCACCCGCGGGTACACGTGGCGCAGGGCGACCTGCTGCGGCCCGATTCGCTGGCCGACCTGCCCCGCGACATCGATGCCGCCTACTACCTGGTGCACTCGATGAGCGGCCACGGCGAAGACTTCTTTCAGCTGGAACAGGCTTCGGCTCAGCACTTTGCCGATTACGTGGACCGCACCACGGCCCGGCAGCTCATCTACCTCTCGGGCATTGCCAACGACCACGACCTGAGCGTGCACCTGCGCTCGCGCCAGGCCGTGGAAGCCGTGCTGGGCCACGCCCACACGGCGCGCCTCACGGTGCTGCGGGCCAGCATTATTATCGGTTCGGGCTCGGCCTCGTTCGAGATAATCCGCGACATTGTGGAGAAGCTGCCCGTGATGGTGACGCCGCGCTGGCTTAACTCGCGCTGCCAGCCGCTGGGCATCCGCGACGTGATGTTTTACCTCACGGCCGTGCTCGACAACCCCGCCTGCCTGGGCCAAAGCTTCGACCTGGGTGGCCCTGACATCCTGACGTACAAGGAGATGCTGCTGGGGCTGGCCGCTCAGCGCGGCTACAAGCGCTGGATAATTACGGTGCCCGTGCTCACGCCGCGGCTCTCGTCGTGGTGGCTGTATTTGGTCACCAGCACGTCGTTTTCATTGGCCCAGAGCCTGGTCGAAAGCCTCAAAAACGACACCGTGGTGGACCCGGCGCGCAGCATTGCCCGCGTGGTGCCGCACGTCTGCATGAGCTACCGCGAGGCGCTGGCGCTGGCCTTCCAGCGCATCGAGCAAAACGAGGTGGTGAGCAGCTGGAGCGACGCCATGAGCAGCGGCACCCTGCGCCAGAACTACATGGACGCCATTCAGATACCTAAAAACGGCATGTTTTTCGACCGGCAGCGGCGGTCCTTCACCCGCCCGGTGACCGAAGTACTGGAAAATATCTGGCGCATTGGCGGGGACCGGGGCTGGTACAAAACCGACTGGCTCTGGCGCGTTAGGGGGCTGATGGACAAGCTGGTAGGGGGCGTGGGTTTGCGCCGCGGCCGCCGCTCGCCCAACCACCTGCGGGCCGGCGACCCGCTCGACTTCTGGCGCGTGCTGGTGGCCGACCGCGCCGCCAAGCGCCTGCTGCTGTATGCCGAGATGAAGCTGCCCGGCGAGGCCTGGCTCCAGTTTCGCATCGTGGACAACCCCGACGGCACCCACGCCCTGGAGCAGCTGGCCGCCTACCGCCCCGAGGGCCTGCTGGGCCGGCTGTACTGGTACTCGGTGCTGCCGTTTCACGGCATTATTTTCAAAGGAATGGTGCGGAATCTGATTGATTATCCGGCTAGTAGTAGCGTGGACGCTGCGGGCCTGCACGCGGGAGCAGCGAGCAGCCAGGACCGGACGTAGCTGCTTGCCGTAGCTCACGCGCGGGCGCGCGGCGTGGACGCCGCGCGCCCGCGCGCTTTACAGCGCTTTTCGAAGTGCCCGCCGCAGGGCGCGGTCGGTGGCACTAAACTCCCCTGCGGCATTGGCTGGTTGCGAAGCTGCGCCACCGTGCCGCATAGGGGCTTCGGGCACGCCGTGGGCGCGGCTTCGGGCGGGCAAGAGCGGTGGCCGGGCCCGCGCCCGCGGGGAAAGCCGGCAGTCAGTCGGCCAGGCAACTGGTGACGCAATTTTTGCATCTACATAAGGCGGGGGTCGTAGCACGAAGCTTTCACTTTGCGCCGCGGCCCCGCCTTATTTACTATAACTACTGTGTAACGTTTGGCTGAGCAGCAGGTATTCAGGGAAGGGTAGGAAGTGAGAAGCCGTTGGGTTCGGGCTGCGTTAAAAAATATTTCAGGTTAAAAAGCCCTTCTGAGCGCTGAAAACGCAGATGTTGAAAAATATTTCCTACAGTACTATGCGAAACAAAGTACCTGTCGTAAGTTTGTTCTGTCAAAAGCCGAGTACCACTCCACTACCTACAACCTGGCCGCGCCCAGCTGCAGCCCCGCTAGCGTAGTCACTGGCCGCCAACCGGGCGGCTGGTTTGCGCCGGACACCCTGCCGGCCCGTTCGACCAGCCCGCTGGTCAGCCCATTTCCTCGCCTGCGTGCCCCGCACCGGGTACCGACTCCCCTCCCCTACCGGAACCGCGGCCGGCTGGGCACGGAATCGCCATGCCCAAACCGAACCCTTTCTTCGCGCCTTTCACCATGAGTTACTCCTTGACTATCAGCCCACTACCTGCTACCAGCCTTGGCCTGCTGCTGACGTTGCCCCTGGGCCTGCTTGCCCAAACGACGCCCACTACCAGTGCCACCGTGAGTGGCACGGCCGTAGACGCGGGGCCCACGGCCGCGCCGCTGCCCTTTGCCACGGTGCTGCTGCGCCGCGCCACCGCCACCGATACCAGCCTGGTAGCCAGCGGCCAAACCACGCTGGCCGGCACGTTTGAGCTGCCCCAGGTGCCGGCCGGGGCCTACCGGCTGCGGGTGCTGGCGCTGGGCTACCAGCCGCTGCTGCGCAGTGTGCAAGTGCCAGTTAATCAAGCTACTGTGGCGCTGGGCGCCCTGAAGCTGCGCGCCGCCAGCCAGCAGCTGGGCGAAGTGAAAGTAACGGGCGAGAAAGCCGTGGTGCAGCAGGAGCTGGGCAAGACGGTGATTAACGTGGAGAAGGACCTGAGCAGCGTGGGCGGCACGGCCGTGAACGTGCTCGAAAACGTGCCCTCGGTGGCCGTGGATGCCACCGGCACGGTGAGCTTGCGGGGCTCCAGCAACCTGACCATCCTCATCGACGGCAAGCCCGCCGGCACCAGCAACGGCGGCCCCGGCCCGCGCCTCGACCAAATTCCGGCCTCGCAGATTGCGCAGGTCGAGATTATGACCAACCCCTCGGCCAAGTACGATGCCAGCGGGGCGGGCGTCATCAACATCATTACTAAGAAGAACAAGAAGGAAGGCTGGAACGGCCAGGCGGCCCTGGTGGTGGGCACCCGCGACAAATACTCGCCCAGCCTAAGCCTGAGCCGCCACCACGGCAACGCCACCTGGAACCTGGGCTACGACGGCAACGACCAGCTGTACCGCACCCGCACCAGCAACCAGCAAACCGCGCTCGTGACCGATGGCGCGGCTAC
Organism: uncultured Hymenobacter sp.; assembly: GCA_964243255.1. Lineage (GTDB taxonomy): Bacteria > Bacteroidota > Bacteroidia > Cytophagales > Hymenobacteraceae > Hymenobacter. The sequence continues at coordinate 4,128 of CAXTFI010000058.1, forward strand.
CAGCCGCCTCCTTACCAGCCAGGAGGGCGCCGGCACCCAGCACAGCCGCAACCACAGCCTGAACCTGGGCCTGAACTACGACCTGACCAAGGAGCAGACCCTGAGCCTGAGCGTGCAGCCCCACTGGGAGCACCACGCGGAGCTCGACAACCAGACCCTGACCCAGCAAACCGTAGGCTCGCCCACGGTAACGACCCAGTACGGCCAGGAAATAGCCGACGTGAAGGTGACCGTCGTGGAATCGTCGGCTGACTACCGCCACACCTGGGAGGCCCACAAGGGCCGCGAGCTGACCGCCAACGCGGGCATGGTGGCCATCGACGCCACCGTGCCGGTGAGCCAGCTGCTGACGGGCGGCACCAAGCCCGCCGGCTTCAAGCAGGCGCAGCAGGTGGGGGCCCAGATTTATTTTGGGCAGCTGGACTATACCCGGCCCAGCGCCGATGGCAAGGGCAAGCTCGAAACGGGCCTGAAAATGCAGGCCAACCGCAACACCGGCAGCGCGGCCATGCTGCTGCCCACCAGCACCGACCCCAGCGCCGCGTTTGTGCGCGACGACAAGCGCTCGTTTGACTACCGCTTTACGCAGGTGATGCCCGCCGCCTACGCCACCTACCAGCGCACGCTCGCCCACGGCTGGAGCGCCCAGGGCGGCCTGCGCACCGAGGCTACGTTTATCAATGGCGGCCTCACCAACGGCACCATCTCCGTCAACCAGCGGTATGTCAACCTGTTTCCGTCGGCCACGGTGGCGCGCGAGCTGGGCAAGGAGCCGGGCCAAAACCGGCTGCAGTTCAGCTACGCCCGGCGCCTCAACCGGCCCGGCTTTATGCAGCAGCTGCCCATTCAGCTCTACCAGGACCCGCGCAACTACCGCCAGGGCAACCCGGCCCTGCTGCCCGAGTTCAGCCACAACCTGGAGCTGGGCCACCAGCTAAACCTGGCCGGGGGCGCCAGCCTCACGAGCACGGTGTTTGCCCGCTTCACCCAGAACGCCATTCAGCGGGTGCGCACCATCGACACGCTGGCCACCCGGCTCAGCAACGTGGGCGTGGTAACGCAGGAAACCTACCTCAACTACGGCAGCACCACCGACCTGGGCCTCGAAATGACCTGGGCCCAGCCCCTGGCCAAGTGGTGGCGCGTGTCGGCCAGCGGCTCCCTCTACCGCAGCCAGATTGCCACTAACGCGGCCAACGCCGCCAACCGCTCGGCCCTGGCCGGCACCGCCCGGCTGGCCAACAACTTCACGCCCCGCAAGGGCCTCGACCTGCAAGTGACGGGCAATATCCGCTCGACGGTGCTCACGGCCCAGGGCCGCCAGCTGCCCACCGGCGCCCTCGATATTGCCCTGCGCCAGCGCCTCTTTAGCGAGCGCGCTGCCCTCACGCTGCGGGTTTCTGACCTGCTCAACACCCAGGTGCGCCGCACCGAGCTCGCCACGCCCGAGCTGCAAACCTCGCTCTACAACAAGTACGAAACGCGCGTGGCCTGGCTGGGCTTCACCTGGTACATCGGGGCCACCAAACCCGACAAGAAGATTGACAACGCCCCCAGCAGCGGCGGCGGGTTTGGCGGCTAGGCGGCGGGGGCCTCACGGGACCCCGCCAGCACGATGCGTTGCGCACCAGCACTCAGCATCAAGCAATTGATTTTTAGCTAGATAAAAGCCCTTTTCTCATCTTACCCTTTTTCTTTCTGAGTCATGAAAACTTGCGCTTTCTGGCTGGCAGCCGCGCTGCTGGCGCCCACCGCCGGGGCATTTGCCCAGTCTTCGTCCCTGGTATCTTCGTCCCTGATACCCGATGAGCAGGAATTGATTGGCCAGCACGCGGCCCCTCAAGCCACGGCCACCAAGCCCGCCGCTACGGACGGCGGGCGCGTTACGTACTTCGGCGTAGCAAGCTCCCAAGATGCGCACCACGAACAGTTTGCCCGGTTGCGGCAGGCTTTTGCGCAAACCAAGCCGACAATGGTGCTCTTCGAAAAGCCTGACCTGGGCATTGACAGCACCGAAACCGCCACCATCAGCCGCCTGGGCGAGTCGGGCTACGCGCGGTTTTTGGCCCGCCAGTACCAGGCCGCCACGGCGCGCATCGACGACCCGGTGGCCGAGTACGCGTACCTCACCACCCAGCTGGCCCCCGAGCCGCTGCAGCTTTACTGGCTGCTGCGCACGGCCCAGGAGTTTCGCCAGCGCACCGGCGCTTCGAAGGCGCTGACGATGCGCGGAGTGCGGGCGCTCATCGCCAGCAGCTCAACCTGCCTGCCTGGCAGCCAGCTGGTTATTCATAGCCCGGCCGAGTTGAAGGCAGCCTACCGCCGGCACTGCCCCACGGGCGGGCAGTGGTGGAAGCTGCCCGCCGCCAGCTTTGCCACGCCGCCGGCCGCCGGCCAGGCTGCCCCGTTTCTGGACGCTATTAACCACACTGTCAGCGAGTACCGCGCCCAGCGCCTGGCAACCCAGGTAGCCGCGGCCGTGCAGGCCGGCCAGCGCGTGCTAGTGGTAATGAACCGCGACCACCTGCCGGCCCCGGCGTCGGCGTCGGCAGCCGTCACGTATGCCACCCGCCCACGCAGCCGCTGGTAAGCAGCGACAGCAGCAGCGGTTGACAACCATCTGAAACGTAGCATCTTGCAGCTGCTCCTGGCCTGGCGCGAAATTTTACAGGGCTCGGGGTAGCGGCGGGGTGTTGCGTTTCGTTTTGGTGGTAGCCTGCTGGGCTGTAATGAGTTGCCGGCGGCGGCGACTCATGCTTCAGCATTCCCTCCCATCAAAGCAGGGTGGGGGTAGCTACGTGTTTACGAAAGAGTAAGTGCGGTAAGCTTCAGCTTGCCGTTATCCATCACGGCAAGCTGAAGCTTACCGCACTTTCACCTTCTGAAGCTGATACCCAGGAAATATTCCCTGTCCACGGAATGCGTAATGGGCAGGTGGGCCCCAAAGTCAAGCTGCACATTATCAGATATATCCAGCTGCGGGCCCACGTTGATGGAGCTGCGCCACGAGGCCTGGCGCACGTCCCAGTAGCCCACCAGCTCCACAAAGCCTTCGAGCAGCTTGGTAAACTCGTAGTCGGTGGTGAGCGTGGGCGTGAGCTGCAGGTAGTGTTCGCCCTGCTCGCGGTCGAAGAAATAGTTGGCCGCCACCTGGCCGCCACCGCTCCAGTGCTTGGTAAACTGATACACCACGGGCAGCACCAGGCCGGGCTCGTAGCCGCCGTCGCCCACCGCGCTGCCGGTGGGCAGCTGCACGTAGCCGATAATACCCAGCGCCCAGCGGCTGTCGTCGTCGCCAAATAGCGTGTGCTTCACGCGCAGCGTTACGTCGCCCACGCCGTGCACCAGCTGCGTGGCGCTGGGGTCGGCCGAGTCGTAGTTGCGGCTGTCGGTGTACGAGTCGAGCGCCACCTGAAAATCGGTGCGGTCGCTGAGGCCGATTTTGGCCAGCGCGTGGTTCACATACCAGTCGTGGCCGTGGGTCGTGCCCTCGCGGCGCGTGAGCAGGCGCGCCACGTCGGCCTCGTACTGCAAGTGGCCCGCATCCACGGAATACGGGCTTTCGGTGATACCGGGGCGGTCGGGCACCATGGGGCGCATGTACTTGCGCGGCGTGGGATGAAACAGGTTGAATTGGGTTTTATCAACCTTAACAGTATCGTTCAGAGGCTTTTGGGCGGCGGCCGGCTGGGCCCCAAGTAGCGCAAGCGCCAGGCAACAGTAAAGAAAACGCATCGGCAGGAAGGGTAAGCAATGCCCCGCATACGCAGGGGCCGCGCCAATGGCCACACCCAGGGCTCAACGGTGGGCCGGCACTTGCCGGGCTGGGAACGGGGCCCCTCCGTGGCCGGGCCCAAACCTTACCTTTGCGGGCAAATGGAAAAACCCAGCATTCCGCAAGGCACCCGCGATTTTGGGCCGGCCCAGGTGGCCCGCCGCCAGCACATTTTCAACGTTATCCGGCGCACGTTCGAAACGTTTGGCTACGCCCCGCTCGAAACCCCCACGCTCGAAAACCTGTCGGTGCTCACCGGCAAGTACGGCGATGAGGGCGACCAGCTGCTGTTTAAAGTGCTGAACTCGGGCAACTTCCTGGTGAAGGAGCGCCGCGGCGAAACCACGCCCCTCGTAACGGCCGCCGACCTCGACGCCGGCCCCCGCGTGGTGCTGCCCAAGATTGCCGAAAAGGGCCTGCGCTACGACCTCACCGTGCCTTTTGCCCGCTACGTGGCCATGAACCGCGGCACGCTCACCTTCCCCTTCAAGCGCTACCAGATGCAGCCCGTGTGGCGCGCCGACCGCCCCCAGCGCGGCCGCTACCGCGAGTTTTGGCAGTGCGACGCCGACGTGGTGGGCACCAGCTCGCTGCTCTGCGAAGCTGAGATTGTGCTGATGATGGCGCAGGTACTCAACGGCTTAGGCCTGGTAGACTTTACCATTAAAATCAACCACCGCGGGGTGCTGCGCAATATTTACCAGGCGCTGGGCGGCGAGGGCCAGGAAACCGACCTGTTCGTGGCCATCGACAAGCTCGACAAGATTGGGCCCGATGGCGTGCGTAAAGAGCTGCTGGAGAAGAACTTCCAGGACAGCACCATCGACACGCTGTTTGCCCTGCTGGGTGTGAGCGGCGACTACGCCGAGAAGCTGGAGCGCCTGCTGGTGGGCTTCGTTACGGCCGGCGTGGAGCCCGACGGCCAGCGCCCCACCGCCGACAGCGACGACGATGACGTAGACGCCACCTTCTACCGCGGCCTCAACGAGCTGGCCGAGGTGCGCGACCTGCTGCAAGCCAGCGGCTTCCGGCAATTTGACCGGCTGGAGTTTGACCCCACCCTGGCGCGGGGCCTGAGCTACTACACGGGCTGCATCTTTGAGGTGAAAATCAACAACGTGGCCATGGGCAGCGTAAGCGGCGGCGGCCGCTACGACAACCTCACCGGCAGCTTCGGCCTGCCGGGCGTGTCGGGCGTAGGCTTCTCGTTTGGCGTCGACCGCCTCTACGACTGCCTCGAAAGCCTGGAATTATTCACCGAAACCAGCGAAACGCCCACCCGCGTGCTGCTCACGCACTTCGACGCGGCCAGCGGCCGCGCCGCCCTGCCCCTGCTGGCCGAGCTGCGCGCCGCCGGCATCCCGGCCGAGCTCTACCCCGACGCCAGCAAGCTGCAAAAGCAGTTCAAGTACGCCGATGCCAAGGGCATCCCGCTGGTGCTGGTGCTGGGACCCGAGGAGCTGGCCGCCGGCGTGGCCAAGATTAAAATCATGAAAACCGGCGAGGAGAAAACGCTGGCCCTGAGCGAGGTAGTGGGCGCGCTCACGGCCTAGCGCCCTTTGCCGGGCGCTGCAGCAAGCGGCCGACCACATTCAAACGCCTCTGCTCCAGCTGAGCAGAGGCGTTTTTGCTTAATCATCACCTAGTCAATGCTTTACTAATACGCACGCAGGTTCAGTGAAAAACCAGCTTGGTGTTGATATTCTGGGCTACTTTTTTGCCCTCCGCCGCGCCTTTCTCAATAGATGGCCGGTAGTGAATGCCGCCGTACAGGCGCGAAAGCCCGGCCTCGGCGCCGGCCTGCTCAAACGACGAGTACGAACGCGTGCCCAGGCCAAACTGCGCGTAGTTCTGGTCGGTGAAGGCGTAGTTGGGGCCGAATATTTCGGTGAGGGCTTCAGCGGCGGCGGCCGATACCGTGGCGTGGGCGGCGGGGTACTCGGGGTGGGCGGGCGTCGGAATGAGGGGCAACCAGGTGGGCTGCCCCAGCGAGGCGCGAATGTAGGTAACCGGCCGCAGCTGGTTGTAGGTGTATTTGGCTTTAAACACGCTGACGCCGGCCTCGTGGAGGCTGAGGCCCAGCCGGAGGTAGGCGTACAGCGCTTTGTCGAGGGTCGCGTTTTCCTTGGTCAGCACCTGCGTCAGAATGGACACCCAGTGCCCTACCGGCGTGAAATTGCGGCCGTTGGGCGCGTCGTTCCAGAACAGAGCAATGGCGCGCTGCTCGGCAGTACTCGTTTGCGAAACAGTCAGCACCTCTTGCGCCATCTGGTAGAACGGCGAGCCGGCCGTGGTGGAATAAGTGAGCGGCGGCGGGCCGGGCTCGGCACCATCGCCGTCGCCCGCCACCAGCGGCCGGTTGGCGCCCCAGTGCGGAAATACGGGCGGCGCCAACGCGGGCGGCGTGGGCTCCCAGAGGCCCGGCCCGGTGGGCGGCGTGTAGGGCGTAGCGTCGTCGTAGCCATCGGTTTTCGCCCACGCGACGACGGCCGCCGCTACCCGCTGGCCAAAATCGACGGAGCGGCTGCTGACATCGGCCCCCAGGCCCGTTTGCAGCGCGGTTTTGGTGGCTGCTTCCAGCGAGTCGACCGTTGCCAGGTTGGCCGCGGAGGCGTTGGCATACAGGGTGCGGTTCATGGCGGCCAGGGCGGCGTTGGCACTCAGGGGCCAGCTATACACCAGCGTCCGGTCGGCGGCCGGCAGGCCGGTGAGGCCGTTGAGCTGGCCGGCCAGCGACTTGTAGTCCGCCATGCCGGGCACCACGGCCTCGTAGCCCGCCACCCCGGAGTAGGCGAAGGGCCGCCCAAAGGTATTAGCAGCAATAACGGGCGTGAGGCGGGCTAGCCGCAGCTGCAGGTTCAGCCACGACAAAGCCACGTCGCACTTATAGGTAGAAGTTGCCGGCGAGGGGTCTGGCGCGGGGCCGGAGTCGTCGTGCCGCGAGCAAGCAGTTTCGCCTAGCAACAGGCTGAAAATCAGCGCTATATAAGCTACTGCTAGCCGGCCCGGTTGACAAAGATTGGTGGTCTTTTTCATGGCGTGAGCGGTAAAAAGCGTGAGCGTAAAACCGCCTGGTTTCGGCCGGAAGCCTGGCGGCGACTGCATTATTAAAGATACGTAGCTGCCGCCAGATACTGCTTAGTTAATTGCCGGGCGATAAAGCCGTGTGGGTAGGCAATGCAACGTGTTTTGGGCAACTTAGAGCAGTTGTGGGCTAGCCGGCGCAGTAGCCACAGGGCGCGCTACCGGGCCGGCCCCGGCGCCGGGGCCCCGTACTTTGCCCTTTCTATGCCCCTTCTCTCCCCCACCCACCCCCTCACCCTGCCCGAGCTGGCCGCCGCCCTGCGCAGCCGCGACGCGCTCACGCTGCCCGCCGAGGCCACCGCCCGCATGCAGCAGTGCTACAATTATTTACATACCCGCCTGGCCGCCGCGCCCGACCAGCCCATCTACGGCATCAACACGGGCTTTGGCTCGTTATATAACGTTGGTATTCCGGTAGATGCGCGGGCTCAGCTGCAAGTGAACCTGCTTATGTCGCACGCCTGCGGCACCGGCCCCGAGGTGCCCAGCGCCCTGGTGCGCCGCATGCTGCTGCTAAAGGTGCAGAGCCTGAGCTACGGCCACAGCGGCGTGGCGGTGGCCACGGCCAAGCGCTTGCTCGACTACTTCAACCGCGACGTGTGGCCGGTGGTGTACGAGCAGGGCAGCCTGGGCGCGAGCGGCGACCTGGCCCCACTGGCGCACCTGTGCCTGCCGCTGCTGGGTTTGGGCGAAGTCAATTACCAGGGCTACCGCCTGGCGGCCAGCGATGTAAATAGCCTCTTTGGCTGGGAGCCGCTGCCCCTGCAGGCCAAGGAAGGGCTGGCCCTGCTCAATGGCACCCAGTTTATGCTGGCTTACGCTACCGAGGTCCTGGAGCGCACCCAACGCCTGCTCAACGCGGCCGACGTTATTGGGGCGCTCTCGGTCGAGGCCTTTGGGGCACACGTGCAGCCGTTTGCCGAAGGCTTGCAGCGCCTGCGGCCGCACGCGGGGCAGGCGCTGGTGGCCCAGCGGCTGCGTGGGCTGCTGGCGGGCTCCGAGCTGCAAGCCCGCGACCGCTACGCCCTGCAGGACCCGTATTCGTTTCGGTGCCAGCCGCAGGTGCACGGGGCCAGCCGCGACGCGGTGGCCTACGTGGCCCGCACCGTCGAAATCGAGTGCAACTCGGTAACGGACAACCCCATTATCTTTCCCGACGAAGACCTTATTCTGAGTGGGGGCAACTTTCACGGGCAGCCGCTGGCGCTGGCCCTCGACCACCTGGCGCTGGCCGTGGCCGAGCTGGGCAGCATTTCGGAGCGCCGCACCTACCAGCTCATTTCGGGGCAGCGCGGGCTGCCGGCTTTCCTGGTGGCCGAGCCGGGCCTGAACTCGGGCCTGATGCTACCGCAGTATACCGCCGCGGGTATTGTGAGCCAGAACAAGCAGCTGTGCACGCCCGCCAGCGCCGACAGCCTCACGAGCAGCAACGGCCAGGAAGACCACGTGAGCATGGGCGCCAACGCCGCCACCAAGGCCCGCCGGGTGGTCGACAACGTGGAGCAAATCCTGGGCATTGAGCTGCTAACCGCCGTGCAGGCCCTCGACCTGCGCCGCCCGGCCGGGGCTGGCGCGCCGCGCAGCAGCCCGGCCCTGGAAGCCGTGGCCGCCGCCTTCCGCGAGGTCGTTACCTTCGTGCCGCGCGACCGGGTGCTGTACCCCGACCTGCACCGCGCCGCCCGCTTTGTGCGGGAGTACGATTGGGTATAAAAAGCCGTTGCTGTGGGCATGAAACCGTTTTTTCTTTCCGTACTGCGCCGGGCGCTGCCCGCGCTACTGCTGGTGGGCGCCCTGCTGGCCCCGGCCGCGCCGGCCGGGGCGCAATGCACCATCAACACCCCGCCCGCAGGCTGCGCCGCGCCGTTTGTGGCCATCGACGTAGCCACGGGCCAGGAGGTGCAGGCGCTGTGCGTGGGCCGGGCCGTGCGCTTTGACCTGGGCTGCGGGCGCACCGTTGCGGCTAACTTATTGTATTATAATGCCTTAGCTGGCACCAACAGTACGCCGGCCAATTGCGACTTCACCCCGGCCAAGCTGGCTAATAATACCTTCACCCCTACCACGGCCGGGCCGTTCACCATCTCGGAGCTGGCCAACCCCGCGCCGGGCAGCGGGGGGGGCGTGGGTACGGTATATGTGCGTAATTATCAAGTAGTTGCTACCCCCGTGCCGAGCTTCACGCTGGTTCCTTGCGTGAACAGCGCGGTGGCCCTGACCATCAGTGCCAGCGGCTACGACCAGTATTTTGCGCAGGTGGGCAGCGGCGCGCTCATCGGGCCGCTGACGGTTGGCAGCACTACCACACTTCAGGCAGCGGCGGCGGGCAGCAGCGTCACCGTCATTGGCCGCTACCGGGCCAATGGCTTGTGCAGCGGCCAGGCCACCCAGGCGGTGCCCGCGCTGGCCGCGCCCCAAACGCCGGTGCTCAGCCGCCTCACCGTGCAGGGCGCCTTGCCCGGAGATATTGCGCTCGATGTCAGCAACTTGCCCACGGGCTACCTCTACGACGTGCAGCGGGCCGATGCCAGCAGCCCCACCGGCTTCCGGCGGGTGCAGGCTGGCGTGGCGGGCACTGGCACCCTCACGCTCACTGGCGCCCCGGCGGGCCAGTATCGCCTGGGCCGGCGCGACGTGTGCCGCACCGACTCGGCCTTCTCGGCCCTGGTGCCCACCCTCGTGCTCAGCGTGGCGTCGCTCAACAACGTGAATAGCCTGACCTGGCAAGCGGCGGGGCCCGTTACCGGCTACACCGTGCTGCGCGATGGGGCCCCGCTGACCACGCTGCCCGCCTCGGCCACCAGCTACGTCGATGCGGCCGTGGCCTGCGGCACGCGCTACACCTACCGCCTGCAAGCCACCGTGGCGGGCGGCAGCCAGTCGGTTTCGGCCGATGTGCCCGTGCAAACCCTTTCGGGCCTGCCCCCGCCCCAGCCGCGGCTCAACGCCAGCTTCGACTTCGCTAATCGTCTTACCCTCACGGCTATCCTGCCCAGTGGGGTGGCCCAGCCAGCCAGCAGCCAGCTGCTGTTCAGCCGCCAGGGCGGGCCGGGCGACCTCGACTTTGCGGCCGTGACCCTTGCCACCGACACCCTGCGCGACCCCGCTACTCTGGCCGCCCTGCTGGCTGCGCCGCCCTGCTACACCGCCCGCGTGCTCGACGTGTGCGGCAATACCTCGGCCGCCAGCCCGCCCGCTTGCCCCAGCCTGCTCACCGTGGCCGCCGCCGACCCCGACGGCCTCACCACCCAGCTGAGCTGGTCGGCCTTTCGGGGGCCGGGCAGCCCGGCCGTGGCCGCCAGCTACCGCGTGCTCACCCTGGCCGCCGATGGCACGGTGCTGGCCACTTCGGGCGCGCTCACCGGCCTCACCTACCTCGACCCCGCCCCGCCCACCGACCGCCAGATACTGCGCTACCGGGTGCAGGTGAGCGGCGCGGGGCTGCCGGCCGGCACGGTCAGCTACTCCAACGTGGCCAGCCTCACGCGGCGGACCTTGCTGCTGGTACCCAACGTGTTCACGCCCAACGGCGACGGCCTCAATGACGTGCTGGAGCTGAAGGGCCGCTACCTCAATGGCTTCTCTTTCGTAATCATCAACCGCGATGGCCAGGAGGTATTTCGAGCCACCGACCGCAGCCAAACCTGGGACGGCACCATCAAAGGCCACGCCCCGGTGAACGCGGCCTACGTGTGGCGCTTCTCGCTGCGCGACGAAGCCGGCCAGGATTTTATTCAAACCGGTACGGTAACTATTTTGAGATGAAGTAATTAGAGAAGAATGAGAATACCAGAAAGAGAACGTCATGCTGAGCGAAGCCGAAGCATCTCACTCGCACCGTTGACCCGTAGGACAGCGTAGCTAATGGTCGAGGTTAGTGCAGCACGCGAGATGCTTCGACTACGCTCCGCTTCGCTCAGCATGACGTTCTTTTAATGCGTTTACAACCTACTACCTAACTCACAGCCCTAAACACCTTTCTCATGCCCGACTCCCCATTTGCCGCTACTTACCGCCTGGGCCAGTACCAGCCGGCCATTGAGGCCAAAATCGCCGACCTCAACGCCCACGACTTCACCACCCGCTTCTGGCAGAAAGACGCCACCCTGTGGACCCAGAATGCGGAGGCGCAGCAGAGTATCCGCAGCTTTATGGGCTGGCTCGACACGCCCGAGGTGATGAGCAAGGCCGTGGCCGAAATCACGCAGTTTGTGCACGAAGTGCAAGCCGCTGGCTTTCAGCACGTTGTGGTGATGGGTATGGGCGGCAGCACCATGGCCCCGATTGTGTTTCAGCGCTCGTTTCCCCAGGGCCAGGGCAGCCTGCCGCTCTCCATCCTCGACACCACTGACCCCGGCACCGTGGCCGCCCTGGAGGCCGAGCTGCCGCTGGAGCACACGCTGTTTGTGGTGGCCAGCAAGTCGGGCACCACTGCCGAGCCGCTGGCCTTCGGCGACTATTTCTACGACAAGGTAAAGGCCATTAAGGGCGACAAGGCGGGCGAAAACTTTGTGGCCATCACCGACCCCGGCTCCAAGTTTGTGACCCAGGCCACGGCCGATGGCTACCGCCACATCTTCTTGAATTTCAGTGAGGTAGGCGGGCGTTTTTCGGCCCTTACTTATTTCGGCCTGGTGCCGGCGGCGCTCTACGGCATTGCTATTGAGGCCCTGCTGCGCGGCGCGGTGGCCATGATGCAGGCCTGCGGCGCGCAGGGCCCGGTGGCCGACAACCCCGGCCTGCAGCTGGGCACCGCCATCGGCTACCTGGCCACCCAGGGCCGCGACAAGCTCACCTTTCTCACCCCCGACACGCTCAGCAGCCTGGGCTTGTGGCTCGAGCAGCTGCTGGCCGAAAGCACCGGCAAGGAGGGCAAAGGCATCTTGCCCGTGGCCGGCGAGCCCCTGGGCCGCCCCGACGAGTACGGCCCCGACCGCGTGTTTGTGTACGTGGGCTACGACGACTTTACCGACCAGCCCAGCCTCGACAAGCTTCAGGCCCTGGAAGACGCCGGCCACCCGGTCATCATCATTCGCCTGGGCGAGCCCCTGGACCTGGGCCGCGAGTTCTACCGCTGGGAAATTGCGGTGGCCGTGTCGGGTATCATGCTGGCTATCAACCCCTTCGACCAGCCCAACGTGCAAGCCGCCAAAACGGCCACCGACAAGCTGATGAAGGAAGTGACCGAAAAAGGCCAGCTGCCCAGCCCCGGCCAGCCCACCGCCGCCGCCGATGGCATCAGCTACTACAGCCCCGCGGGCGGCACCGGTGCGGCCGGCGTACTGCAGCATTTCTTTCGGCAGGCCCAGCCCGGCAATTTTATGACCCTGCAAGCCTACCTGCACGAGTCGGACAAGCTGAACGACGCGCTGGCCGAGTTTCGCCAGCTGGTGCAGGACAAGCTGCGCCTGGCCACCACTTCGGGCTACGGGCCGCGCTTTTTGCACTCCACGGGCCAGTACCACAAGGGCGGCCCCAACCACGGGCTGTTTGTGCAGTTCACCGCCGACCACCCGCAGGATTTGCCCCTGCCCGGCCGCACCTACACCTTCGGCACGTTTGAGAACGCCCAGGCCCAGGGCGACCTGCAGGCCCTGCGCGATAACGACCGCCGCGCCCTGCACATTCACCTCGGCCCCAACCCCGAGCAGGCGCTGCCCACCGTGCTGGCCGCCCTCCAGGCAGCCCTGGCACAGTTGGGCTAAGCCGGACCGGGCGTATCGACCCGGAAAACCACGCGCAGCCCGCCCGCGTACCTGAGCCCCCTAGCAAGCGGCCAAGTGGCAGGCCCTCCGCCAGGCCCCCGACCCCACTGCCGTGCCCCTCGATGGCGGCGCATCCATTTTGCTGACGGCCAGCGTCACTTACGGACTGCGCAAGCTGCGTCAACGCCGACGTAAGTAATTTCATGATAAATAGTTAGCTTATTACCAAAGAGCCCATCCTGTTTCCACAGGGTGGGCTCTTTGGCGTCGGGGCGTGGACGCAGGCGTTCTTTTGCAGGGTAGTAGTCCGCATTTTAAGCTAACCGGGGGTTGGGGGGCAGAGCCGTTACGTTCTGGTTTCGCCCTGGCGACCACCCGCGCCACTGCGCTTACTCCTACGCTCGTATGATTGCGTGGCCTCAAGGTGAGGCCAGCCGGGAAGGGAAACGGGGACATCATCTTGCTCTAAGCGCGGTGCCCTGCTGGCTTTGAGGCTGCGCACTAGAAACGGTGCCCCGTTTTCCGTGTTGCCTGAAGACGGCACAGTATGGAGGGCGCCCATCGGCCGTCGGGCCAGGCGCAGCCCGCAGTTGCACGAGCAAAGTTGCGGTAAACCCTAGCCGGGCTACGTCAATTCCCCCTTTTTCACTGCTGTTCGCGTAGGGCTCCGCTCCCTTCCCCCAGCGCCCCGCTTAAGTGCGTAGTAGGTATCGACATCGCCAAGGATAGCGGGGCCTGCGTGGGCCACGCGACGCTCAGCCAGCAGCTGCACTTGGGCAAAGAGACAACCTTCGCCAACTCGGCGAGCGGCTTGGCGGCGCTGCTCAGCTGGGTGGACAAGCCCGGCGTGATTGCCGTCATGCGTAAACTGCTCGTGCTCTGCTACGCGCTCTGAAAAAATGATTGCGCCGATGACCCGCACTACCACCCGGCGCACTTGGCCGAAAAAGAAGTAGCCCCGACCGCGTGAACGAGCCGGGGCTACACAGGATGAACCCGAAGGCTCTCCTTGAGGAAGGCTAAAATTACAAAAATCTCACCCGATAGCAAACCCTCTTATCACAGTATCTGGTGCTCAGGCCCAGGGGAAGCGAAGTCAACAGTACCTGCCAGGACTACATACTCCTTTGGCGAGCCATTGCCAGCAGCCCACCAATCCGGCCCGTGATGAGCGATTGGTAGTGACCCTCATCACTATCCGAACATTGGTTTGCATAAAACTGGCTGGTCGTGCGTAGCTTTACTAAAACCGGCTGGCAGCGCTTTTTTAAGCGATAACTGGTCATCAGGCTTCGTTCTTCTAAGGGCGGCGAGGGGCACTTTTCGTTGTAGCTACTCGCTTACCTGTCTGCCCATTTACCCGCCCCACTATGCTCGCAGAGCTATCGCATCCTGCCCTGTCTACCCCTATTGTTGCTTCCTTTTATACTGCGGCGAAGGCTGGCCAGCCAGCCAGCGCCGGCAAGCGCATGCGGCCGGCAGCCACCTGGCTACTCACGCTGCTGCTTTTGCTGCTGAGCGGCGCGGGTACCAAGGCCCTGGCGCAAGCAGCGCCGCCCCCGCCCCCAGAGTGCAGCCAGGACGAGAAATTTGCCAACACCTGGTATTTTGGCTACAAGGCGGGGCTCGACTTCAACCAGGCCAGCGACTCCATTCCGCCCGTGGTAAAGACCGATGGCCAAATGACGGCCCCCGCCGGGGCAGGAATAATGTCGGACGGCACCGGCAAGATTCTCTTTTACAGCAACGGCGACACCATCTGGAACGGCAACGGCAGCATCATGACCAACGGCACGGGCATGGGCGGCAACCGGCTGGTCACCGATGGGCCCCTGCCTATCCGAATGCCCGGCAGCCCACCCCCCGGCATGCCGGGGGCGGAAACCCACTACCTCATCTTCACGCAAGATGCGGCGGGCGGCCCCAAGGGCCTGAGCTATTCGGAAATTATCATTCCCGCCGGCGGCGGGCCGGGCACGGTAACCCCCGCCACCAAGAACACGCCGCTCACCCAGGGCACCACCGAGAAGATGACGGGCGTGTTTCACAAAAACGGCTGCGACATCTGGATTATCGTGCACGGCTGGGGCAATGCCAAATCCGGCGCTGCCAACCGCGGCGACTCGTTTCTGGCCTACCGCGTGCGAACAACCGGCGTAGACCCGACGCCGATTATCTCCACCGTGGGCTCCCTGCACGCGGCGAGCGAGTCGCCGCTGGGCTACCGCGGGCAGATGAAGGTGACGCCCGACGGCCAGCGGCTGGCCGTAGCCCGCTACAGCGAGGTAGTGGGCGACAGCAGCAGCACCGTCGAGCTGTTCAGCTTTGACACCAGCACGGGCCAGGTTAGCGCCAATCCGCAGGTTCCGTATATTGTGGATAGCGGCGAGGGCAAATATTACGGGGTTGATTTTTCGGCCGGCAGCAAGCTCTACGCCACGGTGATGAACCCGCCCAAGCTGCTGCAATTTGATATCAGCGGTACCGGGCCGGTCAACAAGCAAAGCATTCCGCTCAGGCAAACCACCCCGGTCAACCTGGGCTCGCTGCAAGCCGCGCCGGATGGCAAGATTTACGTGGCCCGCGAAAACCAGCCGGCTCTGGGCTTCATCACTTACCCCGACTCGGTGGGGGCCAAGGCCCGCTACGCCGACGACAGCCTGACCCTGCGGCTGGGCGGCCGCCGCAGCGGCCTGGGCCTGGTCAATTTCAACCAAAGCTCCCTGCTGCGGGTAGGGCCTGGGGCAGAGATAACGGGTTGCCGGCAAATCACTTTCACGGCTCCACCCATCGACTTTGATGGAAAAACCTACTCCTGGAAGTTTGGTGATGGGGCCACCTCCACGGAGGAGAATCCGGTGCACGTTTACGCGCTGCCCGGTAACTATATCGTGACGTTGCGCATTACCACTAATTGTTTTTGTCGCGAAAGCTCGGGCGCTATTCGGGTGCCAGACCTTCCCGAGCCGGGCAGCATTGCCGCCCCCCAAACGCTGTGCGCCGGCACGGCCCCGGCCCCGCTTACCAGCACGGCCGGTGCGTCAAGCGATGCCGGCCTGCCGGTAACCTACCAGTGGGAGTCATCAACGAATAGCACTACTGGCTTTACGCCCATTACCGGGGCTACCGGGGCCAGCTACCAGCCGGCTAACCTGCCGGTCGGCACGACCTATTTCCAGCGGCGGGTACAATTGCTGCTACCCAACGGTTCCGGTCCTTACTGCACCTCCACGGTTACGGCCTCGGTGGCTATCACGGTGCTGCCCGCCCTGACGGCTGGCAGCATCGCGGCCGACCAAACCGTGTGCGCGGGCAGCACGCCGGCACCGCTCACGAGCAGCGCCCCGGCCACGGGCGGCACCGGCACGTTTGCCTACCAGTGGGAATCATCGGTGGATAATGTTACCTGGACCCCCATCCCCGGTGCCACCGACGCCACCTTCACGCCCGGTTCACTCACGGTCACCACCTACTATCGCCGCCAGGTGCGTTCCGGGCCCTGCGCCATCCCGCCCTCCAACATAGTGACGCTGAGCGTAGTACCGGCCCTGGCCGCCGGCGGCATTGCCGCCGACCAAGCCCTCTGCGCCGGCGGCACGCCGGCGGCGCTCACCAGCGCCACCGAGGCTAGCGGCGGCACCGGCAGCGTCACGTACCAATGGGAATCGTCGGCGGATAGAGTGACCTGGGCTCCAATCAGCGGGGCCACCGGGCCCACGTATGCGCCGGGCGCGCTGAGCGCGACTACCTACTTCCGGCGGCGGGCAAACTCGGGTAGCGCCTGCGCCCCGGCCTACTCCAACGAGGTTACTATCACCGTGGCCCCGGCCCTGACGGCCGGCACCATCGGCAGCGACCAAACCCTGTGTCCTGGCGCTACCCCCGCCGCCCTCACCAGCACGGCGGGGCCGGGCGGCGGCACGGGTACGTTTGCCTACCAGTGGGAATCTTCTACGGATAACGTGAACTGGACGCCCGTTGCCGGTGCTACCGGTGCCGGCTACGCGCCCGGCCCGCTCACGGCTACTACGTACTACCGGCGGCAGGTCACGTCGGGCCCCTGCGGCCCAGCCTACTCGCCCTCCGTCGCCCTGACGGTGCTGCCCGCCCTGATTGCGGGCAGCATCGCGGCCGACCAAACCGTGTGTGCGGGTACCGCGCCCGCACCGCTCACGAGCAGCGCCCCGGCCACGGGCGGCACCGGCACGTTTGCCTACCAGTGGGAATCGTCGACGGATAATGCGACCTGGAGCGCTATTGCCGGCGCTACCAGTGCCGACTACGCGCCCGGTGCGCTTACGGTCACCACCTACTTCCGCCGCCAAGTACGCTCCGGCGACTGCACCAGCCTGCCTTCCAACGCAGTGACGCTGACCGTGGCCCCGGCCCTGACGGCCGGCGGCATTGCTGCCAGTCAAGCCCTGTGCGCCGGTGGCACGCCGGCTCCCCTCACCAGCGACACCCCAGCCGCGGGCGGTACGGGTCCTATTGCCTACCAGTGGGAATACTCACCAGATAATGCGACCTGGACGCCCATTGGCGGGGCCACTGGCGCGACGTATGCACCGGGCGCGCTGAGCGCAACCACCTATTTCCGGCGCCGGGCAACTTCGGGTAGTGGTTGCACGCCGGCTTTCTCCAATGTGATTACTATCACTGTAGCTCCGGCCCTGACGGCCGGCACCATCGGCAGCGACCAGACGCTTTGTCCCGGCGCTACCCCCGCCGCCCTCACCAGCACGGCGGGGCCGGGCGGCGGCACGGGCACGTTTGCGTATCAGTGGCAATCTTCTACGGATAACGTGAACTGGGCACCCATTGCCGGGGCCAACGGTGACACCTTTACGCCCGGCCCGCTCACGGCCACTACGTACTACCGGCGGCAGGTCACATCGGGCCCCTGCGGCCCGGCCTACTCGCCCTCCGTCGCCCTGACGGTGCTGCCCGCCCTGATTGCGGGCAGCATCGCGGCCGACCAAACCGTGTGTGCGGGCACCACGCCCGCGCCGCTCATCAGCACCGGCGCGGCCAGCGGCGGCACCGGCACATTTACTTACCAGTGGGAATCCTCGGCAGATAACTCCAGCTGGGCACCCATTGCCGGGGCCACCGGGGCCGACTACGCGCCCGGCCCCCTCACGGCTACCACCTACTTCCGCCGCCGGGTAACGTCGGGCACTGGCACCTGCGCCACGGGGACTTCCAACGTCGTGGCGATACAGGTGACGCCCGCCGTAACGCCCGCCGTGAGCCTGGCGGCCCCGCCCGTGCAGTGCCCCGGCACGGCCCTCACTTTCACGGCCGTGGCTACCAACGCGGGTACCGCGCCCACGTTCCAGTGGTTTGTCAACAACGCAGCCGTGGCCAGCGGACCCACCTTCACCAGCAGCACGCTGGCGACCGGCGACCAGGTGCGGGTGGAGGTAACGCCCACGGCGGGGCTGTGCAGCACGGGGCTGGCCACGGCTACCGTTACGGTCACGCGCACCCCCACGCCGCTGCCCACCCTGGCCATTGCCGTGCAGCCGGGCGGGCCGGTTTGCCTGGGCGCGCCGCTCACCTTCAGCATCGCGAATGTGACGGGGGCCGGCCCGGCCCCCGACTACCAGTGGCAGGTCAACGGCAACGACGTGGCCGGGGCCACGGGCCCGGTGTTTACCAGCACCACGCTGCGCGAGGGCCAGACCGTGACGCTGCGCCTGCGCACCACCAACGTGTGCGGGCAGCCCGTAACGGTTGTTTCCACTGGCATAGTCGTGCGCATTCAACCGCCGGTTGACGTGGATGCCGGCCCCGACAAGGAGATTCTGCTGGGCACCTCCGTGCTACTGGAAGGCAAAGCCGATGGCACCTACCCCGTGACCTGGACGCCGACGGTGGGGCTGACTTTCCCCACTAATGACCCGCTGCACCCCGTGGCCACGCCCACGGTGACCACCACCTACACGCTCTCGGCCGGGGCCGGCGGCTGCGCCGACTCCGACGAGGTGACCGTGACCGTGCGCCCGCCCATCCGCATTCCCAACGCCTTCACGCCCAACGGCGACGGCCACGACGACACCTGGCAGATTGAGTTCATCGAGCAATTTCCCGACAACACCGTGAGCGTGTTCAACCGCTGGGGCAACCGCATTTTCTCGGCCGAAAACTACAGCCGGGCCAATGAGTGGCGCGGCGACATCAACGGCCAGCCCGCGCCGGTGGGCACCTACTACTACGTCGTCGTCACGAAGGGCCCGCTGGGCAGGTCTTACAGCGGGTCGATTACAATTCTGTATTAACCAGAACGGCCGGCCGTGCTTGCCGCGGCCGGACCACTTTTTCTTATAATATGCTAAGGCACTTACTGTTATGAAAAAATATCTATTCCTGCTGCTCCCGCTGCTAGCTGCTGTGCCGGCCCTGGCCCAGCAGCAGGCGCAGTACAGCCAGTACATGAACAACAACTACCTCCTAAACCCCGGCGCAACGGGCGTGGAGGACTACATCGACGTCAAGTTCAGCTACCGCACCCAGTGGGTGGGCCTGGAAGGGGCGCCCAAAACCTACTACGCCAGCATCAGCTCGTCGCTGGGCAAGTGGCGCAGCACGCCTAAGCGCACCATCCGCGACCGGCTGCGGCCGTTTCACGCGGTGGGCGGCCTGGTGTATAGCGACGTAACCGGGCCCACCAGCCGCACCAGCGCCTACGCCTCCTACGCCTACAACGCCGTGCTCACGCGCACCATCCGGGTGGCGCTGGGTGCGTCGGTGGGCATGCAGCAGTTTGCCGTCGATGGCCAGCAGCTGCACTTCTACGACCCCACCACCGTGGCGGCCAGCGCCGCCTCGCGGGTGTTTGATGCCTCGGTGGGTTTGTGGGTATATAGCCCCGATTTCTACTTCGGGGTGTCGGGCGCGCAGCTGCTGGGCAACAAGCTCGACTTCTCCTACGGCGCCAACCAAATGGGCGTGGGCGCGCCCGGCAATTCCCTCAAGCGCCACTACTTCGCCACGGCCGGGGTGCGGGTGCCGCTCACCGACGACTTCTCGCTGGTGCCGTCGGTGCTACTCAAGGCCGTGAGCCCAGCCCCCCTCTCGCTCGATATCAATGCCAAGCTCAAGTACCGCGACCTGCTGTGGGCCGGTGTATCCTGGCGCGCCTTCGACGCGGTTGTGGCCATGGTGGGCGTCAGCTACGAGCAAGTCACGCTGGGCTACTCCTACGACGCGGGCCTCTCCGAGCTGGCCGGCTACCACGGCGGCAGCCACGAGGTGCTGCTGGGCTTGCGCCTCAAGAAAAAGGCGCAGGTGGTGTGTACCAACAAGTTCTGGTAGAGATTGTGGGCTGTACTTGGGGAACGGGACAGTGCGCCAGGGCAGGTTTTGCAGGGAGCTAGTGTTGTTCTTAAGTTCATGCATATCGCCCTTTGCCTGGACCCCACCCCCGGCCCCCTGGCCCCTCCCCCCAAAAGGGAGG
>CAXTFI010000059.1:0-23236 GCA_964243255.1 uncultured Hymenobacter sp.
GCCTGGTAGGTATCGGTGAAGTAGCGGTCGTCGCGGTTGGTGCGGGTGGGCACGCGGCTCGTCACCGACTTATCCAGCTGCGAGGGGTCGAGGCCCCACTGCTTGTTGGTGTAGTTCTTGAAGAACTTGTTATACAACTCGCGGCCTACTTTGCTCACTACCACGTCTTCCGACGTTTTGATAACCGGCACGTCTTCGGCTACCGACTCAAAAAACTGTTCCACCTCAAAGCTGGTGAGGCTCAGGCCGTAGAGCTTGTTGATGGTGTCGAGGTTGATGGGCATGGGTACCAACTGGCCATCGACCGAGGCCAGCACGCGGTGCTCGTAGGGGCGCCAATCGGTGAAGTTGCCGAGGTAGTCGAAAACGTCCTTCGAATTGGTATGGAAAATATGCGGACCATACTTATGAATCAGGATGCCATCCTCATTATAGTGGTCGTAGGCGTTGCCCCCAATGTGGCTGCGCTTGTCAATGACCAGCACCTTTTTGTTGCTGCGGGTTGCCAGCCGCTCGGCCAGCACGCTGCCAGCAAAGCCGGCCCCAACGATGAGATAGTCGAACATGGGAGAAAAATTTGGAGTAGATAGAAATTAATACAGGGTGGCAGATATTTGATGGGCAATCGGCAGGCATGTGTTATTCATAAGTATCTGCTAAACAATTAGTTACGAATAAGTAGCACCTAAGCATCAGGCTGTTTTAGCAGCCAGGCGCTCCTGCATGAGGTTCACCATATTCTGCCAGGTCAGGTCCCAGGAGATGGTGGCCAGGTAATCATCGGTGCGGGTGCGCCAGTCGGCGTCTTTGCCCTGCTCCAGCGCGCGGGCAATGGCTTGGCCGAACTCTTTAGGGTCATCCGCAATCTGCACCAGGTTGAGGTCGCCGTAGGGCCGCACCACGTCGCGGATGCTGGTGCTCACCACCGGCCGGCCGGCGGCCAGGTACTCCGGCGTTTTGGTGGGCGAAATAAACTCGGTGCTCTCGTTGCGAGCGAAAAGCAGCGTCGCTACGTCCCAGCCGCGCAGATAAGCGGGGAGCTCCTGGTAATTTTTACCGCCGAGATAGTGAATATTGGCATTATGCGGCAGCGTGGCGGGGTCAATCTTCACCACTGGTCCGATTATAACGAACTGCCAGGCGGGATGGTTCGTGGCCAGCTGGCCGAGCAGCTCAATGTCGAGCCGCTCATCGACCACGCCAAAGAAACCCACGCGCGGGTGGGCAATGCCAGCCTGGTCGGTGGGCTCGGCCAACTCGGGGTCGCGGGCCTGGCCGAAGTGGTCCTTGTCAATGCTGCTCGGAAACGAGTGGGCGTCGCTATGCTGCTCGCGCTTAGCCTCGTAGAGGCGTTGGCCGCCGGTGAACACCAGGTCGGCTTTGGCAAAAAGCTCTTGTTCGCGCGGGCGCAGCTCGGGCGGGGCGCCCTTGAACTGGGCCAGCTCGTCCATGCAGTCGTACACGGTGAGGGCGGGCGCAAATAGCCGGGATTTGGCCAGGGCCATTGGCGTGTAGTACCACGCTACAAACTGCTCGACGCCGCTTGCCTTGAAAAATTTGCTTAGCACCCCAAACTGGGCCTGGTCGCTGGCGGCCTCGTCGTGACGCAGGTGCTGGGGCAGGTGCACTACCAGTACTTTTACGCCGTTTTGGCGCTCCTTTACTTCGAGGTGGGGCTCAACAAGGTCGTCGGCGTGGAAGAAGGCTTCCTCCACATAAAAAACCCGCCCGTGCTGGGCAAAGCGCGATAGCAGGTGCTGGGGGCGCTGCCACACAAAATCCCAGTGTAGGTGCGCGAAGCAGACCAGGTCGGGCAGCGAATACGTAAGAGGGTTAGCGTCGGCTTGTTCCGCGGCCGGGGCGGTGGAGGAGGCACGCAAGGTGGCCTCCGCCGGAGTAGAAAGCGGCATGAAAAAAACAGGAAAGAACTTTTGAGCACCCCTTCCGCCGGGTAAAATCGTCCGGCGGGCGGCAACCGCCTACTTCTACGCAGGGCCCCGCCGAAAAGATATGGTTGAGCTTAAAATGACGCTTTTTGAACGTCGGTTAGTCACTTTCATAGGAGCAATTGCATTTCCACGGCATTTTCCCAGCCCGAAGGGGTATTAGCGCGCAGCCAGCCGTGGCGCACGCCCACCTGCCGAAAGCCCGCTTTCTTGAACAGCCTGATACTGGCCCGGTTACTTTGGGCAATGGTGCAGTAGAGCTGGTGCAGATGCAGCACGTTGCGGGCGTGGTCGGTGAGCAGCTCCAGGGTTTGCTCGGCGTAGCCGCGCCGCCGCTCGGTGGCCAAAATGGTGATGCCGATGGCCGCCCGCTGGTGCAGCGGCTCAAAATTAAATAAATCGACCACCCCCACCGACTGCCCCCACTCGTAGGAATCAATGACCAGCCGGAGCTGCCGCACCTCAAAAAAATCGGCCGCCGCGTGCTTGAGGTATTCGCGCAGGGCGTGGCGCGACACCGGGGCCAGCGTGTCGGACACGGCCCAGATAACGGGGTCGTTCTCCAGGTTGTAAAGCAAGTCCAGGTCGTGGGGCTCCAGGGCCCGCAGGGCTACCAGGTGGCGCTCGGCAAAGGTGGGGACGGGGAGCTCAGGCACGGCGGCGCGGGTTGAGGGTGTAGAAATGATTGGCTAAAGCAATGGTTGCTCCTTCGTGCCGGCTGGGCCCTCCACGGGCACCTCACCCCCTAGCCCCCTCTCCATAGAAGAGGGGGAACTAGCTTTAGTCATAGCGCTAAAAATTAGCCTGGAATTAGAAACTAGTCCCCCCTCTTTTTTGGAGAGGGGGCTAGGGGGTGAGGTGCCAGGGGGGCCAGCCGGCACGCATACAGAATCAAGAACAACCCTAACCTACCCACTCGCCGCCAAACACGCGCACGGCCGGGCCGCTCAGCCACACGTTTTCGAAGCCGCCGTCGGGGCGGTGGTCGAAGGCTACTTCGAGCAGGCCGCCGGCGGCCTGCAGGCGCACGGGCGAAGTGGCGCCGCGCGCCGAGGCGGCCAGCGCCACAGCCGTGACGCCGGTGCCGCAGCTCAGGGTTTCGGCCTCCACGCCGCGCTCGTAGGTGCGCACGGGCCAGGGGTGGGCGGGGTCGGCGGGCACCTCCACAAAGTTGACGTTGATGCCGCCGGGGTCATAGGCCTGGTCGTAGCGAATGTCGTGGCCCGCGCCGTGCACGTCGAACTCGGCCAGGGTGTGGCCTTCCTCAGGGTCGAGAAAATGCACGTGGTGCGGCGAGCCGGTGTGCAGAAAAATATCGTCCTCCCCTACCCCGGCCGGCTGGGCGGCGGCCACGTCTATCATCTTGAGGCGCACGGTGCCATCGGCCTCGACGCGGGCTTCGTGGGGACCGTCGACGGCCAGGAAATAAGCTTTATTATCTATGACATTCAGGTACTTAGCGAAGGCTACCAGGCAGCGGCCGCCGTTGCCGCACATGGTGCTGGGGTGGCCGTCGGCGTTGAAGTACACCATCTCGAAGTCGTAGCCCGCACGGTTGCGCAGCAGCATGAGGCCATCGGCCCCGATGCCGAAGCGGCGGTGGCACAAGTGCGCAATCAGCGCGTGGTCGGCGGTGTCGAACTGCGCGGCGCGGTCGTCAAAAATAACGAAGTCGTTGCCGGTGCCCTGGTATTTATGGAAGGTCATGGGGAGGAAGCGGGGATGGCCGCGGCGCGAAATTACCGATACGGGCGGCGGCGGTACTGCATACGCCGCTCCCAGCGCTTGCGGCGGGGTGAGGAAATGCTGCCGCGCAGGTACTTTTCGATAACCAGCGCGGCGCAGGGCGCGGCGGCCGTGGCCCCAAAGCCCGCGTTTTCGAGGTACACGGCAATGGCGATGCGCGGGTTTTCGGCCGGGGCAAAACCCACGAAGGTGGCGTGGTCGTCGCCCTCATCGTTTTGCACGGTGCCGGTTTTGCCCGCCACGGCAATGCCCACATCGGCCAGGCTCGACGCCGAGGCGGTGCCGCCGCGCCGCATCACGGCTACCATGCCGGGCAACAGGGCGGCAAAATTGGCGCTGTCGACCAGCGTGTGATGCTTTTGGAGAAAGCGGGGCAAGGGCTGGCCGGTGCGGCCCACGGCCCGCACGAAATGCGGCGGATAGTACCAGCCCCGGTTGGCGATAATGGCCATCATATTAGCCATTTGCAGGCCGGTGAGGTTGATTTCGCCCTGCCCGATGCTGAGCGAGTAGAGGGAGCGGAACGTCCAGTTGGGCGTGCGGCGGGCCTGGTCATAGTAGGCCGGCGTGGGCAAAAAGCCGGGGCTTTCGCGGGGCGTGTCGGTGCCCAGCAGCGCATTAAACCCAAACGAGCTGGCCAGGCGGTGCCAGGCGGCCAGGTTGGCGTGGCGGGCGGCCACGGTGTCGGTGGCCAGGCTGTCGGGCACGCGGTTGATAACGGCGCGCAGCACCTGGTAGAAATAGGGGTTGCAGCTGTACTGCAGCGCCATGGTGAGGTTGCGGGCCGCCGGGTGGTGGTGCACGCAGCTGATGAGCGACTGGTCGCAGGGAAAACCCGTGCCGGGCGTAGTAGCCCCCAGCTGCAGGGCAATGGCGGCATTCACCAGCTTAAACACCGAGCCGGGCGGGTTGGCCAGCATGGCGGGGCGGTTGAGCAGGGGCATGTCCTCATCTTCGAGCAGCTCGCGGCGCGTGCCGGTCTGGTCGGGGTCGGTGAGCAGGGCGGGCGCGTAGGTGGGGGCCGACACCGAGCACAGGATTTCGCCGGTGCGCGGGTCGAGGGCCACCAGGTAGCCCTTACGGCCGCCCAGCAGGCTTTCGGCGTAGGCCTGCAGCTGGCTGTCGAGGCTCAGGTGCAGGTCCTGCCCTTCCTGAAAAACGGTGTCGGCGGCCCAGCTGCCGTGGCGCTGGCCCCGCGCATCGAGCAGCGGGTGCAGGTAGCCGCGGTGGCCGGTGAGCAAGGCATTGTAGTAGCTCTCGATACCACCGCTGCGCAAGCGGTAGAACCGGCCGCGTCGGTAGCGTTTGGCCTGGTTTAGAAAGCCTTGCGCGTTGGCGCTGGTGTAGCCCAGCACGGCCGCGGCCGTGCGCCCGGTGTAGGCGCGCATGGGCCGCTGCGTGAGGCTGAGCTGCGGCCATTCGTCCTGGTGGCGGCGCAGGCGCCGGGCTTCGGCGGGGGTGAGCACCAGCTGCACGGGCCCGCGCGGGCGGGCCCCGGCGTAGGGCAGGGCGGCGGCCACCCGGCGCTCTAGGGTGCTGTCGGCCCAGCCAAGCAAGTAATTGAGCTGCACCGCGCTAGCCGAGTCGAGCCCCGGCCGGCCGGGCAGCGTGAGCAGGTCAACCGGCCGGGTGGTTACCAGCACCGAGTCGCGGCGGTCGAGCACCCGGCCGCGGCGCGTGGGGCCGGCGGTTAGCTCGCGGTGCCGGGTGTAGGTTTCGGCGAAGGTGACCGAAGGGGTGCTCGGCGACGAGCAGGCGGCCACGCTTACTCCACCGAGCAAGAGGTGCAGGCACGCATAGTTTTTTCGTAAAAGACCAGCCATTGCGTAAAGCTATCGCTTTGCCGCTCAGCAAGAAAGCCCGGCTCGCCGAAGCGGGCAGCAGGCCGGGCAGACGGCTTGGGTGGCGCGGTGGCTGGTAGTAACTTGGCTGCCAGCCCTCTGCGGCCGGCGCACGGCCCTCCGGCCCGCGCGCAGCGGCGGGCGGCAGTACCTTTCGCGGCGCACCAGCCGGCTCGGCTGCTGCCCGCGCCCCTACCTCTCACCCTACGCTATGCCCGCTCTCAAACACGCCGCCGCGGCCCTGCTACTGGCCGCCAGCCTGCCCGCCGCCGCCCAAAGCCGCCAGGAAACGCTGCTCAACACCAACTGGAAATTCACCAAGGGCGACCAGCTCGACGGCGCTAAGCCCGAGCTCAACGACGCGCAGTGGCAAACCGTGCGCATTCCGCACGACTGGGCCATCAGCGGGCCGTTTGATGGCAAAAACGACTTGCAAGCCGTTAAGATTGAGCAAAATAACGAGAAGCAAGCCTCGCTAAAAGCGGGCCGCACGGGCGGGCTGCCCTTCGTGGGCGTGGGCTGGTACCGGCGCCCGCTGGCCGTGCCCGCGCTGGGCCAGGGCGGCCAGGCCGTGCTGCTTTTCGACGGGGCCATGAGCAACGCGCGGGTGTTCATCAATGGCAAGGAGGCCATGTTCTGGCCGTATGGCTACAACTCGTTTTCGGTCGATATCACGCCCTACCTGCGCGCCAGCGGCCCCAACACGCTGGCCGTGCGCCTGGAGAATTTCCCGGAGGCCTCGCGCTGGTACCCAGGGGCGGGCCTGTACCGCAACGTACACTTAATTACCACCCAAGGCGCGCACGTGCCGGTGTGGGGCACCTACCTCACCACGCCCGAAATCACGGCCACGGCCGCCAAAGTGACGCTGCGCACCCAGGTAGCCGCACCGGCCGGCACGACTGGCCTGAAGCTGCAAACCGAGCTGCGCGACGCGGCCGGCCAGGTAGTAGCCAGCACCACCACCGACGTGGTAGCGGGCCAGGAAACGGCGCAAAACTTCGAGGTAAAAGCGCCCAAGCTGTGGTCGCCCGAAACGCCGGTATTGTACACGGCAGTTTCTAAAGTATTAGCTGGCAGCACGTTGCAGGATACCTATTCTACGCGCTTCGGCATTCGCTCCTTTAAGTTTGAGAAAGGCATGGGCTTCTCGCTGAATGGGCAGCCGCGCAAGTTTAAGGGCGTGTGCAACCACCACGACCTGGGGCCGCTGGGCGCGGCCGTGAACGTGGCCGCGCTGCGCCACCAGCTCACGCTGCTGAAGGCGGCGGGCTGCGACGCCATTCGCACCTCGCACAACATGCCCGCGCCCGAGCTGATGGCCCTGTGCGACGAAATGGGCTTTATGGTGATGGTGGAGTCGTTTGACGAGTGGAAGGCGCCCAAGGTGAAGAACGGCTATAGCCAGTATTTCGACCAGTGGGCCGAGAAGGACCTGGTGAACATGGTGCACCGCGACCGCAACCACCCCTCCGTGATTATGTGGAGCATCGGCAACGAGGTGCCCGACCAGAGCACGCCCGAAGGCCCGGCCATTGCCAAGCGCCTGCAAGACATTGTGCACCGCGAAGACCCCACCCGCCCCGTCACGGCCGGCATGGACCGCTTCGACGACGATTTTAAGTACGGCTTTGCGGCGGTGCTCGACGTGCCGGGCTTCAACTACAAGCCCCACCGCTACCCCGAGGCGCTGGCCAAGCTGCCGCAGGGCTTTTTGCTGGGCACCGAAACGGCGTCCACGGTCAGCTCGCGGGGCGTGTATAAGTTCCCGGCGGTGCTGGGCAAGGACGTGAAATACGCTGATAATCAGTCATCTTCCTACGACCTGGAGGCCTGCAACTGGTCGCAGATTCCAGACCTGGAGTTTGCGGCCCAGGACGATATGGCCGCCGTGGCCGGCGAGTTCGTCTGGACCGGCTCCGACTACCTCGGCGAGCCCACGCCTTACGATGAGAAGTGGCCGTCGCACAGCTCCTTGTTTGGCCTGTTCGACCTGGCCGGCCAGCCCAAGGACCGGTTTTACCTCTACCGCGCCCGCTGGAACCCCGGCCAGCCCACCGTGCACCTGCTGCCGCACTGGACCTGGCCCGGCCGCGAAGGCCAAACCACGCCCGTGTTTTGCTACACCAACGCCCCCTCGGCCGAGCTGTTTGTGAACGGCAAAAGCCAGGGCCGCCAAACCAAAGCCACCACGCCCGGCAACCCCCAAACCCGCTACCGCCTGGAATGGAAAGATGTTGTTTATCAGCCTGGTAGCATTAAAGTAGTAACCTACGACGCCCAAGGCAAGCCCGCTGGCACCGAGGAAGTACGCACCGCTGGCGCGCCCCACCACATTCGGCTGGTGGCCGACCGCGCCCAGCTCGCCGCCGATGGCGAAGACTTGGCCTACGTAACCGCCCGCGTGGAAGACGCGCAGGGCAACCTCTGCCCCATGGCCGCCGATGAGCTGCACTTCACGGTGAGCGGCGCGGGCCGCTTCCGGGCCGTGGGCAACGGCGACCCTACCTGCCTGGAGCCGTTTCAGGCCCCGCAGATGCACGCGTTTCAGGGGCAGCTCATGGCCATTGTGCAGGCTGGGGAGGCGGCTGGGGCGGTGAAGGTGCAGGCCACCGCCAAGGGGCTAAAGCCCGGTAACGTGCAGCTAACGACCACTAAGTAACCTTTTTGTACCTGAATACCTTTAAACAGAATTTAGCGTATAGCCACTCAAGCGACTGCCTGAGTGGCGCGGTTCTCCTTATTTCACTTCTTGGTCTATGTCGTTCGAAGCAGAATTAATTGTGCAGGATGAGGTTTTTACCGTGCGGCGCTTTAACTGGGCCATCAGCCAGAACACCGATGCCCTGAACCGGCCCGATGCCTTGGTGCAGGGGGGCCAGCTGCACGTCGAGTTAGATTCGCAGCCCAACGACACACTGCATTTTTGGGCCTTAGACAACACCAAGCAATTTGCGGGTAAGCTCAATGTTTTTGAATCAGGCAGCAAGGTGGTGCGCAAAAAAATCAAGTTTTCCGGGGCATACTGCGTTGGTTTGAGCAAGCGCTTCGATGGGTCGGGGTCGGATAAAAGCATGGTAATGACGCTCTCCATCTCGGCTGATAAGCTAGTGTGTGGGGAGATGACCATTCAAAATGATTGGCCAGCTTAACTTGGCTGTTACCTGCTCAGGCGCGCTACCTTATCTGCGCTAGCGGCAAAGCTGACCTCTAACCCGCTCTACCACCTCCTTTTGCTATAGCCAGTAGTTACCTATGAGCCTCCGCTCGCCTAGCAGTCCGCCGCCTCCAACTCCTTTACCCCGCTCTGCGGCGCCGCGGCAGCCCCACGCACTGCCCAAACCGCCGGGCGCACCATTTGCCGGGCACTCGCGCCTGGTTGGCCACCCGCAGGTGCCGGCAACCAGCCAGCAACTGGCCCACCCAGTCTACTACATTGTGAAGCTGCGCGATGGCCGGCCGGGCGTGGTAGCTGCCGCCGACCATACGCGCGTGTGGGTACCTAGCCACGCTACGGCCGCCCCCTTGCAGCACCACGAGTTTCACAGCCCTTTGTGGTGGAACCAGCTGCTAGAAGCTATCCGACCCACGGCCGGCTTTGTCCTGTACTCCGAAGACGCGGACACCAAATCATTGGAGGACCCAGGCCGTTACGTACGCAAAGGCTACGTTTACAACAGCATTGACATCACGTGGCTGAAAAGGGCCATGGATATGTCGATGGACGCCTGGACCAAGCCTGAGCTTAAAACTAGGGAGCAGGAAAAACTGCTCAATTGGCTGCTGCGCCTGAGTAAGAATGCCGTGGCCAGCTATGGCAAGGCGAAGGATACGGGCGGGGCCGTTACGGCCATCAGTGAAGCTCTCCACCACGACCCCGAGGTGAAATTGGTGGTGTATTCGGGCCGCAAGACCAGCCTGGCGCAAGTAGACAGCATGCGCCGCGTGCCCCTGGCCAAAGCCGCAACGGCTAGCGGCGCGGGCTACGAGCGGGTGCGCAACGGCCCGGCGTATGATAGTGTGTGGGTAACCAAGCACTACAAAGGTTCGAAACTGATTGGCCGGTTAGTAGCCCCTCCCAGATAATGCGCATATTTGACTGTAGTGTACTGTTCGTTAGCACCTTAGTTATGCACGCGTGTGGTTCTTCCCCGGCTACCCCAGCCGAGCCAGCCGGAGTGCTCACAACCACTACCAACGCGGACAGCACGCGTACCGTGACTCGCCGGCTCAATGGCTCGCTGGAAGGGCGCACGCTTGTGCACTACCCAAACGGGACTATCGAGAGCATCTTTTACTTCCAGCGCAACAAGGCCGAGGGCATTCAGCGGCGCTTTTACCCTAGTGGCCGCCTGGCCAGTTGGCAGCAAATGCACCAAGGGCTCCCGCACGGAGGCTCGTACGAATTTGCGCCCAGTGGCGCCCTAACGGAGATAGCTCATTATGCTAATGGCCAGCACCTGGGCCGCAACCTGCTTTTTTATGCCCGCCCCCGCAACCAGGTAGCGCAGTACATTGACTACACCCAAGGCGATGGGCGCGAGTGGAAAAGCCGCTTTGTGCGCTACGATACGCTGGGCCGGGTAGTAGAGCGCTGGGGATTTCTAACTGTGTGGGCGGCCCACGACACGGTAGCCCTGGGCGACTCCCTCACGCTTTACCTGCGTGAACGCTATCCCAAGCATCCTTTCATGCAGGTGGTGATAGGCGACTACGACGCGCAGTTTCGCTTGCGTGACTCGGCCTCGCTGGGCAGTATAGCGGGCCGCGGCCACGCCGCTACGCTGCAACTGCCGGCTACTCGGCGCGGCCGCCAAATAGCACGCGGCTATTTTGCCGATGTTACGGAAAGCACGGCTGCTGGCGCCGGCGCGGTGGCGGGCCAACGCATGTACTTTGCTTACCCCTACTTTGTGCGGTAAGCTTAATTAATAGGCAGCGCGTTATTTTTTAGTAAATTAAGGTTCTATAAATCAATCATTTGAGTTAATTGTAATCACAAAAGGCAAGCCTAGTAGCTAAGCCGGTATTTACTTATCAGGCGTAGCGGCCGGGGGCTGGAGCTGACGTTGCCTTTCCAGCGGCGATAGCCCCTGGTGCGCAGGCTGTGGAGCCGGTGCTGGCCGCGAGGGTTGCGAGGTAGCCGGTGCAGTTGCCGGCCGACTGGCTGGGTACTGAATTTTTGGGCTTCTGGCCTCACTAGCCGTAGGGGCCGGGGAGGCAGGCGCAGAAGTAGTTGGTGGCTTGGGCTTAGGAGCTGCCAAAGTAGTGGCGGCCGCGGCCGGGCGCGGGGGCGGCGGATAGCGTGATGGCGCCGGCGGAGCTGGCGCAGCCAACACCCGCGGCACCGGTGGATACTGAATTTTTGCACGAAGCGCTACCGGGTGCGACGCTAGTGGCGCAGGTGCGTCGAGAGGTGGCCCCGCCGCAGTATCGGCGCGGGTGCTCGGGCTGGCGGGGCGGGGCAATGGCGTGGCCGCACCCCGCTGGTCGTGGTCCTTTATTTGGTCGCGGTATTCGTTTTGCTTGTAGGGATGCTCACGGGCCGTAGTTGCGGCGGCTGGCGAAACCGCTGGGGCTAGTGCTGCGCCAGCCGTAGCACTCGCACCGGCCGGCGGCGCGCTAGCCGCAACTTTGGGGGCGGCAGCCGGAGTGGTGGCTGGAGGGGCAGCAGCCGGAGTAGCGGTAGCTGGCCGCGGTGCAGCAGCACCTGGCTTAGCCGTGCCTAGCTGAATGCGGGCCTGCGGCTGCGTTCGAGCAGCGGTATCCCGCGAGGCGGGGGCCGCAGTGGGGCGAGCTGCTGGGGGCGTAGGCTTGCCTGCTGAGGTAGCGGCGGGCGGGGCTTTGGCAGCGGCGGCTGGGTTAGCCACGGCGGCAGCGCGTGCTTTGGCCCGCTCGGAGTTTACATCGTCGTCGTAAAACTTTTTGACGTAGGCATATTCCCGGCGCCCTTTGAAACCGGCTAACACTTTGGTTTTATCATACTTACTGAATGCCTTATACAAGCTAGAAGGCATACTGCCCACGTTATACACGTAGCTAAAAATAGCTGTCTGCTCTTCTTTACCTAATTCATCGAGTCTATTACCAGTCGCGTTTTTATAGCCTTTAATGGTTTCGTCAGTGTGAGACATGAACGACTCGTAGTTCATAAAATCCACTTCCGTGCTGGTCAGCGTCAAGGGGTCTTTTATTAATTTAATACATGCGTCCGTCAACTTTAAACCCATATAAGGCTTAAGTTTATCGGATAAGGCAGTGGCTTCCGCAGCTCCGTAGTCAAATCGCTTGTTTGCAGCGGCGTTCTGAAACTGCTTGCGGTAACCCGCATCATCCTTTTGCCCCAAATCCACCCCCCCACCAATCGTGGTGCCAGACCTGCCCCCTGCTTTATCACCCTGCAATACTGACTTGCCATCGAGCGTGCGGCGCGTGGTCACTACCGCTACCGATTGGCGCAGCACGGCTCGTTCTTTGGTACCTACGTTGTCTTCCAGCGTTTTAAGTTGCAGGCCCCACGGGATATATCCTTGCGTGTAGCTGCCCCCCTCCCAGCCCACAATTTTGCTGTAATCTATTTTAAGCCCAAAATCCTTGCCGCGCTTAGCCTGCTGGTCGGCCAGCGTGTAGTCGGCTACTTCCTGGCGCACTTTTACGCGGGTCGAGTTTACGCCGGGCACGCACTGCACAGTAGTGAGGGCGCGCTTAGGCTTGGCTTTGCAGAGCTGCACCACGTCGCGCACGGCCGGGTCTTTCGACTCCCGGTTTATCAGGTCCGGGTCTTTGCGATTATCACCGTATTTATCGACGGTATAGCGACCTAGCTCTTTCTCTTGAGCCGAGAGCTTGGGGTCTTGCTGCCAAGCGTTGGCCTTGGCTTTTAGGGCAGCCTCTTTGGCTTGCTGCGCCGCTAGCTCCTCGGGGGTGAGCGGGGGGGGCGGTGGCTTGGCACCTTGCTTCTTGATGGCCGCTTTGGTAGGCGGAGCCTTTTTGGGGGCCGCCTGAGCAGGAGTAGTCTGGGGCATAGGGCAGCAAGCTAAGATAAAAATTCAGACCGAGCAGGCTGGGTGCACCTGAGAGAGGCAACCCAATTATTTCAAAACAATTACTTAATTTTCAGCGCTTTTAATGCCGCTGATACGCAGCCACTCGGTGGTATACCTGCCAACCTGCGATAAAGCGGTCCCGGCGCACTATGCCATCTGAATCTTTTTTAAAAACCGGGACGCTCACGTCACACCACATGCGCTGGCGGTCCTTGGCTACAAAAAACTCGCCGTTCCACTCGTGGCCCGCCTGCACAAAAAAGCTCACCGAGGTGGCCACGGCCCCCACCGGGGCAAACGAGTCCACCACGTCTTGCCCGTGGTTGATAGTCAGGTGAAAGTCATAGCTGAGTTTTTCCTGCAAAGGCACGGGCACGCCCTTCACCGTCTGGCCGGTGTGAAACTGCAGCACGGGGTAGCGGCAGGCGTTGGGCGGAAAGGGCGGAAAGAGGTGCATTTCCAGGTAGGCCATGTCCGCTTTCTTGTCGTAGCCATCGGTAAACTGCAGCCGCACGCCCGGCGGCAGCTGCTGCTTGCTGCTCCACTCGGGGTCGAGGTGCGTGGTGTCGGCTACCAGGTGCCCGCCCTTGTCCAGCACCAGCACCTCGCCCGCCTGCCAGGTGCCCAGGTAGGCCGGAATAATGGGCGACGCCCGCGGGCGTGGGGCCTGAGCAGCTGAAGCGAAAGGCAGCATAAGCAACGAAGCAAAATAAAGTAGGAACGAGAACCGCATAACGGACAACTGAAGAAGCAAAAAGCGACATTAACAGGTTGTCAACGTTATCAATGGCGTTGATACTCAGCCACCCGATGGTATACCTGCCAGCCCGCAACAGCTCGGTCGCCACGTACTACTCCATCGGAGCCCTTCTTAAAAACCGGTACAGCAACATCACACCACATACGCTGGCGGTCCTTGGCCACAAAAAACTCGCCGTTCCACTCGTGGCCCGCCTGCACGAAAAAGCTCACCGAGGTGGCCACGGCCCCCACCGGGGCAAACGAGTCCACCACGTCTTGCCCGTGGTTGATAGTCAGGTGAAAGTCATAGCTGAGTTTTTCCTGCAAAGGCACGGGCACGCCCTTCACCGTCTGGCCGGTGTGAAACTGCAGCACGGGGTAGCGGCAGGCGTTGGGCGGAAAGGGCGGAAAGAGGTGCATTTCCAGGTAGGCCATGTCCGCTTTCTTGTCGTAGCCATCGGTAAACTGCAGCCGCACGCCCGGCGGCAGCTGCTGCTTGCTGCTCCACTCGGGGTCGAGGTGCGTGGTGTCGGCTACCAGGTGCCCGCCCTTGTCCAGCACCAGCACCTCGCCCGCCTGCCAGGTGCCCAGGTAGGCCGGAATAATGGGCGACGCCCGCGGGCGTGGGGCCTGAGCAGCTGAAGCGAAAGGCAGCATAAGCAACGAAGCAAAATAAAGTAGGAACGAGAACTCCATAACAGGAAAGGGGGGAAGCAAAAAGCAATTTGCTCGAATAAATTAAGTAATTATCACGCTATCATTACTTAAAAACAAGCATCATTGGTCAAATGAGTAGTCGAGCCAGCGTAGGGCGGCATCGGGGTCATCGTCCTCGAAGTAGCGCATGGCCTGCTCAGTATCTTCGGCGGGCCACCCGTAGCATTTGGTACGCAGCAACAAGGCCCCGGTTTTGGCCAGGCACTGGCACCCGGTGAGGCCATTGGCAATGGCCCAGTCATACACTTTCCCAAAGAACACCTGCCGCCGAGCCGCCGGGTAGGGCACTACCACGCGCGGGGCCCACGCGGCCGCGTGGGCTTGCCACTCCTGCTCCATTGCCCGCTGGGCCGCCGCCCGCCGCCCTTGCCCTGCCCCCGCCGCCGGCCGCGACTGGGCAGGCTTGGGTGGGCTACCCGGCCGAAACTGCGCGCGCCCCGCAAAAGCAGGCACGGTAAGTAGCAGGCAAAAGACAGCAAAGGCACGCATCAGGCTCAGGATAAGGGTAATAGCGCTTATTGGTCGAAGCAACAGGCCAGCCAGGCTAGAACGGCGTCGGGGTCAGTGTCGGCTTCGAGGTAGCAGAGCACGTGCTCCACATCTTCGGGCGGCCAGCTGCTGCGTCTGGCGCGCCACAGCAGCGCCCCGGCTAGGGGCAAGCCCTCCCAATCGGCCAAGCTGCTGGCTACTGCCCAGTCATAAATAGTACCATAAAAAGCAACCTGGGCCTCGGGCTGCGCGGGCACGCCGGCCGGCCACCAAGCGGTTGCGTGGTGTAGCTCCTGCTGGCCCATTGCCTGCACTACCTGGGCGCGGTGCTTTTGCTGGGGCGGGCGGGCCAGCGCGGCCAGCTGCTGCCGGCTGATAGTGAGGGTGGGTTGCATAGCTGCTGGTTAGGCAAAAATTGTTGCTAGCTCTTGGCGGGGCACCCGGTGCGTGAGAAGCTCGCCCAGGTCGCCGAGCAAAAAGTAGGTGCCGTAAGCGGGGTCTTCGTCTTCTAGCCAGAAATAGTCGATGGGGCCAAAAAAGCTGTGTAGCTGCCGGGCATCGCAGGTGGGCAAAAACGCGCGCAGCACCCGCGGGTCGTAAAACCGAAAATAGATGGGTTTATCGCCTTCCAGCCCTACCAGTAGAAAGCGCCGCAGGTGCCGGTGCACGTCGGCCAGCGGGGCCGTGGTGCAGCAGAATATTCCCCATGCCTGGCCCCAGCCCTCAGCCAATAGCCACTGGCTGAAGGTAGCTGCCGCGTCGAGCCGAAAGAGGTATGGGGCAAAATCAACCAGCACCTCTTCGCTGCGGCCCTTATAAAGCGAAGCGTGCTCGGGCTCCAGCCGGCGGGCCTCGGCCAGGGCATTGCCGCCCATGCGGGCCGCATCAAGAATGGCGAAAGTGGTAAGCTCAGCAGGTTGCATGCTACAAGGTTACTAGCACTGAAAATCAGCTTTCGCTTTCACACTGCTCGCAACCGGCGGCCCCGTGCCGGGCCGCCTGGCCCAGCGCCTGCATTTGCGCCAGTGGCTGCGCCGCCGCGCCGCGCGTGCTCAGCGCGGGCGTGAGCCCCGAAACGCCTACATCGCCAATAAGTACGGTGGGGCAGCCGGTGGTAATTACGCCCCCGTGGGCCGTTACATCGCCCAGGCGGGCGGCGGGCTTGCCGTTAATAAGCACCGACATAGAACCCTGCACCAGGGTATCGGCCGGGCCGCTGCACGTGCACGCGTCGCCGAGGGCGGCGGCAGGCAGGTTGCCAATGAGCACCGTAGGGTGGCCCAGCAGCAGGGGGCCGCCCCCGTGCGTGCTCACGGGGCAGGTATGCATATCGGTAGCGCGGGCAGCGGGCTTGCTCATAAAAAAGCTTATTGGGTGGCGTGGGGTGGTAACAGAAGTCAGGAACCCAGCTTGCTAGCAGTTGATTTTTACGAGCGTGGCTTTTAGGTCGGCTTCCATGCCCCCGCCCAGCGTTAGTTTTTGGGTGGTGGCCAACGTCCCCTCGCGGCCCGACAGCTTGAGGTTGCCGGTGGCAGTGGCCACAACGTCCTGCTGGGCCTTCAGGGTTACGCTGGCCGACTTGGAGGTGAGCGCTAGCTGCTGCTCGGCTTCAATAGAAACGGTTTTGGCGTGCAGCTTTATCTCGCCATCCTGGCCGGCTTCGAGCGTAATCAGGCTACCGTTGACCGTTACGGGGCCGTTGCTTTGAATATGGATGCTGCCATCACCTTTAAAGTTGATTTCGAGCGCAGTGCGCTTATTGTTGGAGTTGGAAAGCAGAATTTTTTGTTCGCCGGCCGTGTCGGAAAGCACCATTTTGTTGCCCCCCGCCGTCTGCAAGCCCTTTAGTTGGTTGTCGGCCGTTGTGTAGCTGGCGTTTTGCGGGTTTTGCGGGTGAAACAGGTTGCCCACTACCACCGGAAATTCGGCCAGGTTCTGCTCGTAGTTGATTAGCACCTGCGAACCGGGCTCGGGGGTAAAAAGCTGGCCCTTGCCGTTGCCCGAGTACGGCGTCGTAACGCGGAGCCAGCCAGACTCCGCGTCTTCGGCCTGCGCTACTGGCCACAGGAAGCGCACCCGGATGCGCCCCAGGTGCTTGGGGTCGTCCACGGCTATTACCTCGGCCAGCTCGGGGGCTCCCAGGGGCACTTGCACGTGCGGGTTGGCGGCGGGGTGCGCCATTGATTCGGGCAGGGCCGTGAAGGTATTTTCGTACTGGTCGTGCTGCACCGAGTGGGTCACGGCCGTGAGGCGGTAGCGGCCGTAATCATGCTGAGCGGTGGCGGCCGGGTCGGTAGCGCTTTGCACCGCAATGACCTTGCCTACCCCAAAGCCGGGGTTTTCCCCGTTGCCTTGCAGCGTTACCAACCCACTGACGTACTTAGCCTTCCAGTTTTGGATGGTAGTAGTAAGCTGGCTCTGGGCCCGGATGTGCTGGGGAGCCAGGTAGTGCGACGCCTGCGAAAATAGCGCTTCCGACTTTTGCAGTGCCACCGCCGCCAGCGGATTAACCTGGCTGAGCGTTTGCGAGGCTGAGTCCCCGTCGTAGGGCGTGTGCGCTAGGTAGTCGTACTGGTGCAAGGTAAACTTGGCTGGCGATACCTCTATGCCCATCGTAAACGCCTGAGTACCATCGACCACAAAGGGCAACTCCTCGTCGGCCGCGGGGCGGCCCAGGCAAATGGCCTGCCCATCGTAGTAAAACCACTCGCCATAAGAGTCAGCCAGCCTACTCAGAAACAAGTAGTTGCTCTCCCCGTACTGTGCTGCGTATTTCACCTTTTCCTGGTTGCGGGGCTGGAGCGTGCCGTAGGTTACCAGGTTTTGCGGATAAGGCTTGAGTACCTCGCCAAAAATCTGCTTTAGGTTTTGCTTGCGGAAGGTGCGGCGCTGGGTGCCATCCTCAAGCAGGTAGGTGGGGCTGAAGCCGCTCAACACAAAATGCTGGGTAAAATCGGCCGAGTTGGCAAGCTGCAAGTTGGTAATGATACCCTTGAAAATCAAGGGTTTGCTAACCGCGCTGTGCGTAGGCGTGATGATTATTGTAACGCGCTGGCCGCAATACTGCTTGTGCGCAGCATGAAAAAAACCATCGTTGCGGGCCGTCTCCAGCACCTCGTAGGGCACCGAAATCTGAAAAGAATGGTGCCCAAATAGCTCCTGCCGAATAGTAATGCTGTAATAATCGCTGAGTGGCTTACTGCCTTCAACACTGATTTCTGCTCGGATGGAAATGGCCATTAAAAGAAGGAAAAGCGCAATGTGTAGGAAGTTAGCAGCCGTGTAGCAACGGGCGGGCAAGCCCCGTTGTCCGTGTCACACGCTACTACAGCTTGGGAATATAATTCTCGAAATCAGTTGGTTGAGAGTCATTTTTAGTTGCAGCACCCAGCTCGCTGGCGGCCGTCTTGGCCAGGTGCTGCGGCGCAGCTGGTACGGCTATCCCTGTGGCATTGGCTACAGCGGCCAGGGCGCTAGCCGTGGGCAGGCCGTGCGCGGCCAGCTGGCCAGCCTCGTGGGCCACCGTTTGGGCCGTGGCCACGGTGGCCCTGGCTTTTTGCACGGCAGCATAGCCACGCTGGGCGCTGGCTAGCAGGCCGCCAGCCGTGGTTTGGCCGGGTGGGCGGGCGGCGGCGCTTTGCGGCGGCCCACCGGCCGTGAGCACTAGCTGGGGGGCGGCAATAGTGAGCGAGCAGCGGTAGGAGCCAATGCTGTCGGCGCCGGCTTCAAATAGCTCTTGGTAGCCCACGCACTGCCCCGCCTGGAAGGAAACCGTTTCGTGGGCCATAAACTCATTGGCCTTGAAAAATGAAACGTGGCCATCGAGGGGGTAGTGTGGGGTAGATGCCCACATGAGAAGCTGGTCACTATCAGGCACATCCAGCACAATTTCGAGCAGGCCATGCCGCACCTTCTCATTTACTCGGCCCCGCGCCCCGGTGGCCTGGGTAAAGCTATAGTGACAAAGCACAACGGGGTATACTTGCCCATCAACTTCTAACTCGGCAGCAAAGGAGGCCATAGTAACAACTATACAGAAGAATAATATGGAAAGTTAGTAATTAAATCCCTGCCGTCAGCTACAAGAATAGCTTAGTATACGGCCTTTGCGACTTGTTGTTTTTGCCGTGGCGGACCGCTAGCGCTGCTGAGATAGGGCTGTAAGGAACAGCTCACTGGTTTGCCTGCATTGGCAAGCCGTTTTTTTATGGCTGAGCTAGTCTTGTCTTTTTCTAGTTTGCGGTGCAGGTGGCTTTAAACAAAGGCCAAGCTAGCAAGCCCCGATTATTCCGCATCTTTCGGCGGGCGGCCCGACCTTTGCCTGGCGCCGACCCGTTCGCGCGCTCGTTTAAAATCCGCTTTTCTTTGTGTACGACTTCCTCACCACCGCCCCCTGGCCCGACTACGAGCTGCTCGACAGCGGCAATTTTCAGAAGCTGGAGCGCTTTGGCCCCTACGTGCTGGCGCGCCCCGAGCCGCAGGCCATCTGGGATGCGCACCTGCCCGCCAGCGAGTGGGCGCGGGCCGATGCCACTTTTGCCCGCGCGCCCGGCAGCACCGAAAAAGGCCAGTGGAGCCTTAAAAAAGGCATGCCCGAGCAGTGGGTGATTGCCTACGAGCGGCCGGGCGGGCTGCGGCTGAAATTTCGGCTGGGCTTATCATCGTTCAAGCACGTGGGGCTTTTCCCGGAGCAGGACCCCAACTGGCAATTCATTTACGACCAGACCCGTAAGCGCCAGGCCAAGCTGCCGCGCGTGCTCAACCTGTTTGCCTACACCGGCGCGGCCACCCTGGCCGCCCGCGCCGCCGGGGCCGACGTGACGCACCTCGACTCGGTGAAGCAGGTCAATTTCTGGGCCCGCGACAACATGGAGGCCAGCCAGCTCGACGGCGTGCGCTGGCTGGTGGAAGACGCCATGAAATACGTGCGCCGCGAGGTAAAGCGCGGCAGCCAGTACCAGGGCCTCATCCTGGACCCGCCCGCCTACGGCCGCGGCCCCAACGGCGAGAAATGGCAGCTGGAGGACGAGCTGAACGAGCTGCTCAAGCTCAGCCAGCAGCTGCTCGACCCGGAGGACCATTTTTTTGTGGTGAACCTGTACTCGCTGGGCTTCTCGGCTTTGATACTCGACAACCTTACGCAGGCCATTTTCCCCGGCCCGAAAGCCGTGCGCGAGCTGGGCGAAATCTACCTGCACGACGCCGGCCAGCGCAAGCTGCCGCTGGGCACGTTTTGCCGGTTTGCTACCTAGCGCATGGAGCTGCACCCGCGAGTGGCCCGCCCCGAGGAAGTGCCGGCGCTCAACGCCCTCATCAGCCAGTCGGTGCGCCAGCTGAGCGTTGGCTACTACTCGCCGGCGCAAATCGAGAGCGCTCTGCGCTACGTGTTTGGCGTTGATAGCCAGCTCATTGCCGATGGCACCTACTACGTAGCCGAAGCCGCGGGGCAGGTAGTAGGCTGCGGTGGCTGGAGCCGGCGCCGCACCCTCTACGGCGGCGACCAGCACAAAACCGTTGCTGACCCGCTGCTCGACCCCGCGCGGGATGCGGCCCGCATCCGGGCGTTTTTTGTGCACCCGGCGTGGGCGCGGCGCGGCATCGGCCGTACTATTATGGCCGTGTGCGAGGCCGCCGCGTACCAGGCCGGCTTCCGGCGCCTGGAGCTAGCCGCCACCCTGCCCGGCGAGCCGCTATATGCCGCCCTGGGCTACGCGGCCGGCGAGCGCGTGGCCGCGCCGTTGCCCGACGGGCAGGTGCTTCCCATCGTGCTCATGCACAAGCAACTTTGACTTTTTCCGCCTTTATGCACGCTCCCGTTCTTCACCGCCGCCTGGCCCTTATCGATATGGGTACCAATACCTTCCACTTGCTTATTGTGGAGGATAGACCCGGCCAGCCGCCGCACACACTGGTGCGCACCAAAGTGGGCGTGCGCCTGGGCGAAGGCGGCATTAGCCAGGGCGAAATCGCGCCCGCGCCCTACGCCCGCGCCCTGCAAACGGTGCGCGGCTTCAAGGAGGAAATCGAGTTGCACCAGGTAACGGAGGTGCGCGCCACGGCCACCAGCGCCATGCGCGTGTCGCGCAACGGCCCCGACCTGGTGCGCGACATCCTAGAAACCACTGGCATTCAGGTAGAAGTGATAGCCGGCCACCGCGAGGCCGAGCTCATTGCCAAGGGCATTCGGCAGGCCGTGCCGCTGGGCGCGGCCAAGCACTTGCTGATGGATATCGGGGGCGGCTCGGTGGAGTTTATCATCGCCAACGAGCACACCATTTTCTGGAAGCAGAGCTTCGAAATCGGCGCGCAACGGCTGCTGGATAAGTTTTTCACCGAGCCCAGCGGCGTTTTCCCCCGCGAGCAGCTGGCGGCCGAGCTGGAGTACCTGGCCGACAAGCTGGCCCCGCTCACGGCGGCCGTGGCGGCCCACGCGCCGCTGGCCGGCCTGGTGGGCAGCTCGGGCAGCTTCGACACGCTGGCCGACCTGAGCGTGGGCCAGGTGCGCCGCGAGACCGACCTGCCGCCCTGCACCGCGCTGGCGCTGGCCGATTTTGAGCAGCACTTTGCCCAGCTCCTCACCCTCGACCACGCCGGGCGCGTGGCCCTGCCCGGCATGTTCCCGATGCGGGCCGATATGCTGGTGGTGGCCAGTATCATCATCAAGTACGTGCTGACTACCTACCAGTTAACCCAAATCACCACCTCCGCCTTCGCCCTAAAAGAAGGCCTGCTGGCCGAGCTGCTGGCGCAGTAGCGCGCAGCTCTGCTTCGTGGGCGAGCGCAGTGAGCATGGTCGTGCGCGCCGCCTCAATGCTCCCAGACGACGATGCTCGCTGCGCTCGCCCACGAAGCAGCGCTTCGCGCTACTGCGCTGTTGCGCTGAGTCGTCCGACTCCGGCGCGACCGCCGGCCACGCGGTGAATGAAAGCCAGCTTGCCGGCCACCTCGGGGCTGATGATGAAGGGGTACGGGTCGGGCTGGCCCATGCTGCGGTTGAGGCTGTTGAGGGCGAAGGTGAGGGGCAGCCACATATTCAGTACCTGCTGAAAGTCAGCTTGTTGGTAGGGATTTTGCATGGCCGCGTGCCAGCCGGCGGGCGCGCTGGCATCGAGCGGGTCGAGGCGCAGGCCAAAGGCGTGGGCCGTTTGCAGGGTGTCGAGAATGTGCAGGTAGTGCGCCCAGGTTTCGGCCCAGTCTTCCCAGGGGTGGCTGCTGGCGTAGGAACTGATGAAGTGCTGCGGCCAGTCGGCGGGCGCGCCCTGGGCGTAGTGATTTTTGAGTGCCTTGCCATAGTCAGCGCGCTCATCGCCAAACAGTTGCCGAAATTCGGGCAGCGGCCCGGCCTGGTCAATGAGGCGGTCCCAGTAGTAGTGGCCCACCTCGTGGCGGAAGTGGCCCAGCACCGTGCGGTACACCTCGTTCATGGCCCGGCGGGCCTGCTCGCGGGCAATATCGTCGGCCTCGGCTATGTTTATAGTTATCAGGCCGTTGTCGTGGCCCGTGAGCACGCGTTGGCCGTCGGCGGTGCCCTCATCGGCTTTGAAATCGAACTGCAGGCCCTCCTTGGGATACACAGTTTTGCTCACCACGGGCAGGTGCAGGCACAGCAGGCTATACACCAGCCGGTGCTTGGCCACTTCGAGGTTGCGCCAGCGCCCCAGGTAGCCGGGCTGGCTCAGGTCGGGGATGGTGCGGTTGAGCGCGCAGGCAGTGCAAAAGTTACTAGTGTTGCCGCTGGGCACCAGCCAGTTGCACACGCCGTGCGCGTGGTTGGCGCAGTAGGTATACACGGGGCCATCGGGCTCGCCGTAGCGGCGGTAGGTGCCGCCAGCGGGCTCCGCTACCAGCGGCAGCAGCCGCCGCTGGGTGGCTTCGAAACCCAGCGGGTACTGGCATTTTTCGCAGCGGCTGTTCTCAAAATACAGCACCTGGCCGCAGTGGGTACAGGAAAAAAGCTTCACGGAAGTAGTGGTAAAAATCAGCTTAACTCAACGGGCCGGATGGCTGCGGGGTTGGTAAATTCTGTACTTTAAGCAAAACCAGTGTGAGGCAAGAGAGCCATTAAACGAAGGGCATTTTTCGAAAAAAGCAGCTAATTTGGTTTTTTAGGTTGTTTATTTAGCCCTGACAATCAGCTAAAGCACCGTCTGAGCTGATTTATGCTTCGGTTTCTCACCCTCCCGCTTTATGGCTAACTCGCTCCTGACTTCTTACCAAAACCAGCCCCAGGTGTGGGACGAGATGTTTCGGGCCGGGGGTGTGCGGGCCGAGTACCAGCACTTCGTGGCCGCCATTGAGGGCCTGGCCGGGGCCGAGATGACCCGCAAGGACGAGCTGGCTAAAAAACTCTTTATGAGCCAGGGCATTACGTTCACGGTGTATAGCAGCGGCGAGGGTATCGAGAAGATTTTTCCGTTTGATATCATCCCGCGCATCATCTCCAATAGCGAGTGGCTGCGCATTGAGGCGGGCATCAAGCAGCGGCTGCGGGCACTCAATATTTTTCTCAAAGACATTTACCACCAACAGTTTATCCTCAAAGACGGCGTGGTGCCAGCGGCGCTGGTGTACTCATGCCCGCAGTTTTTGCGCGAGATGCTGAACGTGGACGTGCCCCACGACGTGTACACGCACGTGGCGGGCGTGGACCTGATTCGCGACCACGACGGCGAGTTTTACGTGCTCGAAGACAACCTGCGCACGCCCTCCG
>CAXTFI010000060.1:0-23187 GCA_964243255.1 uncultured Hymenobacter sp.
CGGCCGACGACGTGGTGCGCCACCGCCTGGTGAAAGACATCGTGCTGGCCTACGATAAGCACGATGTGGCCGAGCAGCGCCGCGAAATCGAGTTCAAGCAGCGCCGCCGGGAGGGCAACGAGCGCCACAACGGCCGCTACGCGGCCGACCTCGACGAAGTAGTGCTGCCCGTCAACCACGAGCAGGGCTTGTAAGCATTGCGTTAATTAAGAACGTCATACGGAGCTGCTTCGGCCCGCTTTGTATGACGTTCTTGTTTAGCAGGTTAGCCCGCTGAAGACGCCGGCGCGCTTGGCTGAAACAGCCGCCGCTCGGCATAAAAAGCCCCGAATGGCACTACCGACAGCAGCAGGCCTAGCCCGACTTTCTTAAGGGGCCAACGCAGCTCGATGGCGTTTTGCACCAGCAGCAGCACGTAGGAAATAAACAACACCCCGTGGATAAGCCCGACGATGCGCACGGCTTCGGGCTGATGAAGCAGGTATTTTAGCGGCATAGCAATGCCCAGCAGCCCAAGCAGCGAGAGCCCTTCGAAAATGCTGACCAGGCGCAAGCGACCTAGCGAGGTGAGAAGAAAATTCATGAACTAATGGATGGAATGGTGGTGGTTGAGCCCATAAAAGGGGCTTGGTGAATGGCCATAATCTCGATGCCCAGCAGGTTGGCGGCGGGGCCGACTTCGGCATAGATGTCGGCCAGGATAACGTTTAGCTTATTGATGGCGAAGCAGCGGGTGCAGGGCGCAAAATAGCTGCCGACTACCCGCCCGTAGCGCAAGTGGGCCAGCTTGAGTTGGTAGCTGACGCGGTAGGCCCTGGCCCGGCTCAAAAGCGAAACCACGGCCGCGAAGCAAATGGAATGCCGCTCAACATGAGCGCCGCCGCCAGCGAATAAGCCAGCGCCGACCAGCGGTGCCGGGCCCCATCGGTGGCGGCGCGCCTGGCAATGCTCTGCCCGATTTGGGCCACCACAATGGCCGTGAGCATGAGGCTGATGTGCGTAACCGACCAGAAATGCGTGGTGGCATCGGGGGGCGAGGAGCGGCGCGTCCAGGGGCTAAGGCCGAAGTAGAGCGTGAACCCCAGCAGCAGCTGCACGTGCAGCAGGCCGGTGAGCACGGCCCCGAGGCGGCGGTCGGCGGGCGCGTAGGCTTGGCGGCCCAGCCAGCCCCAATAGGCGCGGGCCAGGGCGGCCAGCAGGGCCACCAGCACGAGCCAGCGGTTCCAGGAGTGCAGAAAAAGAACGACGGAATACATGGCGCAAAAACTAGCCGGATGAACACCGGCAAAGGTCGGGCTGGCGGCGCCGCGCCGGCTAGGATAAAGCTGGCCGCCAGTAGCACGTTTCAATCTTTTTCTGGTTTTAGCCCTGGCTCAGGGCCTGGCGCAGGGCGCTGGGGCTGCGGCCTTCGAGCTTCTTGAACAGCCGGCTGAAATAAGAGGCATCGGCCACACCCACCAGGGCCGCCACCTCAGCCACGGGCAGCGTAGTTTGAAAGAGCAGCGACTTGGCTTCGAGCACCAGGGCTTCGTCAATCCAGCGGGTGGGCGACTTGCCGCTCGCGGCTTTCACTGCCTTATTGAGGTGATTGGGCGTGATGTGCAGCAGCTCGGCATAGGCGGCCACGCCGTGGGTGTGCCGGATGCGCTGGCTCAGCAGCATT
Source organism: uncultured Hymenobacter sp. (assembly GCA_964243255.1). GTDB lineage: Bacteria > Bacteroidota > Bacteroidia > Cytophagales > Hymenobacteraceae > Hymenobacter. The sequence continues at coordinate 1,664 of CAXTFI010000060.1, forward strand.
TTGAAGCGCTGGGTGAGGGCCCCCGCCGCCGCGGGCGCGGGGCCGGGCTGCGGGCGGTAGGCCAGGGTGGCCTCGGCCAGCAGGGTAGCCAGGTGGGGCAGCAGCCGGGGCAGCGCCGCGGGGGCATCGGGCTGGTAAAGGGCGAGCATCCGGCCTAGCAGCACTTGGACAAATGCGGCCGCTGCGGGCTCGAAGCGCAGCAGCGGATGGCCCCAGCTGGTCAGAAACTCGGGTGCGGGCGCGCCCGCGCGCAGCAGCAATTCGGGGTGAAAGTGCAGCAGGTAGCCGGTGTTCACGTCGTGCGGCTCGTAGGAATGCACTTGCCCGGCCGGCACCAGCAGCAGCTCGCCGGCCTGGGCGGTGTACTGCTCGTAGCCCACCGCCATGCGCGCCGCGCCGGTGGTTACGAATACGCCCGAGTGCCCGGCCAGGCGCGTAGCCGGCACGGGGCCGCGCAGGTGGGGGTACATCTCCTCGATGCGCATGATAAAAAACTGGTCGGGCCGGGCCCGCAGCAGCTGCACGATGCCAGGAGCCGGCGCAAAAAACCGGGGCACCATTGTTTGCGCCACCTGCAGCGGGACGGAACTATCGGGGTTCATACCTCCGAAAGTAGCACTGCCCCGCCGGGCCGTAGCGCAAGTGCCACCCCAGCGCCGGATATTTGACCGCCTACCGCCCGTAAGCCTCCTTTGCCATGACCACCGTTACTAAAATCACCGACCTGCGCGACCTCGACGCCGCCTTCACCATCCGCGAAAAAGTATTTGTGGGCGAGCAAAATGTGCCCGCCGATGCCGAGTACGATGCCCACGACCGCGCCGCTACCACCCGCCACTACCTGGCCCAGGTAAATGGCCAGCCCGCCGGGGCCGCCCGCTGGCGCCCCACCGCGGGCGGCGTAAAGCTGGAGCGCTTCGCCGTGCTGGCCGAGTTTCGCAACCAGGGCGTGGGCGAAGCCCTGGTGCACCAGGTGCTCGCCGACGTGCGCGCCGAAGCCCCCGCCGCGGCCCAGGTGTACCTGCACGCCCAGCTGCGCGCCATCCCGCTCTACGAGCGCACCGGCTTCCACAAGGAAGGGGACTTGTTTGAAGAGTGTGATATTCAGCACTATAAGATGGTGCTAGAGTAGTAGTTTGCACTTCCTACTGTATAGCAATGATAACCTTCCTGTTCTGGAACATCAATCGTAAACCGCTAGAGAGATTGCTTCGCCTGCTGGTAGAGGCTCATGCGCCGCATATACTCATTCTGGCCGAGTGTCGGGTGCCTAGTGATGAATTGCTTGTGGCTCTAAATGGAAAAGGAATCTACACATACCGACTCATTCTTGACCCAATCAGTTTGTCAGGGCCATCACGGCTTGTTTTACTCAGTCGGCTGCCCCGTCCTGCCGTGCGACCGATAGGCGGCTTACCCGAGGTGACTTTGTATCGGGTTAAGCCCTTTCAAGGTGAAGAGTTACTACTGGTCGCCATGCATTTACCCAGTAAGTTGTATCTGACTGATGTGGCTCAGGCACTATTAGCATCGCGTTTGCCTACGTTGATAGCGAGCGGCGAACGAAGCGTGAAGCACCAACGAACCATTGTAATCGGTGATTTAAACATGGACCCATTTGAGGCCGGAGTTACCAGTTCGGAAACGTTGCACGCCGTGATGGACCGGCAGATAGCGTTGCGAGAAAGCCGTCAGGTAGCGGGCCAACATCGTTCGCTATTCTACAATCCAATGTGGAGCCGGCTGGGTGATGGCACTTCTGGGCCACCCGGTACGTACTATATGGCAGCTTCAGGACCGGTAGCTACCTATTGGTACACCCTGGACCAAGTACTCATTCGACCCGACTTGCTACCTAATTTTAAAGACGAAAACCTGCACGTTTTAACGCAGGCAGGTGATGTAGAACTGCTAACGAAAGCAGGTATTCCCAATACTATTATCGCCTCCGACCATCTGCCCCTTCTTTTCACCATCTGATTCTTCTTGTTTATGGATGCCACTAAAAATCTTTGGGGCGAATTGCCTCTAACCGACTCCGTGCGTACGCCACTTATTATTCTGCGAGAGCAGGCCACATTACTCACTCAGAAGACGAATGCGATATTAGAGGGGGTGGTGACTAATCAAATGGTAAAGCAGTCATTTGATACGTTTTTACCATTTGGGCCAAGTAAGACTTTTCGAGCGGCCCTCTCCATTGAGGCCCCTGCACTCGGAGGGTATGTATTTCAGGTATTGCAAGTCAGCTACGAGTTAGCACTGTATCCTGTAGAGGTGGAAGATGTAGTAAATCGAAAACATTATGAATGTAGTGACTTTACTACTTTTGAGGAGGTTTTAGGTAGCATTCTTTCATCTGAAGCAGTGCATCAAGCAGTGGGTATGCTACTAGCACAAAGCAGGTCAGAGCAAATAGCTGCATAAACTTTATGCTCTCTTGGTCCTCAGCCCCTTTCTTACGCGTGGCGCTGGCCTTTATCGGCGGTATTGCGGGCTACCTCTACCTGGGGCAGTCGTGGGTTGGTAGCGCAGCCGTGTATTGTATAGTACTGGTAATCACTTACTTAGCGGCATGGCTGTGGGGCCAGCGCTGGGCCAGCCCGGCGGCCACCGACGCCGTAGGCATAGTGGGCCTGCTTGCCGTAGCGGCGCTGGGCTTCGCCCGCAGCCAGGCCGCGACGGAAAGCCGCCGGCCCGACCACATCGGGCACCTGGCGCCGCGCATCGAGTTTTACCGCGCCACCGTGGACGAGGCGCCCGTGGTACGGGCCAATACCTTTGCCACCACTGTGCGGGTGCAGGCGGTGCGGGTAGCCGGGCGCTGGCAGGCGGCCAGCGGCGGCATCCGCATCAGCCTGCCGCGCCACGAAACGGCCGACTCGGTGCCGGCCCCGCGCTACGGCGACGTGTGGCTGGTGCGGGGCGCCCCCGAGCCAAGCAAAGGCCCCGCCAACCTGGGCGAGTTCGACTACCGCCGGTATTTAGAAACGCACCAGGTGTACCACGCCCAGTACGTGCACCAGGGGCAGTACAAAGTGCTAGGCTACGCGCCGTTGAGCTGGCCGGTGGCCGTCAGCCAGCGCACAGCCGCGGTGCTCGACGGCGTGCTGCGCCGCTACGTGCCCAGCCTGCGTGAGTACGCGCTGGGCACGGCGCTGGTGCTGGGCTTCAAAGATGATATCGACCAGGAAACCCGGCAGGCCTACGCCAACACGGGCACCACGCACATCATGGCCGTGAGCGGCTTGCAGGTGGGGCTGCTGTTTGCGGCCCTGCAGTGGCTGCTGGCGCGGGTGCCCTTGGGCAGCGCTGGCGGCGCGGTGTGGCGGCGCCGGCTGCTCACGGCCGGGCTGGGTCTGGCTCTCATCTGGAGCTACGCGTTTTTGACGGGCCTCTCGGCCTCGGTGCTGCGGGCCACGGTTATGTTCACGCTCGTCATCGTGGCCCAGGCCTGGGAGCGGCAAAGTAGCCTCTTCAACACCCTGAGCGCGGCGGCGTTCTGCCTGCTGCTGTGGAACCCGTACCTGCTGTGCGACGTGGGCTTTCAGCTCTCGTTTTTGGCAGTGCTGAGCATTGTGTACCTGCAGCCGCGCATTGTGCGTTGGTTTGATGTGCGCAACAGTATCCTCGACCGCCGCCGCAGCTGGCACGCGCCAGCCGTGCAAAAAGGCTGGCGCGCCGCCGCCTGGCTAGCCGATGCCGCCTGGCAGCTCACGGCGCTGTCGCTGGCCGCGCAGGTAGCCACGTTTCCGCTGGGGCTGTATTATTTTCATCAGTTTCCCTTCAACTTCTTGCTATCCAATCTGATAGCGGTGCCCATTTCGAGCCTGGCCGTGTACGTGGGCGTGGTGCTGCTGCTGGCCAAGGGACTGGTAGCTTTCTTATGTCTATTTCTACCAGCGGCCGCCGCCGCTGGGCTCGACTGGCTGCCCAGAGTCGTTGGCTACGTTTTTCAGGGCCTCATCTGGCTGTTCAACGAGTACATTTTTCTCATCGGCCGGCTGCTGCCGGGGGCGGTGGTGGGCGGCGTGCACCTCAGCCAGGGACAAACGCTGCTGGTGTTTCTGCTCATGGGGGCGTTTTGCGTGTTCGTAGCCTCCCGGCGGCTGGCGTGGGCGGGCTGGTGCGTGGCGCTGCTGGCGCTATATGGCAGTAGTCGGGTGGCCGAGGCGCGGGCCGTGGCCCCGGTGCGCGAGTTTGTGGTGTACAGTATTCCGCGCCGCTCGGTGGTGGGCTTTTGGCAGGGCGCGGCCGTCGAGTTTGCCACCGTCGATTCGCTGCCCCTCTCCGAAACCGAGCGCACGTATCGCCTAAAGCCCAGCCTGATACTGCGCCGCGTGCGCGCCCCGCGCTACTGCGTGGGCTGGGCGGGCGCGGCCGTGCCCGTGCGCCAGGTGGCCCCGCCCGATAGCGCCGAAGCCACCCGCCGCTACCCGCCCGCGCCGCTGGTGCTGGCCCAGTGGCGCGGCCTGCGCGTGGCCTTCGTGAGCGGTAGCCTGCGCCGGCTGGCCGGCGCGGCCCCCGCCCAGCCGGCCGACGTAATCGTGCTGCGCCGCAACCCCTATCTACATCCTGAAGCGCTGGCCGCCCATTTTGGCTCCGGCGCGCGGGTGGTGTTCGATTCCTCCTGCCAGCGCTGGTACGTGGCCCGCCAGGCGGCGGCCCTGCGCGCCGCCGGCTTCCGCACCTGGGACGTGAACGAGCAGGGGGCCTTCACCTACGCGCTGCCCCCCAGCCGCTGAACAACTCCGCGTACCTCTGCAGTAACTTCCCACGCAGTCTTCAGCCAACTATTTGGCCCCGAAAGCAACCCTACCCCCCCAGGTTAGCGAGTCGGTAAAATACCGCGGTGGCCGGTCCGTCTAATCTGCCTACCCGCTTTTGCCGTATTTTACCGCACCATGACCGACTATCTCTCCCCGGAACTCGACACGCTGCGCTTTCTGCACTACGAGGTGCAGGAACGCCTGGCTTATATTACCCTCAACCGCCCCGCCAAGCGCAACGCGCTCAGCGCCAACGTGGTTACCGAGCTCAAGCAGGCCTTTGAGCAGGCCGAAGCCGACGATAAAGTAAAGGTGATTATTCTGCGGGCGGCCGGCGACGTGTTCTGCGCCGGCGCCGACCTCAAGTACCTGCAAGAGCTGCAAGACAATACCTACCAGGAAAACCTGGCCGATAGCACGCACCTGATGCAGCTTTTTCACCAGATTTATACGCTTAAGAAGCTGGTTATCGGGCAGGTGCAGGGCCACGCGCTGGCCGGCGGCTGCGGCCTGGCCGCCCTCTGCGACATCACCTTTGCCGTGCCCGAGGCCAAGTTTGGCTACACCGAGGTCAAAATCGGTTTTCTGCCCGCCGTGGTCAGCGTGTTTTTGCTGCGCCGCATCGGCGAGGCCCGCACCAAGCACTTACTGCTGAGCGGCGACGTGATTACGGCCCAGCAAGCCCTTGAGTATGGGCTGATTACGTTTATTGCCGAGGCCGACCAGCTCGCCGATACCGTGCGCACCTACGCCCTGCGCCTGGCCCGCGAAAACTCGGGCCACAGCATCGAAATCACCAAAGAGATACTGGCCCGCCTGCCCGAGCTGGCTCTCGAAGACGGCCTGCGCTACGCCGCCGAGCGCAACGCCGCCACCCGCGCCTCCGACGACTGCCGCCGCGGCATCGCCGCGTTTTTGAACAAAGAAAAGCTGGATTGGTAATCCTGTTAAATCCTGTCTTTGCGAGCGCAACGCAGTGAAGCGCTCGCAAGGACAAATGTTTTTGTTATGTCAATTCTTGGTGCCTTAGCTGTTACCCTCGCCACGTTCGCCTTCATGGAATTCTGGGCGTGGTTTATGCACAAATACGTGCAGCATGGGCCGTTGTGGGTGCTGCACCGCTCGCATCACGTGCGGCCCAGTCCGCGCCCGTTTGAGCGAAACGACTGGTTCTTTGTGGTTTACGGGGCTATTTCCACGGCCCTGTTTATCAGCGGTGACAATGGCCAGCGGTGGTGGTTTTGGGTGGGTGTGGGCATTGCGGCCTACGGCACGGTGTACTTCTTCGTGCACGATGGCCTGATTCACGGCCGCCTGCCCTTCTGGAAAAAAACCGACAGTGTGTACCTGCGCGCCCTCAACATGGCTCACAAAATGCACCACAAAACCCAGGGCCGCGACCACTCCCAGGAGTTTGGGCTGCTGTGGGTGTCGCCCAAGTACCTGCGTCTGGCCCGCCAGCAGGCCACCAAGCGCGCCGCTTAGCCTGAACCATACGCGGCTGGCAAACTATTTGTAGGGTTTGCGAATTAGTAACCTAGGAAACGTGGTGAGGATATTCGGCGGCTTATAAACTTATTCAAGTAGGCGTTTCCCGTCGCCTGGCCAGTAGCCGGGGGCGGGATTGTTATTTATTCTTCTAAAAACAAACTAGTGGCCCATTACTCTATCAGCGATTTGGAGCAGCTTTCGGGAGTGAAGGCGCACACCATTCGCATCTGGGAACAGCGCTACCACCTGCTGAAACCCAGCCGGACGACGACCAATATCCGCTCCTACGGCGAAGCCGACCTGCGCCGTTTGCTCAACGTGGCTACGCTGTGCGGGCGTGGCCAGCGCATATCCCAAGTAGTGCGCCTGAGTGAAGAAGAATGCCAGACGGCCGCCCTGGCCCTCTGCAACGAAGTGCAGCCCGCCGATGGCCCGCGCCTCAATGCCCTGCTCGGGGCTACCCTCGACCTCGACGAGCCCCAGCTGCACCGCCTCTTCGACGAAGCCATTGCCGAGCTGGGCACCGAAGAAACCCTGCTGCGCCTGGGCTACCCGCTGCTCCAGCGCCTGGGCGTGTCGTGGAAAGCCGGCTCGCTGAGCCTGGCCCAGGAGCGCCTGGTGGCCCAGCTGCTGCGCCAGGAGCTCATGGCCTCGGCCGATGCCCTGCCCCTCATTCCGCTCACGCAGGCCGAGGCGCCGCGCTGGCTGCTGTTTTTGCCCGAAGGCGAGTGGCAGGAGCTGGCGCTGCTTTTTATGAACTATGCCCTGCGGGCCCGCGGCCGGCAGGTGCTGTACCTGGGCCCTAACCTGCCGCTGGCCGACGTGGTGGCCGCCGCCCAGGCCTTTCGGCCCACGGTGCTGGCTACCGTGCTCACCACTGCCCCGGCCCGCGGCCAGGTGCAAAGCTTCGCGGCCGAGCTGCGCGCGCAGTGCCCCGAAGCCACCGTTATCCTGTTTGGTTCGCTGGCCGTGCAAGCCGCCGGGCTGCCCGAGGGCTGCCTGCCGCTGGCTTGCCTGCACGAGTTCCGCGATTTGATTCCCTTTGTGAATCAGCCAGTTGGGTCGGAATTAGCAGAAAAATAACGGGGGCGCATCGCCTACGAAGCATTATTGTACGTACACAGGTGCGCCTCGGCCATTTGGTTGGTAGGGGGGCGAACAAAAGCATAGAAAACCGCCGAGTAGTGAGCCGTATTGCCCGCTTGTGGATTATCTTTGTTTAAGATTCTGCTACGAACCCTTCTACAATATGACTTCTCTGGAATTCACCTCCCAAGTGCAGAAGATATCTTCCTCGCTTCGCCCCGTGGCCATGAACCTCACCCGCGACGCGGATGACGCCAAGGACCTGGTGCAGGAGACGCTGCTGAAAGCCCTGCTCAACAAGGATAAGTTTAAGGCAGGCACCAATTTGAAGGCATGGTTGTACACCATCATGCGTAACACCTTCATTAACAATTATAATAAGATAACCAAGCGTAGCTCCAACATCGACTCGACGGAGTACTTCCAGTACTTCAATACCGATGAGAACTACATTACGCACAACGGCGCTACCACCGATTTCGTGGTGCGCGATATCAACGAAGCCATCGCCAGCCTGGGCACCGATTACCGCACGCCCTTCATGATGTACTACATCGGCTACAAGTACCTCGAAATTGCCGAGAAGCTGCAAATCCCTATTGGCACCGTGAAAAACCGCATTCACATTGCCCGCAAGGACCTCAAAAACGCCCTTAAGGTGTATGCCCCCGCTGGTGCCGACCGCGCCGGTAACGTGCTGACCGAAGAAGTAGAAGATTAATTTTGCCACTGCGCAAACCGAAAGCCGCGCCTGCCGTTCATCCGGCAGGCGCGGCTTTTTTGTGTACTGTGGAGTCTGGCAGGAGCTGGGCTGCACCTTTCGGGGCCTCGAAGGCGCAGGCCATTACCAGGCAAGTGCCTATGCCTTAGCGACTTGCTATGAAAATCGACTACCTTACCACCATCGAGGGCAACGAAGCGGTACTGGCAAAATATGTCGAAGCCGTTTTTGCCGGCACCTGCACGGCGACCAATGTTTACCCTAACCCGTACCGGCTGCCGGGCTACCCCAACTGCCTGAACAGCCTGCTGGTAACGTATTACCTTCAGCAGCAGCCATTTGCATTGGCTAAGGTGACAGAGTTTGTGGAGCGGCTGCGCAAAATCGACAAAAACGGGTTCAACGGCATTCATTACCCATTGGATAAGTGGGTGGAAGCCACCATTCGCGACCCGTTTTTCACCAATGCCGGGGATAAGTGGCACGTGCAGCTCGTGCTAAAGCCCGGCGCCGCCGCGTCGGCCATCAACCCCGACTACCTGAAATTTATGTGCTACCTGGCGGTTTGCCACCTGAAATTTGGCCCCAGCTACGCCAGCGTCACGGCCAACCAGTTTTTTGGCATGGCTACGGCGCTCGGCTCAGGTGAGGTGGCCCGGCTCAGGAAGTTCGGAAGCGGCACGCTGCCCCGCGAAGTGACTGATTATCAGTCGGAAAGCGTGAGCTGCTTGGCGAATGACGCCTTTGCCACCATCAGAATTACGGTGAAGGAAGAAGCGGTGGAAAGCTACCGGCAGGCGCTGGATTTTCTGATTAAGCTGCTGCAAACCGACTTCCCGCGCAGCTACGCCATCGAGTTTTCGGGGCCGGAAAAGCACTGGCTGCCCATCAGAGGCTTGCCTAAAAAAGGCGTTAACGCGCTGTTTGGCAACGCGGTGCGTTACGAAAGCCTGCACCCACTACTGGTAGAGTACGCCAACTTGGCCATGAAAACCCACGAGTGGTACACTAACCTGAGCGACGAAAATTGCGCCATGCCTTCGACGTTTGCCGTGTTTGGGTTGGGCTTGGTTGGTGAGGCATACTTTGGGCTGATAACCAAATACATGCAAACGGTGGACGAGGAGCACCAAGCCATTCAGGAGAAGTTTACGCTGGCCTTCGTCGCGCGATTTGGCCTTAACAAGACGACGCTGCCCGTGTTTATGCACTGCCTGCTCTCCACGCAGTCGCACAAGCACTACCCGTGGTTTGCCGAGCAGTTCGGCACCCGCGAGCGCCTGGAGCTGCTGCTGGCCTGCAAGCGAAATTTCGGGGCCTATCTGCCCCAGGATTCCGACGAGTTGGCGCCCGAATTCGTAGACGGCGCTGCGGAAGAAGAGAGCCTGGCCGCCTACCTCTGGGACGAGGTAACGCACGCCATCTTCGGCCCCGAAAAGGCCAGGCAAAAGCTGCTGCGCGCCGCCAGCGCAGACGTGCGCCCGTTGTACAGCGAGTTGTTTTTAAAAGTTAACTAATTATTAATCAGTGTTTTGTTTATATCAAATGATGTCTACCTTTAGCGTTGCCTCAGAATGCCCCACGCAGTAGTAATTGGAGCCGGTTTTGCGGGCTTGTCGGCCGCCAGCAGCCTGGCCCAGGCCGGCTGGCAGGTAACGCTGCTCGAAAAGAACAGTGGCCCCGGCGGGCGGGCAAGAGTGTTTGAGGCCCAGGGTTTTACCTTCGACATGGGCCCCAGCTGGTACTGGATGCCGGGCGTGTTTGAGCAGTACTTCGCCAAATTTGGCAAGCGCGTGGCCGACTACTACGAGCTGGTGCGGCTCGACCCTTCGTACCAGGTCATTTTTGAGGGCGACGATGCCGTGGATATCCCCGCCGGCATGGCCGAGCTGCGGCAGCTGTTCGAAAGCCTGGAGCCGGGCAGCGCGGCGCGGCTCGACGAGTTTCTGGCTCAGGCCAGGTATAAGTATGAGGTAGGTATCAACAAGTTTGTGCACCTGCCCAGCCGCTCGGTGCTGGAGTTTGTGGACTGGGAAATCGTGAAGGGGGCCGTGCGCCTCGACCTGCTGCAGAGCATGGCCAAGCACGCGCGCAAGTTCTTCAGCCATCCCAAGTTGCTGAAGCTCATTGAGTTCCCGGTGTTGTTTCTGGGGGCTACGCCCGAGAACACGCCGGCCCTGTACTCGCTCATGAACTACGCCGACCTGGCGCTGGGCACCTGGTACCCCAAGGGTGGCATGCACCAGATAGTGCGCGGCCTGGTGGCCGTGGCCGAGGAGCTGGGCGTTAAAATCGAGTACAACCAGGAGGTGCGCGAGATAGTGGTGAAAAACGGCCGCGCCACCGGCGTGCGCACCGCCAGCGGTTTCTGGCCCGCCGATGCGGTAGTGGCCGGGGCCGACTATCATCATATTGAGCAGCAGGTACTTGCGCCGGAATACCGGCAGTATTCGCCTGCTTATTGGGACTCGCGCACGATGGCGCCGTCGTCGCTGCTGTTTTACCTGGGCGTGAACCGCAAGCTGGATAAGCTGCGGCACCACAACCTGTTTTTTGACGAAGACTTCAGCCAGCACGCGCACGAGATTTATGAGGCGCCGCAGTGGCCCAGCCGGCCGCTGTTCTACGCCTCGGTGCCCAGCAAAACCGACCCCACGGTGGCCCCGGCGGGCCAGGAAAATCTGTTTCTGCTGGTGCCGGTGGCGCCCGACCTCGACGACCCCGAGGCCACCCGCGAGAAGTACTACCACCTAATAATGGACCGGCTCGAAAAGCACTGCGGCCACGCCATCCGCGATGCGGTGGTGTACAAGCGCAGCTATGCCCACCGCGATTTTGTGGCCGACTACCACTCGTTCAAAGGCAACGCCTACGGCCTGGCCAACACGCTGAAGCAGACGGCCATCCTCAAGCCCTCACTTAAGAGCAAGAAGGTTAGTAACTTGTATTTTACGGGCCAGCTTACGGTGCCGGGGCCGGGCGTGCCGCCCTCGCTCATCTCGGGCCAGGTAGTGGCGGGCGAAGTTCTTAAGGAAATTAAGAATTTGGAATGAGGAATGAAGAATTACACCAGCGGTAATTCTTCATTCCTCATTCCAAATTTCTCATTCAACCAGCATGGACCAACAGCAACTCTTTACCGACACCAGCCTGGCGTGCGCGCAGCTCATTACGCGGCGCTACAGCACGTCGTTTTCGCTGGGTATCCGCACCCTCGATAAGGCGCTGCACCGGGCCATTTACGCGGTGTATGGGTTTGTGCGCTGGGCCGATGAAATAGTGGATACGTTTCATAGCCAGAACAAAGCGGCGCTGCTGGCCGAGTTTGAGCGCGATACCTACGCGGCCATCGCGGCGGGCTTTAGCCTTAACCCGGTGCTGCACGCTTTTCAGTGGGCGGTGAACGCGTATGAGATTGACCACGAGTTTATTAATGCTTTTTTGCGGAGCATGGAAATGGACCTGGAGGACCGCAACTACCGCCAGGAGCTGTACGAGCAGTACATCTACGGCTCGGCCGAAGTGGTGGGGCTGATGTGCCTGCGCGTGTTTTGCCAGGGCCAGCCGGCGCTGTTTGAGCAGCTAAAGTCGCCGGCGCGGCGGCTGGGGGCGGCGTTTCAGAAGGTGAATTTTTTGCGCGACATCCGCGCCGACTACGAGGAGCGGGGCCGCGTGTACTTCCCCGGCCTGCGCTACGAGCAGTTCGACGACGAGGCCAAGCGGCGGGTGGAAGACGACATTCGGGCCGATTTTGAGGCCGCCTACGTGGGTATTCAGCAGCTGCCGCGGGCGGCGCGCATGGGCGTGTACCTGGCCTACATCTACTACCTCAAGCTGTTTCACAAGCTGCGGCGGGCCCCCGCCACGCAGGTGCTGGCCGAGCGCGTGCGCCTGCCCGACAATACCAAGCTGCTGCTGCTGGCCGGCTCGTGGCTGCGCTACCGCCTGCGGGCCGTGTAGGCCGGCCGGGCGCACTTTGCGTAGAATGGTGGCGTTGGCGAGGCAGCTACGCCAGCAATTGCCCCGCGCCCTAGCTTTGTACCCTATGAAACGACTGCTTGTTCTGGTGCTGCTGAGCGCGCTGCCAGCGGCTTCCGGTGCGGCAGCGGGTCGCCCTTTACTCCGAATTTCGCCTATGTCGCCCTACCAACCCGCCGCCCTGCGCCACCACTACGAGCAAGCCGCCGCCGACAAGCAGGCCGGCGAAAAATTTTACAAGCTGCTGCAAGCCTACACCGGCCAGGATGCGCTGACCCTGGGCTACAAGGCTGCCTCTGAGGCAATTAGGGCCCGCGATGCCTCCATGCTCAACAAGCTGACCTACGTGCAGCAGGCCGCCCGCACCTTTGAGCAGGCCGTAGCGCTGAGTGGCAGCAACGCCGAAATTCGCTTTCTGCGCTTCTCAGTCGAGAGCAACCTGCCGGCTTTTCTGGGCCTGAGCAAGCACGTGGACGAGGACAAGGCTTTCCTGCTCGATGCCGCGCTGCAGCACCCCGGCTCGGGCATGGATGCCGAGGCCTTTGAGACGGTGCGCGGCTTTTTGGTGGACCGCAAGCACGTGAGCGACGACGAAGCCCAACGCCTGGCCCGCATAAAGGGATAGGAAAAACGGCCAGAAACAGGACGTTATCGCTCAAAAACTGGACCTGAACAGTAACCTTGTGGGCTAGTTTGCGGTTAGCTTCGCGCTATGCCATCCGGTTTGTATCTCAGCGTTCGTATCGACCCCAACTCCGGCTTCTGCTTTGGCGTGATTTACGCCATTCAGATGGCCGAGGACTTGTTGGAGGAGCAGGGCTACTTGTATTGCCTGGGCGACATCGTGCACAACGATGAGGAAGTGCAGCGCCTGGAACGCAAGGGCTTGCGCATTATCGGCCACGAGCAGTTTGTGGGGCTGCGCGATGAGGCCGTGCTCATTCGGGCGCATGGCGAGCCGCCGAGCACCTACCAGCGGGCTATGGAAAACAACCTGACCCTCATCGACGCCAGCTGCCCGGTGGTGCTCAAGCTCCAGAACCGTATCAAAAGCAGCTTCGACCGGCGCGAAAAAATCTTCATCTACGGCAAGCACGGCCACGCCGAAGTGCTGGGTTTGCTGGGCCAAACCAGCGGTGAGGCCGTGGTATTTGAAAGCCTGGACGAGCTATTGGGCCACGAGCTGCCCGCCAATATCACGCTTTACAGCCAGACTACTAAAAGCACGGCTTCTTTCTATAGTATTAAGAATGAGTTGATTAACCGGGGCTTTACGGTAAATGCCAACGACACCATCTGCCGGCAGGTGAGCAACCGCGACGAGGCCCTGCGGCGCTTCGCGGCCCAGTTTGACCAGGTGGTGTTCGTGTCGGGCACCAAAAGCTCCAACGGCAAGGTGCTGTACCAGGTGTGCAAGGAAACCAACCCGCAGACCCACTTTGTGTCGAACACCGAACAGATTTGCTCTAGCTGGTTTTTGCCGGGCCAGTCGGTGGGCATTTGTGGGGCCACCAGCACGCCCATGTGGCTGATGGAGCAAGTGCGCGACGCTTTGGAACGCCTCTGACCACTGCTTGACCGCAGATTCAAACGGATTTAACGGATTTCGCAGATACGTCGCTACGCTCCTTTGCTAGGTTTATTGAGTGAGGTGATTGCAGTTGGGGCGGTTATTATTTTAAATTTTATTGCAGATTGGTAAAGGCTGTGCATTCCGTTCAATCGGGTACTTCTGTTGTTGAGGTAGCGCGGGTGATGCCGGCTCCTTTGCGGGGGCGAGGTGTGGCGGTGGCGCTGCTCATACTAGCGACCTGGGGGGGCTTACTGGCCTTCTTGCTGGGCTGGTACCGGCCCGACTGGCGCTCGCCTGCGCCCTACTTGCTGTTGCTGCTGCAAACGCATTTATACACCGGTCTTTTCATTACGGCGCACGATGCCATGCACGGCGTGGTGAGCCCCAATAAGCGGCTGAACAACGCTATTGGCACGGTGTGCGCGCTGCTGTTTGCCTACAACTGGTTTCCGCGGCAGCTGCCCAAGCACCACGACCACCACCGCCACGTGGGCACCCAGGACGACCCCGATTTTCACCCCGAAAACCACCCCGGCTTCCTGCCCTGGCTGCTGCGCTTCGCCTGGAACTACGTGACCTGGTGGCAAGTAGCCCTCATGGCCTTGACGTACAACTTGTTAAAGCTGTATTTTCCGCCGGCCAACGTGATTGCTTTCTGGATGATACCGGCCGTGCTGGCCACGCTACAACTGTTTTTCTTCGGCACGTATTTGCCGCATCGCGGTGAGCACGAGGCCGATAACCAGCACAAGTCGCGCAGCCAGCTGCGGCACCACGTGTGGGCATTTGTGAGCTGCTATTTCTTTGGCTACCACTACGAGCACCACGACCAGCCCTACCTACCGTGGTGGCGCCTGTGGCGCACCAAGTAACCACAGGCTAGCGCGGGCTTCGCTGGTTTTGCTTGGGAAGTCTATTGAACGTCATGCAGACCGTAGGGAAGCATCTCGCTGGCTCAGTTAAAGTTAGTGCTCAACGATGCGGGTTAGATGCTTCCCTGCGGTCTGCATGACGTTCTTTTACCTTAATCGGTAGCCAGAACGCAGGTAAAAGCAGTGCGGCCATTGCCACCGGTTTCGAGGCGAAAGGCAAAGCCGTGAGCGCGCAGAATGTCGCGCACCAGCAGTAGGCCCAGGCCCTGCCCACTGGGCTTGGTGCTGAAAAAGGGCGTAAACAGGCGCTGGCTGATTTCGGGCGTGAGGGGCGGGCCGTCGTTTTCGATGGTGAGCGTGGGCGGCTCGGCGGTAGTGCGCACCCACACGTTGCCGCCGCCGGGGCCAATGGCTTCGAGCGCGTTTTTGGCCACGTTGAGCAGGGCCTGGGTAAGCTGCTGCGAATCGGCCACTACGGTCGGGGATGGGTTAGCTAATTGCCAGTGCCACTGGATGTTATGCGTAATGCTTTGAGCGGCAAACAGGTGGCCCAGGTCGCGCAGCAGCTGGTGCAGGTCGAGGGGGTGGGGCGCGGGCGGGGGCAGGCGCACCAGCCGGGCGTAACTGGCCACAAAGTCGGCCAGCTGGGTGTTGCGGGTGATGCTCACGGCCAGGGCCTGCGAAAAATCGGCCTGGTCGGCGGGGTCGAGCTGTGGCGCGTAGGCGCGCAGGCTGCCCAGCAGCGAGCTCACGGCCCCGATGGAATTATTGACCTCGTGCGCCATCAGGCGAATGAGGCGTTCGTAGGTCAGCTTTTCCTGGGCCTGAATTTCCTGGGTCAGCTCTTCCAGCACCACGAAGCGCCGCTGAAAGCCCCGGTCGAAGAAATGCGCGGCGGCGGCGCGGTAGGTGTGGCCGCCGGGCAGCCGCAGGGTGCGCAGCTGCCCGGCGGGCAGCGCGGCCAGGGCCGTGCCCCAGGGCGCGGGCAGCGTGGCCACGGCCTGCCCAGTTAGGGCAGCGGCTGGCTGGCCCAGGGCGCGGGCGGCCGCGGCGTTGGCATTGGCAATGTTTTCGTCAAAATCGAGCAGCAGAATACCCGCCGGCGACGCCTGAATGAGACGCTCCAGCAGCACGCCCTGCTCGTGCTGGCCCAGGCGCTCCTGGCGCAGGGCGTCGAGCATCTGGTTGTACACCGCCACCAGGCGGTCGAGGGCGGGCTGGCCCACGGGCAGGAACTTCAGGCTGAAATCCTGGGCTTGCAGCGCCGCCGTGCCCGCCTCAATAAGCCGGATGGGGCGCAGCAGCCCCCGGTAGAGCTGCCAAGCCAGCACTAAGCTGGCCAGCAGCGCAGCCTCGCCAGCCACGAACAGCACCGGACTACTCGAGCGCACCTGCACCAGCAGCGCCGCAAGTAGCCCGTAGAGCAGTAGCAGGAATAAGGCGAGCTGGAAGCGAAGCGACATGGGGTTGAGTTAACGGTGCGAGCGGGGCACCCCACCCCCCGGCCCCCTCCCCGATGGGGAGGGGGGAGACGAATATCAATGACCAATAGGCAGTTAGCAGTTAGCAGGAAACAATTGTTCTTTACTTATTGCCCATTGTTCATTGATATTCGGCTCCCCCTCCCCATCGGGGAGGGGGCCGGGGGGTGGGGTGCCCCGCTCGCGCTACGCGCTACTCACTATACGGAATGCCAAATTTATCGAGCCGGCGGTAGAGCGCGCCGCGGCTGAGGCCCAGCGCCCGCGCCACCTGGCTGAGGTTGCCCTGGTAGTGGGCCACGCTTTGGCGAATCATCTGTTCCTCCAATGCTTCCAGGGTCATGCTGCCGGGGGTGGGGAGTTGGGAATTGGTGAGGGAGTGAGGGAGTGAATTTTCCGGGCGGGCCTGGAAGTCGGCGGGCGTGAGCTCGTCGTGGGGGGTGGTGAGCACGGCGCGCTCCACCAGGTTTTTGAGCTCGCGAATGTTGCCGGGCAGCGGCTGAGCTTGCAGCCAATGCGCGGCCGCCGTGCCCAGGCGCAGGCCGGGCCGCTGGTAGGTGGCGCGCAGCTGGGCCACAAAGTGCCGGGCCAGGGGCGCAATGTCGGTGGGGCGCTCGCGCAGGGCGGGTAGGTGCAGCGTAATGAGGTTGAGGCGGTAAAACAGGTCTTCGCGGAAGCGGCCCTGGGTTACCAGCTCGGCCAGGTTGCGGTTGGTAGCGGCCACCACGCGCAGGTCGAGGCGGCGGGGCCGGCTGTCGCCGAGTACCTCGTAGGTGCGGTCTTGCAGCACGCGCAGCAGCTTTACCTGGCTGGCCAGCTCCAGCTCCCCGATTTCGTCCAGGAAAATAGTGCCGCCGTTGGCCAACTCGAAGCGGCCCACGCGGTCGGCGCGGGCATCGGTGAAGGCCCCGCGCCGGTGGCCAAACATCTCACTCTCAAAGAGGGAGGAAGAAATGCCGCCCAGGTTTACCTTCACGAAGGGCTGCTGGCGGCGGTGGCTGTTGTGGTGCAGGGCCTCGGCAATGAGCTCCTTGCCGGTGCCGCTTTCGCCCGCTATCAGCACCGAGGCGTCGGTAGCGGCTACCTGGCCCACCTGGCGCAGCACGGCCAGCAGGCGGGCATCTTCACCCACTATATTACTGAAAGCGAACTGCTTATCCAGGGCCTTGCGGCTGGCCGGCGGCGCGGCCGCGGCGGGCACCTGAATGGCCAGCACGGTGGCAATGGTTTGAAGCAGCGCCTCGTTTTGCCAGGGCTTGGTAACAAATTCGGCCGCGCCGGCCTTCATGCCGGCCACGGCCAGCGCAATGCTGCCCCAGCCCGTGAGCAGCACCACGGGCACGGCCGGGGCCAGGGCTTTTAGCTCGGCCAGCAGGGCCAGGCCGTCGGCCCCGCTGGTGGTGGCCGTAAAATTCATGTCGAGCAGCACCAGCGCGGGCGGGGCCGCGCGCACGGCGGCCAGGGCTTCGGCGGGGCCGGCTACGGCCGTAGTGGCGTAGCCGGCCTGCTTGAGCAGCAGCCGCAAGGAAGTGCGCACCGCTACGTCGTCGTCAATTACCAGAATCATAAGGGTGCTTGGAGTAGTTCTCAGGTCGATAGACTTGCTAATGAGCTGATTAAAAAGATGATAGCACCTCATGTAGACCGTAGGAAAGCATCTCGCGTGGAGTACTAACTCAATCATTTAGCGATTCGGGCGAGACGCTTCCCTGCGGTCTGCATGACGTGCTAATGGTTTCCTAAACAACTTCTTTAACCAACCTGCCGAGCCTATACCGCAACTTGAAAACCGCTGTAAAACTACCGGACGGGCCGGGTGCACAGAAGCGCGCTACAAAGGTTGCGCCACCGGCTAGTGCCCGCCCACGCTGCCGCCGGTGCTGGTGTGCTTGGCTACCACCGGCGAGCCGGCGTAGCTCACGCTGCCGCCAGTGCTGGCTTCGGCCGACAGCGATTTTTGCACGGCTACCTCAAT
The DNA here is from genome assembly GCA_964243255.1 of uncultured Hymenobacter sp. GTDB lineage: Bacteria > Bacteroidota > Bacteroidia > Cytophagales > Hymenobacteraceae > Hymenobacter. The sequence continues at coordinate 19,610 of CAXTFI010000060.1, forward strand.
AGTGGCCCCACTGCTGGCCGAGGCCTGGCACTCAGTAGCTTGCAGGTTGTCGCCGGTGAAGGATGAGCCGCTGGAGGTGCGCACGTCGAGCCGCTGGGTGCTGCCGCTCACCACGGCCTGGCTGCCGCTGCTGAGGCGCGCCTGCATAGAGGTGGCCGCAAACTCGCCCTTGAGATTAGCGCCCGACGACACGTCGAGCTGCAGGTCGGTGGTGGGGTACTTGCCTTCTACCTCCAGCACCGAGCCGCTGCTGGCGCGAAGGCCGGTGAGCTGGGCGGCCGTCACGTAGGCCTGGAGCCGGCCGCGGTGGTCACGCCGCCAGGGCTTCGATTTGAGAATGTCGTACTTCACGCGCAGCACGCCATCCTCCACGGTGGTTTTGATGCGGGCCTGGTTTTCGGGGGTGTCGGCGCTCACCTCCACGCGCTGCACGGGGCCGGCTACCAGGTGCAGCTCGATGCCGCTGCTCACTTCAAGGGCGTGAAAGGTGGGTACTTCGCGCACTTCGCGGCCGGTTTGGGCCAGGGTAGGGGCGAGCGCAGCAAGCCAGAGGGCGGCGGTAAGCAGGAGGTTTTTCATGGTGATAACGGTGAAAAGAGTCGTAGCAAAATGGTTAAAGTGGGTACCGGGCCAGCCGGGCGTTCGTTACGGAGCAGAAAAATCTTTTGGGTAGCCGTCAGCCTCCCGCTTCTTAGCTGCGGCAAGGGCACCAGCGGTGGCCCCGCCGTTGGGGTTGCCAATGCCTCATTATGCCTCATTCCTCGCGCAGGGCCACGGCCGGCTGAATGCCCGCCGCCAGCCGGCTCGGGTACAGGGCGCAGCCCGCCGCCAGCAGGTAGAGGCCGCCGGCGGCCAGCGCCATCGCGGTGAGGTACACGCCGGGCTTTACATCCAGCACGCCCAGCAGCGGAAACTGCGCGGCCACCAGCAGCCCCAGCAGCAGCCCAAAGGTGGTGAGCACCAGAATTTCGCCCAGCACCTGCTGGCTGATGGCCGCCCCGCTAGCCCCCAGCGCCCGGCGCACGCCCAGCTCGCCGCGCCGCTGGTTAATGTTGAGCCACAGCACGCCGAACAGGCCCAGGGCCACATTCACGAGCAAAAACACGCACACCACGCCCAGGATGAGGGGCAGCGCCAGATTAAATTTGAGTAGCGTGAGGCGCTGCTCGGGCAGGCTGACGATGCCGCTGGTCCAGCCGCCGACACTGATGGCGCGGATGTCGTCGCTGATGCGCTTTTCGAGCGCCCCGCCGCTGCCCGGCTGCACCCGCACCAGCAGCGTGGTCAGCGCCCGCGCCGTGTCTTGCGGGCTGATGTAGAGAAAGTAGCCCGGCTGGGGCTCGCTCAACTCGCCGGCCGTGCGATAGGGGCCACTCACGCCTACTACTTGGTAATCAGCATTATCATTATCGCGAATGAGGCGGCCCACCGCCGACTCGCCCCCCGGAAACAGCGCCGCCTGCGCCAGCTCGGTGATGACGATGGGCGGGTGGCGGGCCAAAGCTTCGTCGCGGCGGTCGAACCAGCGGCCGGCTACCAGGCGCAGGCCCATCACATCGCGCAGCTCGGGGCCGGCATCGTACACATCGCCGTAAGCGGCGGGCTTATTTGGGCCCTGCACGGCCCGAAACTCAGTGGTATTGTTGCTGAACGAAAAAGGGGTGTTCTCGACGCTACGCGACACCTGCACTACGCCCGGCGTGCTGCGCAGCCGCGCCAGCACCTGCTGCAAGGTGCTGAATTGTGCGGCGCGGGGCTGGGTGCCAGGATTCAACTGAATTTCCCACACGTTGTCGTAGGCAAAGCCCAACGGAGCGCGGTAGTTGCGCCAGCTAAACACGCCCACGCTGCCTACGGCAAAGAGCACCACAAAGGCCAGGAGTATTTCCAGAATCAGCAGGCCGTTGGCCCGCTTGCGGTTCCACATCAGGATTATCAGGTGGCGTATCATTTTCAGTTAGCAATTAGCAGTAGTAAGTATCAGGGGCGTAAGGCTAGCTGCCGGCGTCGCCCTTGAGGGCCTTTATGGCGTGCAGCTTCGACATTTTATAAGCTGGGTAGGCACCCGACAGGAGGCCGAAAAACAGCACGACGCCCAGCGACACCCCAAACACGCGGGCGTTCAGCCCGTAGTGCGCGTAGGGAATAAGGTGGCTGCTATTGAGCAGGCTCAGCGCGCCGGCGGCCAGCACCAGGCCCAGCGCGCCGCCCAGCAGCGTCAGAAAAATATTCTCAACCAGAAACTGCCCCACCAGCCGCCCCGCCGTGGCCCCAAATGCCTTGCGCACCCCGATTTCGGAGGAGCGCTCCAGCGTGCGGCTCACGTTGATGTTGACCAGGTTGAGGGCCGGCAGCAGCATAAAGAGTATGCCCAGTCCCAGCGCTAGCTGTACAAAGCGCCCCTCGCCGCCCTCGGGCGTCGCATTATCGCTGGAGCGCCCCGTGTAGGAAGCCAGCAGCGTGCGGGCGTAGGTCCTGACCTGCTTGAATTGCTTGGGGTCGGGCACGGGCAAGTGGGCTACGAGGCGCTGATACTCGTCCTGCACGCGGGGCACCTCGGCGGCCGAGCGGGCCAGCATAATGGCCTGGTAGCGGCCCAGCAAACTGGGGTTGTGCAGGTTGTCGTTGGTGGTAGTGAGGGGCAGCCATACCTCGGCGTAGGTAGTGAGGCGCATCAGGGACACGTCGCGCACCACGCCCAGCACCCGGTAGGGCACGGCTTCCAGCACCAGGTCGCGTCCTGTCACGCCGGCTACGCTACCGAAATAGCGCCGGGCCGTGTGCTCGTTGATGACCATAACGTGGGCTGCCTCACGTACTTCCCGCGCGTTGAAGGGCCGCCCGGCCACAAAATCGAAGTCCAGCACCTGCCAGAACTCCGCATCCGTGCGCTTGCGGTCGAGCTTGAGCGCCTGCTGGCCCACGTAGGCTACGTCGGTGCCGTAGTTGGCCTCGCTAATCGACACCTTTTCGGGCGTTTTCAGCGTGCGCACGTGCTGGTCGAGAAAAGTATAGCCTAAGCTCGCGTTGCTCTGGCCGCCATCACGGTACATCAGCTGTATACGGTTGACAAACAGTAATCTATCCACCCGTAGCTCAGGCCGGTGCGGCCCCACGGCGTAGTCTAACAGCGCATACACGACCAGCAGTATCATCAGCGTGAAGCTGATGCCAAACAGGCTGATAGCGGTGAAGAACTTGCGCCGGAGCAGGACTTTCCAGGCGATTTTGAGGTAAGAGAGAAGCATGGTTTTTTCAGTTATCAGTCATCAATTATCAGTTATCAGGCAGTGATTATCAAGTGGCAGCGGGTGGAAATACTAGTAGGTAGTTCGAGCTGATAACTGATAATTGATGACTGATAACTGACCCTACGCCACTTGCCGGCCGTCGAAGAAGCGGATGAGGCGGCCGGTTTTGCGGGCCTGCTGCTCGTCGTGGGTCACCATGACCAGGGTGGTGCCCTGGCGGTTGAGGCCCAGCAGCAGCTCCATTATTTCCTCGCCCATCACCGAGTCGAGGTTGCCGGTGGGCTCGTCGGCCAGGATAATTTCGGGCTGCCCGGCCAGGGCGCGGGC
>CAXTFI010000061.1:0-23138 GCA_964243255.1 uncultured Hymenobacter sp.
AGGAGCTGAAATACCCGCTGCTGGCCAAGCGCAACCGCATGCAGGGGCGCTGCATCGTGAGCTTCACCCTGAACCCCGACGGCACAATGCAGGGCCTGCGTATTGTAAAGCAAGTAGGCGGCGGCACCGGCGAGGAAGCCGCCCGCGTGGTACGCCTGCTCAAGTTCAAGAAACCCGAATACCCGATTTTAACCAGCCTGCCCATCGACTTCAAGCTCGGCGTGACCGGCGCGAACACGGTAGAAAATTAAGAATGTGGAATGAGGAATGAAGAATTACCAGATTGGCTTTTTCACTCCTTATTCTTCATTCCTCTTTGCCAATTCCTAATTACAGAAAGAATGCCTTACGATTTGAAAGAGCTGGCGGCCATAAGTGGCCAGCCGGGTTTATTCCGCTTGGTGCGGCCCGCCCGCCACGGGGTGTTGGTAGAAAGCCTGGATGCCAAGGCGACCCGCTCGCTGGCCCCGGCCAGCAACAAAGTTTCGCTGCTGAGTGAAATCGGCATCTACGCCCAGGATTCGGACGATACGGTGCCGCTGACGGAGGTATTTGAGCGCATTTACCAGCAGCACGGCACGCGCCTGCCGGTGACGAATAAGTCGAGCGAAGGCGAGCTGACCGAGTTTTTGGCCGGCGTGCTGCCCGAGTACGACCGCCAGCGCGTGTACCAGTCCGACATCAAGAAGCTGGCTACCTGGTATAGCATTGTGAGTCAGCACCTTCCCTACTCGGCCGCTACGGAAGCTGAGCCCGCTGCCGACGAGCCTTTGAGCACCGGCGGTGTAATTGGCGCGGAGGATGAGGCCGCGACGCCCGCTGGCAACCCGGAGGTGACCACGGAGGCCAAGCAAGCGGAGTAAGCTTTATTTTTGTTTACAAAAAAGCCGTTCCTGGGTTCAGGAACGGCTTTTTTGCGTGTGGGATAAGCTTTAGCTTGCCATTTTACTAATGAATTCAACTTACGGCAAGCTAAAGCTTACCGCACATCTTCCTGGGCCAGGAAGGCTTCGGCTTGCGCTACCAGGTCGCGGCTGCCGATGAAGACGGGGCAGCGCTCGTGGCAGGTTTTGGGCTCGATTTCGAGGGTGCGGCGGGTGCCGCTGGAGCTTTTGCCGCCGGCCTGCTCCACGATGAAGGCCAGCGGGTTGCACTCGTACATGAGGCGCAGCTTGCCGCCGGGGCTTTTGGCGGTGGCGGGGTAGATGTAGATACCGCCCTTGAGCAGGTTGCGGTGGAAGTCGGCCACCAGCGAGCCGATGTAGCGGGCCGAGAAATTGGTGGCCTTGCAGTGCTGAATGAACGCGGCCACGCCGGGCGAAAACGACTCGGATGAGCCCTCGTTGATGGAGTAAACGGTGCCGGTTTTGGGCGTCTGAATGTCGGGATGCGACAGGAAAAACTCGCCCAGGCTGGGCTCGTAGGTGAAGCCATTGACGCCGTTGCCGGTCGTGTACACGAGCATGGTGCTGGAGCCGTAAATGACGTAGCCCGCCGCCACCTGGTGGGTACCGGGCTGCAGGCAGTCGGCGCTGGTGCCCTCGCGGCCGGTGGGCGAGATGCGGCGGTAAATGCTGAAAATAGTACCGATGCTAACGTTGACGTCGATGTTGCTGCTCCCGTCGAGCGGGTCGATGGCCACCACGTACTTGCCCTGGTTGTTGCCGGTCTGGATGATGTCTTCGTCTTCCTCGGAGATGATGGTGCACACCTCGCCACCGTTGCGCAAGGCTCTGATAAACCGAATGTTAGCGATTACGTCGAGCTTCTGCTGGTCTTCGCCCTGCACGTTGCGGTTGCCGTAGGCCCCGGCGATGTCGATGAGGCCCGAGCGGTTGATTTCGCGGTTCACAATTTTGGCCGCCAGCGCGATATCGCGCAGCAATTGCGACAGCTCCCCGGTGGCGTAGGGAAAATCTTCCTGCTTGCGCATGATGAAGCGGTCGAGGGTAGTGCCGACGGGCAGGGCGAGTCTGTTGTGGTCCATGAAGGGTGGCTGGGGCGGGTGGAGCTTGCGCAAAGCTACCATTGCCGGGCCGAGCGGCCCAAACGCGGCGCGGGGGCTAGTTTTGGGGCCTATGGAAAATGAATTGACAGGCTTGCAGGTCTATAAATTTGGCGGTGCCTCAGTGAAGGACGCGGCGGCGATACTCAACCTCTGCCGCATTGTGCGCGACTTTGGGCCGAAGGGGCCGCTGCTCATTGTGGTGTCGGCGATGGGCAAGACGACGAATGCGCTGGAGGAGATTTATGGGCTGGCCTATGCTGGAGAGTCTTACGAAAACAAGGTCAAGCATTTGAAGGATTTTCACTGGTCGGCCGCGTCGGCTTTGAGCAAGGAATTTTCCGCTATTAAGGCTGGCGATGCAGAGAATCTGTACGACGACTTAGAGGAGCATTTTGAAGAGTTGGACCAAAATCTGGTGGATATAAATTCTCATCACGACTACGACCAGCAGTATGACCAGATAGTTAGCTTTGGCGAACTACTTGCTTCGCGGCTAGTCGCTTTTGCACTAAGGCTTCACCATAAGACGACCTGGCTAGACTGCCGACCGCTTATTCGCACTGACCGCAATTGGCGGGAAGGCCGAGTTACTTGGTCTGTTACCGAAACCGCAATTAATAAGGCCGTGCCATCATTACTTAAAGCAGGTCCAGTAGTGACGCAAGGCTTCCTTGGGGGCACAGTGAGAAAAGCAACCACCACCCTGGGCCGCGAAGGCTCCGACTACTCGGCGGCCATCTTCGCCTACTGCCTGCGGGCCGAAAGCGTAACCATCTGGAAAGACGTGCCGGGCCTGCTCAACGCCGACCCCAAAATATTCCCCGACACGGTGCTGTACCCTGAAATCAGCTACCAGGAAACCATTGAGATGGCGTTTTACGGGGCCAGCGTCATTCACCCCAAGACCTTGAAGCCGCTGGCGGAGCGCGGCATTCCGCTGCGGGTGAAGTCGTTTCTGGACCCAGCCGCGCCGGGCACGCTTATTCACGACTGCCAGCACCCACCGCTGGTGCCGGCGTTTATTCGCAAGGGCGGGCAAGGGCTGCTATCGTTTGAGAGTAAGGACTTTGCGTTTATTTCGGAGGAGAATTTAGAGGTGATTTTTGGGGCGCTGGCGCAGGCGCGGCTCAAGATTAACCTGATGCAGAACTCGGCCATTAGCTTTTCGGTGTGCGTCGATTATTCGGAGATGCGGGTGCAGCGATTGCTGGAACTGCTGCGCGGGCAGTTTCGGGTGCAGTATAATGCTGATTTAGTGCTGTTTACGATTAAGCATTACGACCAGGCGAGTATTGAGCGGCTGACCGGCGGGCGGGTGCTGCTGCTGGAGCAGCGCACGCGCAGCACGTTTCAGTTTTTGGTGCGTGAATAACTGTTTGGGGGCGTTTGGAGTAAGGGAGGCAACCGGGTGCTTTCACCGCAGAAGACGCAGAGGGTTTCGCAGAAGAGACGCAGAAGCAAACGGCGCAATTCCTAATTCACAATTCATAATTAACTAAGATGCCCGTTCTCGTTGGCAAGCGCGCCCCTATTTTTAAGGCTCCGGCCGTTATCGGCCAGCAGGTGGAGCAGGATTTTTCGCTCGACCGCTACCTGGGCAAGCGCTACGTGCTCCTGTTTTTTTACCCGGCCGATTTCTCGGGCCTCTGCCCTACCGAGCTGCTGGCTTTTCAGGCCATGCTGCCCGAGTTTGAGCGCCGGGGTGTGGCCGTGATTGGGTGCAGCACCGACTCGCACCAGACCCACCAGGCCTGGCTGCGCACGCCGCAGGCCGAGGGCGGCATTGCGGGCGTCACGTACCCGCTCCTGGCCGACGCTACCAAAACTATTGCGGCCAACTACGACGTGCTGGCCGGCCACTACGACTACAACGAGGCCGGCGAAATGACCTTTGTGGGCTCGCCGCAGGCCTACCGGGGCTTGTTTTTGATTGACCGCGACGGTATTGTGCGGCACCAGCTTGTGAACGACCGCTTCCTGGGCCGCCGCATCTCCGACGCCCTGCGCATGGTAGATGCCCTGCGCCACTACGAGGAGCACGGCGAAACCTGCCCCGCCAATTGGGAAGCTAAGGAAGTTTAGCGGTGCGGTAAGCTTTAGCTTGCCGTTTTGGGCATCAACACCCGGCAAGCTAAAGCTTACCGCACAGGTTTACCGTATTTTTGGGGCCGCGTTCGGACTTTTCATTCCGGGCGCGGTCTTTTTTGCGTTTCATATATTCTTCAGGATTAGCACTTTACGTGCTGCTACTGCGCCTGGCCTCTCCATTTGTGCCCAAGGCGGCGGCCTGGGTGGCGGGCCGCCAGGGGCTGCTGCCGCGCATTGCGCAAGCGTTGGCCGCCGATGCCGCGCCGCGCCTGTGGGTGCACTGCGCCTCGCTGGGCGAGTTTGAGCAGGGCCGCCCGCTCATTGAGGGGCTACGCGGGCAGTACCCTGGCCACAAAATCGTGCTCACGTTCTTTTCGCCCTCGGGCTACGAGGTGCGCAAGAGCTGGCCGGGGGCCGACTACGTGTTTTACCTGCCGCTCGACACGGCCGAAAATGCCCAGGCGTTTGTGGCGAGCGTGCAACCCAAACTGGCGGTATTTGTCAAGTACGAGTTCTGGTATTTCTTTTTGCGCGAGCTGCGGCAGCAGCAGATTCCGGCGGTGGTGGTGGCGGCTATTTTTCGGCCTGACCAGGTTTTCTTCCGGCCCTGGGGCGGCTTTTTCCGGAAAATACTAGGTCAGCTCAGCCACATTTTCACCCAGAACGAGGCTTCGGCCGAGTTGCTGCGCGGCATCGGCCTGGCGCGGGTGAGCGTAGCCGGCGACACCCGCTTCGACACCGTAGCGGCCACGGCGCTGGCCCCCGCCCGGCCCCTGCCCCTGGCCGAAGCCTTCGTGGCCGACGGCGCTCCCACGCTGGTGGCCGGCAGCACCTGGCCCGAAGACCTGCCCGCCCTGGCCCCGCTGCTGCGCAAGCACGCCCGCGCCATGCGCTTCATTGTGGCCCCGCACGAGGTGAGTGAGGCGCATTTGCTGGAGATAGAGGCCGCGCTGCCGGGCCTCACGGTGCGCTACTCGCGGGCCACGCCCGCTACCGTGGCCGAGGCGCGCCTGCTGCTGATTGACAACGTGGGCATGCTCAGCCAACTCTACCGGTTCGGGCGTTTTGCTTACATTGGGGGGGCGTTTGGGGCGGGGCTGCACAACACGCTGGAAGCGGCGGCTTTCGGGCTGCCGGTGTTTTTTGGGCCGCGCTACCAGCGGTTTCAGGAGGCCGTGGAGCTGGTGGAGCTGGGCTGCGCCTTCTCGGTGCAGTCGGCCCGGCAGCTGGAATCGGCCTTCGACCGGCTGTATTACAATGAGGAGGCCCGCCTTAAAGTGCAGGATATGAGCCTGGAGTACGTGCACACCCACGCCGGGGCCACGGGCCGCATTCTTTCGCAATTAAGAATGAGCAATGAAGAATGAAGAATTATTTTTCCACTTCACTCTTATCAATTCTTCATTCCTCACTCTTCATTCCTAATTAAATTGAAAGGGGTTGTCGTCAAATCTACCGGCTCGTGGTACGTGGTGCGCGAGCTGCCCGGCGGGCAGCTGCACCGCTGCCGGCTGCGTGGCAAGTTTAAGAACCAGGGCCTGAAGGTGAGCAACCCGCTGGCCGTGGGCGACGTGGTGGCGTTTGAGGTGCCCGCGCAGGCGGAGGGCGCGGGCGTGATTCACACCATCGGGCCGCGCCGCAACTACATCATCCGGCGCTCGGTGCACAAGAGCGAGCACGCCCACATTGTGGCCGCCAACCTCGACCAGGCGCTACTGGTGGTTACGCTGGTGTCGCCGGCCACCTCGTTTGGGTTTATTGACCGCTTTTTGGTCACGGCCGAGGCGTACCACTTGCCGGCATTGCTAATTTTCAATAAATCAGACCTTTACGACGAAGATACCCTGGATTACCAGCGCCAGATAGCCGGCATGTACGAAAGCCTGGGCTACCCCAGCGTGCTGTGCTCGGCCGAAACCGGCGACAACGTGGTAGCCGTGGCCGCGCTGCTGCCCAACAAGATTTCGCTGCTCTCGGGCCACTCGGGCGTGGGCAAGAGCACGCTCATCAACGAGCTGGTGCCCGATTTGGACCTGAAAACGGCCGAAATCAGCGCTTTTTCTGATAAGGGCAAGCACACCACCACCTTCGCCGAAATGCTGGAAGTGGTGCCCGGCACCTACCTCATCGACACGCCCGGCATCAAGGAGCTGGGCCTCGTGGACGTGCCCGCCGCCGAGCTGGCCGGCTACTTTCCCGAAATGCGCGCCCTGCTCAACCAGTGCCGCTACCACAACTGCCAGCACGTGCACGAGCCCGGCTGCGCCGTGCGCGAGGCCATGGACCAGGGCAAGCTGGCCGTGCCGCGCTACGAGAGCTACCTCAGCATGCTGGCCGACGAGGATAACCGGCATTGAGTTAATGGTGAGTGGTGAATTGAAAATTATGGGCTACGTAGCACGTCATGCAGAGCACCGCGAAGCATCTCGCGTGCGGCAGTAACTCAATCGTTCAACAAGGCGAGCGAGATGCTTCCCTGCGGTCTGCATGACGTGCTATTAACTCATAACTCGCCACTCACCACCCCCCAACCCCATGCTGGTCAGCCTATTGCCAGTGCCCTTCGCCGATGCGGCCCGCCAGCGGCAATACGATGCCGTGCGGGCGGCACTGCACGCCGAGGCCGACGCGCCGGCTACCGTGCTGCTGGGCAACCTGGGGGCCTTTACGCCCCTTGCGGCCGATATGCTGCTCGTGCGGCCGGGCAGCGTGACGCTACTAATGCTGCTGCCCCACGCTGGGCACCTTACCATACCCGCGCTGGCCTACGGCGCCTGGCAGCTGGGCGGGCAGCCGCTGCCCGACTATGCGGGGGCCGACAACCCGTTTGCGCAGTACCAGCAGCAAGTACCCGTGGCATTGGGTTGGTTGGGCGGGCAGCTGGGCTTGCCCGAGAGCGAACTGCCGCCGTGCGGGGGCGTGGCCTTGTTTGACGCGCCGCTCACGTTTGGGCCCGAGGTGGAAGCGCAGCTGCACCGCTACGCGGCGGCCCACGATTTTCAGCTGGTGGGCGGGGCCGCGCAGCTACCCGCCCGCTTGCGCCAAGCGCTGGCTCCTGAAACAGCTACCTTAAACGCCGGCGAGCTACTGGAATGGGGCGAGTACCTGGCCAACGAACCCTACGTTGCCCACGAGCAAGGCAGGCCCGAAAATATAGTTGCAGGCCTGCCTACTTACCTGGTGCACCAGCTGCGGCAGTTGTGGCGCTGGTTGGGGGCCGAGGACATTCCGGCCGACCCGCCCTACGGCGGCCCCGCCCCGGCCGCTACCGACCAGCAGGAGCGCGCCCGCCTCCAGCAGCTGCGCCACGAGCTGCAAGCCGAGCTGCACCAGCAGCGCCAGGAAGCCACCACCCGCGAAGCCGCCCGCACCCAGGAGCTAAGCCAGCTGCGGCAGCAGCTGGCGCAGGCCGGGCTGTCGGCCACCGAGCGGCGGGCCGAGCAGCAGGCCACCGCCAAGCTGGAAGAAGAGCTGCGCAGTGCCCGCGCCGAGCTGGCCGCGCGCAACCAGGAGCTGGATACGCGCATTCAGCAGCTAGGCCTGCTTATCAAGCAGTTACAAGCTACGGACAAGGCCACGCAGCCGCGGGCGCTGGCCCAGCCCGTGCCCGCCAGCCCGCCGGCGCGGGCCCTACCCACGGAGCGGCCACCCGCCGGCAGGGTGCCCGCTTCGGTGGCGGCCAGGCCCGCTGGCACTTCGTTTCGTCGCCTGCGCCAAGCCGAGCGCTGGGGGATGGTAGCGCTGGTCCTGGCTGGGTTGGGCGGGGGTACCTGGGGCGTGATGCGACTAACTCAGGTGCCCAAACCGCGCCCCGCTACCACGGCCGTGCCTCGCAAAAGCGCCATGCAGGCTGCGCAAGCGGTAGCGCCTGCTGTGGTTTACGTGGTTGACAGCACCCTGGCGCCAACCCGGCCTGCTAGCGACAACGCTTCCTCGTATTCGGTTGACGCTGAGCCCGCTGACGCAACGGAAGCTGCCGTGCCGGCCAAGCAGCCTGCCGACAGCGTGGCCACCGAATCGGGAGCCCCGGCGCCCGCCGCGGCCCCCGATTCGGTGGCCACGCCCAGCCCTGCGCCGTAGCTTTTGCGTACACGCAGCCAGTTTAGGACGTTTACCCCCTTCTTTTCATGGCTGATAAAATTGCCTTTTTAGGCTTGGGCAGCATGGGCGCGGCAATGGCCGCCAACCTGCTCAAGGCCGGCTTCCCGCTCACCGTTTATAACCGCACCGCTGACAAGGCCGAGCCGCTGCGCCAGCAGGGGGCCACCGTGGCCGCCACGCCCGCCGCGGCCGTGCGCGACGCCGCCATTGTGTTCACGATGGTGACCGACGACCACGCCCTCGAAACCCTCACCACCGGGTCCGACGGTATCCTGAGCGCGCTGCCCCAAGGAGCCATTCACGCGTCGTGCAGCACGGTGGCCCCCGATACCAACCGCCGCCTGGCCGAAGCCCATGCCGCGCACGGCTCCGCGCTGGTGGCCTCGCCGGTGTTTGGCAAGCCCGATGTGGCCGCCCTGGGCAAGCTCTGGGTGGGCTCGTCGGGACCGGCCGCCGCGCGCGAACGGTTGAAAGCGGCGCAGGCGGCCATTGGCCAGGGCACCCACGATTTTGGCGACGACCCCGGCGCGGCCAGCGTGGCCAAGCTGTGCGGCAATTTCCTGCTCGGCACCGTGATTGAAGGCTTGGCCGAAGCCCTGACGCTGGCCGAAAAAAGCGGCCTCGACCGCGTCGATTTTTACAACATGCTGACCAGCACGCTTTTCAATAACCCCATTTACAAAAGCTACGGCAAGCTCATCGCCGAGCAGCACTACCAGCCGGTGGGCGCGCCGCCCGCCATCATCCGCAAGGATATGAACCTGGTGGTGCAAGAGGCTTATAAGCAGGCCGTTCCCATGCCCTTCGCCAACATCATCCGCGACCGCCTCACGGCCACCGTGGCCCTAGGCGAGTCCAATGTGGACTGGGCCAGCTTTGCCCAGCGCGTATCGGAAGACGCGGGGCTGTGGTAAATGAGTAGGTGAGTAAGGGACTGTCGTTCAATATGCTGAACGACAGCCCCTTACTCATTTACTCACCTACTCATTTACTTAGCCAGCGGCAGCACTACGGTGTCGATGACGTGGGTGACGCCGTTTTTCGACACTACGTCGGCGATGGCTACGGTGGCGGGGGCATCTTTGCCGTTGCCTACCAGTACTTTACCGTTTTTTACCATCACGTGCAGCTTCTCGCCGTTCACGGTGGTTAGCTCCTGGCCGTCTTTGAGGTCGGCGGCCAGCAGGCGGCCGGCGATAACGTGGTAGGTGAGCACGCCTTTGAGCTTGGCGGCGTTGGCGGGGTCGGTGAGGGCAGCCACGGCCGCCTTGGGCAGCTTGGCAAAGGCATCGTTGGTGGGCGCAAACACGGTGAAAGGACCGGTGCCCTTCAACGTTTCGACCAGGCCAGCCTGCTTCACCAGCGACACGAGCGTGCTCACGCTTTTGGCACCCGCAGCATTGTCTACGATGTCTTTATCGGCCGTCATGGCTACGCCGTCTACCATTACGCCGCCGGGCTTGGCCATGCGGGCCGAGTCACCGGCCATGGCGGCTACCGAGTCGGCGGGGTTGGCCGTGCTGGCTGCGTCCGTGGTGGCAGTGGCGGTGTCGGCAGTTTTGTCGCCGCCGCAGCTGGTAAGGCCCAGCGACAAGGCAACTGCGGTGGCCAGGGGAAGGAAAATCTTCTTCATGAAAAACGGTGAAAAAAGGGATGAGGTGAAAATCAGGCGCTTTTGCTTACGTAATAAGCTGGCTACCCGGTTCTGCTAAACCCCACCTGCCGCCGACTGTTTTACCTTCGTTGGGCGGTGCGCCTAGCCGCAACGCCCATTCCCACCCCCTCATTTTTACGTTGTTTTTCATGAAAACCGCTGAAATCCACACGCCTAAGGGCGTTATGAAAGTCGAGTTCTACGAGCAGGACGCCCCCAATACCGTTAAAAACTTCACCGACCTGGCCAGCAAAGGCTTCTACGACGGCACCAAGTTTCACCGCGTCATCCCGAATTTTATGATTCAGGGCGGCGACCCCAACACCAAGCCCGGCGCCAAAGGCCAGCCCGGCACCGGCGGCCCCGGCTACAAAATCGACTGCGAAACCAGCGGCGGCCACCAGCACCACGAGCGCGGCGTGCTCAGCATGGCCCACGCCGGCAAAAATACCGGCGGCTCGCAGTTTTTCATCGTGCACGACCGCCAGAACACCGCCCACCTCGACCGCGTGCACACCGTGTTTGGCAAGGTAGTGGATGGCCTGGACGTGATTGACCAGATTCGCGGCAACGACGAAATCACCAAGATTGTGGTGACCGACGACGCGGCGTAAGTCAGCAATTTAAGGCAAACGCAAAAAGCTTCTCCATTTGTAGTGGAGAAGCTTTTTGCGTTTGCCTTACTGCGTTTTTATGCTGTATAGCTTAGGTAAACTGCCTGGCCGTGAGCTTATCCTGCCATTGGCAAGCAGCCAGATTCAGTGCTGGCACTGATTTATGTATACTTCTGAATAACACAACTTTGCATCTGCTAACGATATGGTATCAGCTAGCCCAAGCTCGGGGGTAGAGCACCTTGCTTTATACCAGTATGCGGCTTCACAGTCTTTGCGTATGTGCCCTGGTTGTGGCCTTGCTACCTGGCTGCGGAGAGATTGCAGATGTTCGGCCTTTTGCCAGTGCCACAACCGATATGGCAGCTGCCATTGACGCCAGCCTACAGCAGGTGCAGGCCGATATGGAGCAGGCCGCTACTGTATTCAAACCCAAAGGTGAGCAGCTGCAAAAGTGGGAAAAAGACCGGCAAACCGTAAAAGATGGGGCCACCAAGTTCAAGGAAGTGGCCCATCAGTTTGATGCGTATGCGGAGGCGATGGTGAAAGTGGCCCAGGCCGGCCAGCAGCGCGATGAAAGCATTAACAGGGCATTTAAAGCAACGGAGAGCCTTATCGAGGCAAGCAAGGAGTACCTGTCTCCGCTGGGCGCGCCATTTACTACGCCACTGGCCACGGCGGCCGCCCAAATAGGCGCTATCGTTAAGCGCCTGAATGACCACCACACCAATCAGAAGCTGAAGAGCTTAGCTTCGCCTGAGCAGGAAGAGCGCATTCAGGCGGTAGCCAGGGCGCTCAGGGCCGGCTTGGCTGAGTACGCCAGAATTGATGCCGCTACGTTCGATTTGTTGCTCGATAACGACGCGAAGCATGACCTAATCAACCGCTATTCGGGCTCCGTGCAGCGGCGCCAGGAGTACGTGATAGCGCGCCTGGAAGCACTTGCAGAGGCAGAGACTGCGCTGCTAACCCAGCCTAACCCGGACGGCAGCTTAGGCGATTCGGGCGGCATTCTGGCGGCGCTGGATGCACTTAGGGCGGACCCCACCGGCACTATTCGCCAGGCCTTCAATAAGTTTAAATATGGCACGCCCAGGCACAGCACCACGGCCCACGCAGCGCTGCTGGCCGCCCTCAAAAAACGAGAAAGCTACTACCTCAACTACTTGGATGAAAGCTCGTTGAGCAACCAGGTGCCGCAGCGTTTGCACGAGGCCGAGCAGACGCGCTGGCAGGCGCTCGTGCTCGTTCCGCAACAGCAAAGCCAGGCGCTTTTTGCCAAAAGCCAGCAGTTGGTCGGCACCTGGGCCAGTGGCCATCACGACCTGCGCCAGGCGCTGCTGAAAGCTGACGCGGTAACGCGCCAGGACCTGCTGGCGCAGGCCCAGAACGTGCAGAAGCTCATTACGCAATTGCAAGACGCCAGGGAAGCCTCCGCTAAGGCGGCCAGGGAGGCGGCTACTATCGCCGCTCAGCAAGCCCCCGACAAGCAGGTGCCAGCAGTTGCTACCCGTAAGTGAGCTGGGGCAGCAGGGGCGGCGCCGCTTGCCGGAGTTGTTTTTATTCACTCTTAACCCTCTTCACCGATGGCTGACTTCGATAACCTTACCTCGCGCGGTGACTGGCAAAGCGCACTCGACAACCTGCTTGCTATGGCGGCTCAGGCCAACGACGCCGCAACCCGTGATAGCTATCGGCGGGATTTGCGAAGCTTCCGCAATGCGTGCCCGTTTGGGGATATACGGGACCGGGCCCTGGAAGCGCTCAATAATCTTTCGCTGGCTGACATCGACCAGGCGCTCAGTCACTTGCACAATGTGCGGCAGCGGCTGCTAGATGACCAGCATCACCTGCAAAGCACCAGTGCCGCCAGCGCTGAAGACCCTATACTGATGACGCGCCGGGAGTGAATGCGCGGCAGGCCTTAGTAGCCCTGCGCGACTAGCACCGCCCTGAGCCGGTGGGCGGGGCTTATTCGAATGGCTGCACCCGCAGCCGGGCCTCTGGCAGAAGCCGCACTGAGCTGATTGATGCTGATTGATTACTAATGGACCTATTAACAGTATACCAATGGGAGCGCCCAATTCAACCAGCCTCAACTTTACCGGCTTCAGCTTGCCCAATTCCTCGAATCAGCTGGTTTCCGGCGGCCTCACCCTGCTCTTTGGGGTGACGCTCTACATCATGTTGTTCAGCTTCACCTGCGCGTGGGTGACGAGCAGCACCGAGCGGTTTCTGGACCTGGCCTTGCTAAACCTGGGGGTAGCCTGCGGGTGGATACTCGGCGTCTACGCCTCGCCGGGCACCGATGCCGAAGCGGCGCGCTTTAGCCGCCTGAGCACGGTGGTGAGCTCTTTTCTGACCGGCTTCGTGCTCTCAAAAAGCGACGATTTTCTGAAGTGGCTGGCCGACCCCGGCCACTGGTCCCACGCGGTTGCCTTTCGGTTTGTGCTGTGTGTGTCGGGCGTGCTCATTGCCGCGCTGGTTGCCTACGCGCTGCGCGAATATATTTCGGAGTCATCGGCGGAGCCTGCCCTCAGCGTCGACCTGCCGGCCAGCGGCAGCTCCACCCTGCCCGTGGCCAGCTCGTGGACGGCCACTACCCGGCTGGTCGTCACCTTCTTGCGCGGGAGTGGAACGGTTACGCTGGGCCGGGCCGCCACCGAAACGGATGCGCCGGCGAGCCCCACCACCCTGCCGGTCGACGTGGCGACTCCCCTGGTGAAGCAGCTGGGGGCCTTGGGCACCGGTGCGTTCCTGGTGCTGCGCAACCCCGGCACCGAGGCCGTTTCGTGCCTGGTGGAGGCGCTGCCCTGACCTTCCAAAAAGCAAGCGCCGACAGGGCAGCTATTGTTGGTGGCCGGAATTGGCATGTCTGCATAATAGCTTGTTTGCTAAATAGTTAGCTTCCATTCCACAAACAGGTGCTTGCCAGACCCATCGAGCTTGGCGTTCCAATGCACGTGCCCCACAAGCGGCGAGGCGGCGGTTTGCTTTTTCGCTTGCGCCAGGCTCCCTTCTCCACTGGGGTTGTGGCTTTTATCGGCCCGCACGTAGGGGATTTTTCGTTGCTCAAGAACGGTTAGCAGGTTCTCAAACGGAATGCGGCACCAGCCGAAGTGTCTGGCCGTTTTTTCATTCACCGGAATCATGCTGTGCAGCGCCGCATTACTTAGCTTGCCGATGCCTTTTGATTTTGGCGTGGCGTTTTCGCTGCCGTGGTGGCCCATTTTGTAGAAGACGGTGCGGCCCAGCAGGTCTTCCACGGTGACGGGTGCGCCGCCCTCAACAGACCAGCAGTACTGGCGGTGCGCGGTGGGCTCCTGCTGGTGCGCGTGCTCCTGGCGGTCCCGCTCCCAATCGTTCCAGACCCCGTATTCGGCGTCGCCGGAAAAAAGCAGCACCTGCTTCGTGGCCTCCAGCTCAATGGCCAGCACCAGGCTGGTGTTGTTCACGCCGTTGTTGAGCTGAATGGCCAGGCTGCCGGCCTCGTACACGTAGTCGTGGTCGATGCGCCGCCACGGCTGCGCCGGCTCTTCGGCCGCTTCGACCTGGGTAAGCGGGCCAAAGTAGCGGTGGTACGCCTCTGTTTCCTTGAGCCCCGCAAACAGCAGCGCTACTTTCCGGCTTTCCGGCGCGGGTAATTCCTGAGAGGGGCGATGCGTTACGCTGTGGGGCAGCTTCCCCGTGGGGAACTCTACCGGCACCACAAACCGCTCATCGAAGGGCGACTTACCCACGAAATACCAGAAATCCTGCTTCCTAACGTCGGACCCCGCAAAGTGGCTGTCCGTGAAATCGTGGGCCGACTGCTGGGCCGCCGCGTGCAGGGTTTGCTCCCAGTGCTTCGGCTCGCCGGCCCTGACCACGGCCAGGTCTTTGGGCGGGCCCAGCACGTAGATGCGGGCCCCTTCAAACACCGTGGCTCCTGGGGTTTTCTGCAAGCCCTCGCCTATCACGTCGCCCTGGCGCACTTCCGGGCCGGCCGTGTAGCCGGGGCTCAGGTAGCAAACCGATTGGTCGGGGCGCTCCAACAGCTGCTGGTAGCTGGGGTGGAGGTGGAATTCAGTTTCCTTCGGCTTCAATTTTGGCTCAAATTCCGCCAGGTGTTCCAGGTGTCGCTTCAGGCTTTTGGGCCCCTCGCTCATAGCCATAGCCTGGGGGGAGCTATTCAAGTGGGTTAGGGCCGTTTGGAGGGCTGTGCGCGCCTGCCGCTTCTGGCGGCGCCACTCCTGCGCCAGCTCTTCGCGCGGGTTCTCCGTCCAGGCAAACCAGAGCTGCCCAAACGTGATGTCCTTCAGCACCTTCGCCGCCTGCTTCAGACCCGAAATGTGGTCGACATGCTCGTGCGTGATGGCCAGCACATCCACAAAGGCTTGCGACTTTGCTGGCGGGCCTTGCGCGGGCAGTTGGGGGGCTGGCGCGGGCCGCAAGCCCGCCACGTAGTCCCGAATGTCCTGCGCAATAGCCTGCATGCGCTCCCTGGTGCGCGCCGCCCCCAAGCGGCGCGCGCGTGCGCTATCGGGGTTAAGGCCCTCGACGGGCTCGGCCTGGCCGGCGCGCACCCCAAAGTCAATCCAGAGGGTTTTGGCCTGCTGCCCAGGCCCATCGGGCCCGTAGCGGAACGTGAGCAGGAAACAGTCGCCGAAGCCGGTGCAGTACATCCGCACCGCCACTGAGGTTAGCGCGCTCATAAAGCCAGGAAAGCTAGAGGGTTAGGCGTGGCGGTGCAACAGGGCAAACGGCTCGGCGTAGGAAGTTTTTGCCCACATAGAGGGGGCAAAGGGCGACTCGCCTTCCGTGGCTTCCGCCGCGTAGCGGCGCAGCAGCTCGCGAGCCAGCCGCTTGACGTTTATATAGTTGAAGAACCGCCGCATAGTGCCGCGGTTGATAACGCGCATGGTGTTTTTATCCAGGTCCACTACCAGGGTGCTACCCCCTCTAAACGTATAGGTCCACTCCTGCTCGTCGCTAAAATCAGGTTTATCCAGCTTTACGCGGCATTCCTGCATAATCGTGAGCACCACCTGGTTGAGCACGTTGGCCGCCGGGCCCACGCGCTGGGCCCGGTTCAGCGCGTGCACTTCAAACAGTGGTTCGCCGAGCTTATTCAGCGCCATTTCTATGGTCGCCACTTGCAGGCGCACGCTGCCGGCCTCCGCTTCTTTTGTTAGCTCCTCATTCACGGCAGCTATGCTTAGCCGCACAAATTCCTGGTAATCGCTTTTTAGCAGCAAAATACTCAATAGGCCCTGCAGCAGGCGCTTGCCCGGCTCGCTGGTGCGCCTGGCTAGCAGCTGGTGCATCAGGTCGCGGTAGCGCTTCGCGATGTTGAACAGCGCCCGCCGCTTCTTTCGCTTCAGCGCCGTTGCGTTGTAAAACTTTCGCATTAGTTTCAGGAACGTGGCGATTTCCTGCCGGAGCGCGTCTTTTTTTGGCTGGTCGTCCTCCGGGATATTATTTATCGCCATTCCTAATTCGAGCAGCCCCTTTTCGCTGAAGCTGCGGTGAGTCAGGCTCTCGACCGACAGGCTTTGCACGTTTTCCGGGTAAATCCCCCATTGTTTGAACGACTCCAGCAGGGCCACCCGGTAGTTGAGCGGGTCGGTCAGCACCAGGTCCACGTCGGCCGTAATCATGGCCCGCAGCAGGTCGCCGAAGGTGGTGCCCACGGGCGGGCAGTAGTCGAAGGCCCGGATAAAGAGCAGCAAAAACTGCCGGGCGGTGTGCGAAGCTTCGGCGGCGAGCCGGCGCACCAGGTCCGGGTGAATCTCGCCTTTCGGCAGCACGCCCCGGCCATTGGTGGCAATGCGGTAGAGGTCGGCCGTGCGCTGGTTGTACACGTTGACAAAGGCCTTGAACATGGCCGCTACCAGCACGCTGCCGCGCGCGTGCGGCTCGCGGGCCTCGCTCAGCAGCTGCGGGTCGGCCGGCTTTTCAATGGCATCGCGCAGGTACTTATACTGCCCGATGGCCAGGCCAAACTGGTGGGCCAGCTGCGTTAGCCACGTGGTGGTGCTTAGGTTGCCGCGGGTGCGCGCAATCTGGTTTTCCAGAATTTCCGGGAACGTAAAGTGCTGAAACAGCGCCACAATGTCGGCCAGGGCCTCGTGCACCGCCAGCGTGTCTTCGTGAATGGGCAGAATGAAGCGCTTGTGAATGCCATCGATGAGCGCGTGCGTCACCTCGTGGGCAATGATGTCGTGCGACAAGCACGAGAACACCATGCTGCCGGGCATGAGCAGGCTGCGGCTGCTGGGGCGCGCCGAGAAGTAGCCAAACAAAACCGCTTTTTTCAGGGAGCTGTAGTAGGCGTTGGCTCCCCGAAACGCATGCGGGTAGAGGCGCAGGCGGCGAATAAAGGGCTCCCCTTCGTGGCCCGAAGACGCGTCTGGCGACGACCACTGCACGCGCCGCCCCAGGGCTTTCTCAAAGTTCTGAATGGTCAGCATGGCCACCGCGTACACCATTTGCTGGTGAAACTGCGGGTTGCTTTCGGAGGGCGGCAGCCCATCCTGGGCCAGCAGCTGCGGGTCTTCCAAATCGACCGGCGGATACATGGCGCCGCTGGCCGGGTCTACGTCCACTACCTCCAGGTACTTGCCCAGGGGGCCGGGGGCCAGGTTTTCCCAGCGAATATGGTAGGTGATGGTGTTGACGCCGCTGCTTTCGAGCTGGTTGGCAAAGCTGGGGTCGAAGGCGTAGCCCCGCAGCCGCCGGTGCGTGGGCTTGAGCAAGTCGGCCGTAATGTTCAGCGTGTCAAGAGCTTTCATAGCAGGCAAGGGTAGTGTTGAGGGTAGCGTGGCCCGGCCGGCGTTAGGCCGGCCGGCGGTGGCCCGCAGCTACGCGGCCGTATGCACAGAATCTAGCAGCTCTTCGCGCCTACCCGGCTCCACGACAAGGCTACCCTTGCTCGCCACGTAGGCTTGCCAGAGCACCTGGGCCCGGCGCTGCACTTCTCGTTCGCAGCTGGTAAGGGGCGGGTGGTCTTTGGCTTCAAAGCGCCGCAACAGCCGGTAGCACAAGGTGATGGCCGCGCTGGCAACGATGGCCGGCAGCCGGTGCCGGTTTTGGCCCCACCAGAGGGTGGTGCCCATCTGGCTGGCCGTTTGCACCGTTTCCAGCACGTGGGCCAGCTCGTCGGGCCAGTGGCCGGGCCCGAGATGCGGGTAGTCGCGCAGCAGGCCGCCGATGATGCTGGCTACCACGGGTGCCTGGGTGGCGGGGTCGTCCTGGTTATAAAGCAAGCCGTAGGTCTGGCTTCGCACCCGCCGCGTGAATACGGACAGCAGCAGCACCGCCGCCGTCCGTATCCGCACCAAGAGCAGCTTGGCCCACTGCGCCGGCGTTAGGCGCAGCAGCACGGGCGCGGCCTGCTGGTAGAGGCCCTCGTCGAGCTGGCGCAACCGGGCCGTGAGCTGCTGCCACGCCCACCTGCCCAGCAGCAAAAGCAGTGCCCCCAGCACGCCCAGCGTCACGAGCACCCCCACCAGAAAGCTGCCCTGCGTTTGCCCAAAATACGCGAGCAGCCCCCCTGCCCCCAGCAGCCCCAGCGCGCCCCACCAGGCGTAGCCCAGCAGCCGCCGCAACGAAGCGCCCTTGTCAACTTCAAAAACCGGCTTCGTCGCGTCGTACAGCCCGGTGGCCGCCGACCCCACGTCGGCTACCACAAACAGGGTACTAGGCTGTAGCAAAGCCCGTTGCTCGGGGGAGAGCTCAGCCGTTGCAAACTCCTTGGATGCGCGGTAGTCTCTGTTGCGTTTATTGGCTAGCAGCAGGCTTTCGATGCCCTGGTTGTCGTAAACCCCGCCGTCTATTACCGCGAGCTTCGCCGGGGCCGGCGCGGCGTCACGGCTGCACAGCGTTAGCTGGGGGCCGGCGGGCAGCTCAAAATCATCGGGCAGCACCAGCGGCTCAAACCCGACCGGAAAGCAGGAAGACGCCGCCACAATGTCGGCTAAGCGCAAGCGCTGGGCATCTGCGTGCGAGAGGTACACGTTCCCGTTTCCGATATAGTAGCTACTCAGCTTCCTGGCCCCGTACTTATCCGTGACCGTGAAAGTTTGGGGCAGAAAAGCCGCGTACTGAAAGCGAAATGTGAGCCCGGAGTAGAGCTCAGTGGCCCCAAAAATGATGCTTTGCAAGTGAAACGGGGCTGCTGCCGACCCCTGCCCACCCCAAAAAATGCCGAAGCTTTGCTGCCGGTACAGCTGCTGGTCATAGACGTTCGCAAACGCGCGAATGAGCTTTACGTCGGCGCGCCGGCTGCTGACGGCCTGGTGCCAGTTTTCGATAGCACCCGGCAGAATGGTGTCTTGCTCAAGCCAGGCGTAAGCTTCTTGGTAAATGTCCTCAAAACTCGCGCCCTGCTTGCGCCGCAAGGCATAGAATGCCCCCATCAGCGTGCCGCCGGAAGCGCTCGACAGCATGTGGACTTTATCCAGCAAACCCAGCAGGTACAACGCGTTTAGCGTGCCTAAGCTGTAGGCGGCGGCCCTGAATCCACCGCCCGACAAGCTCAACGCAATCCTAGCAAACAACGAGGGGGAGCCGCCGTCGGGGGCCAGCTCGGCTACTGAAGTTTTCAAAGCGTAGGGGAGCTAAAGGTTGAGTACCTGCGCAAGTAGCTTAGGCGCTGTTGGCGAGGCAAAACTGGTTGCCGAAACACTGCACCGCAGCCGCAGCAACCCCCTGCACAAACTGATTTTCAGGCCCGCATCTGGTGCTTGCGGCACCCGAATAGCTGGCACTTCAAAATCGGGTTTTGGTGCCGCTGCAAGCAGAAAACTATTCCGAGCCCGGAGCGTGCGCTAAGCCCCTGCAATAACCAGCACGCGAAACCGGCGCACCTCAGTGGCACCACTGATATTTAGCGTACCAGCACTTTTATATAAGGCCGAAAAGGCAGGGTGGCGGGGCCAGCTATAGCCAATGGCCAAGCCAACCGCAAGAGGAAGCCGCAGATTTACAGGCAGTTCGCCAACGAGCTAGCTCACCCAAGTTGGGGCCTATCACGCGCCGGTCGGCCGGCTCACGCCGGCCGGCCGGGGGCAGGACCACCCTGACAAGTTGGGGTTGCTAGCGTGGTTTCTAAGTTAGTAGACGTGCAGCCCCACCCCCGGCCCCAGCGCCGTTACGTGCTGGCGGGGTCTGGTGAGGCGCCCCGTGGAGGCCGACTCCGCCAGCACGTAACAGCCCACCCCGTGGTCTTCAATCTCCTGCTCGTGCTCGTGTTGGCCGGCCAAAAAAAATCGCCCGTGCCCGGCGGCTCAACAGTCGCTGCTTGCGGGGCTGCGAGGTGGCCGGGGGCTTGCCGGGGCACTCAGCCCCCTAAGTTTCTCATCTGGTGGCACTTATAGCGAGCCCCTACCCTGCCCGCCCCGGCCGCGCCACTGGCGGCTACCTCCTGCCAACGGCGCTGGGGCCGCACGCGGTGCTTACTTGAAGCCGGTATTTTGGGCCGCCACCAGCAGCCACCCCCGCGAGTCTTTGCACAACACCCAGGTAAAGATGCCGTGGTGGGGCGGCCGCGGGGTAGTCGGGGTTTCAAAGTCGCCCTGCAGGCCCCACCCCACGTGCAGAACGGCTACCCCAGGCGCCACGTACTTGAGGCGCACGCTGTCGGTGTGCCAGGTGCTGCGCTGAAAGCGAAAGCTTTGGTGCTTCTGCCGGTGGTCTTGCACCACGGCTTGCCTGCCGCGCAGCCACACGCCCGCCACGTTCACAAAATCCACGTCTTCGCGCAGCAGCGCGCCCAGCGCGTCCATGTCGTGGGTGTTTCAGCAGCGTTCCCACTGCGTGGCGACGCGGGTGAGCGCGGCCACATCGGCCGGGGCATAGGCGGCCTGGGGTTGGGCCCCGGCCCCCGCAGCAACGAGCCAGAAGAGGCTGAGCAGGAAGTAGCGCATAGCCGGGTAGGCACAGGAGAGCTGGTCGGAGGCAGCTTGGCGCTACTGCGCAGTAGCGCTAGCCCGCAGCGTAGTGTTTAGGCGACAGGCCCAGCCGCTCCACCGTTTCGCCTTCAAAATCGAACTCAATCAGGATAGCCGGCTCCTGGCCCACCACCCAGCCATCGTGGCCGGGGGGAATGGCCACCACCTGCGGGGCCACAAACTCCTCCAGCGCCCCGTCGGCGTACTGGATAGTGAGCTGGCCGCTGGCCAGAAAGCCCACGTGCGCGTGCAGGCACAGCGGCGTGCCGATGAGGGGCTTCAGGTTGACGGACCAGCGAAAGCCCGGCGGGTAAACCACCCGCTTGACGCGCGCCTGGCCAGTTTGAACAACATCCACGCGCACCCCGCCAACTTCGCGGTGCGCGGCGCCCGGCAGCGGGCCCAGTAGTGAGGGAGTATGCATGACCTAATGTACTGAAAAAAAACGACTTCCGCAGGGTCGCGCCGCTGGGGGTGGGCGGCTGCGAAAGCGCTGCGTGGTTTCAGCGGGTGGCGGGTGGCAGCGGGGCCCACAAAAAAGCTTGCAGCGACCCGCCGCAAGCTTTTTGAACAAGATACCGAGAAGCAGATGGCAACCAGATAGGTGAAGCTAAGTACCTGGCAGTTAAGGCTCAACCACCACGTCGACCCGGACGTTGAGCGGACTGCTCCAGCCTACGTTCAGGCGAATAACCACGCCGCCGTTGTAGGGAGCTACGTTGTAAATCAGCATAGCGGCATCGCCGATAAACCGATTCTGGCGGGGGTCGGTGTTGTACTCGCTGATGGAAGCAACCACCCGCGAGTTGGCGTTGATGCTGGGGTGGCCGCAGTTCAGGCGCACCGTGCCATTGCCGCGCCAGGTATAGAAGGTGGAGAAAGCACCGGCGCTCAGCTCAGCGCCATCTTTGGCTTTTGCCGGCTCGCCCGGTTTGCCTTGCTCCATTTTAACAGGGAGGTTGCTGCCGGCTTTCACATCGGTGTAGTCGGTCTTTTTTTCCTGCATTGTTTCCATAATCCAAAAGAGTTAAAAAGTGAAGCCCGGCTTTTCGTAGCGGGCAGCTACACGCTTTATTTAAGGAATGCCGATAAAGGCGGCCTTCTCGGTAAGGTGATTGGCTGTAACTTATGCCGGGCTCACGGCATCGGTAGCCGCCGCGCAGGCAGGCTGGTAAGTGCCCGGCACCGGTGACCTCCAAAATGAGTTAAGACAAGAAGAGGCGGCCGGCGGGTAGTTGCTGCGTGCGAGGAGCACACGACAAGCTGCCCCACCCGGCGGTAGGCTTCCATTGAATTCTTACTTAAAATACTGAATTTCAACCATATAATCGCATGGTCAGCCGGCCGAATTTGTTACCTGTCCCACGGGTGCACTCACTCCGAATTTGCGGGCCAAAGATGATAAATTGCGCCTGGCTTAGCATCAGTGGCACCACTGAGTTTGGGGGCCGCCCGGCTTTTTAAGCGCCTGGGCCGCGTGAGCGCCTGGCGGCGCCGTAGCTTGGCGCTTATGATACTTGCCCTCGACGTAGCCTACACCAGCGATGCGCAAGGCTACGCCGTAGCCATTGCCTTCCCGGCCTGGGATGCTGCCACCGTGGCCGCCACTTACTCGGCTACCCTGGCCCCGGTGCCGGCCTACGAGCCGGGGGCTTTTTACAAGCGCGAGCTGCCCTGCCTGCTGGCCGTGCTGGCCCAGCCAGACCTGGCCGCCATTAGCTGCCTGGTGGTCGATGGCTACGTGACGCTGGGGGCCGAGGGCCGGGCCGGCCTGGGCCAGCACCTCTACCAGGCCCTGGGCGGACGGGTGCCGGTGGTGGGCGTAGCCAAAACCCGGTTTGCCGGGGTGGCCCCGCAGGTGGCGCCCGTGCTGCGGGGCCAAAGCCAAAATCCGCTGTATGTCACGAGCGTGGGGCTACCGGTAGCCGAGGCGGCCCGCCTGGTGGCAACCATGCACGGGGAGTATCGCTTTCCAACGTTGCTGAAGCTGCTGGATGACTTAACTAAAAGATTGGCCTAGTGCTTGTTAGGTATCAAAAAAAGCCCCGTGCGCCTTGCGGCACGCGGGGCTTTTTTCGTGGTTTTTACGGCAAGCTAAAGCTTACCGCACGTTGACACTATCTCCGGCGGCGCGGCTTTTCTTCTTCGTCCTCGTCGTCATCATCACCGAAGCTGGGCATGGTAAACATCGACGAGAGCAGGTCTTTGAATTGTGCGCCGGCCGTGAGGCGGTTGCGCGAAATGAGCGAGTGCTCGGCCAGGCCGTGCAGCAGAAATTCCATCAGGAAATACGTGGTTTCGACGTCCTCCTTGGGGTGCAGCTCGGTCACGATGTCGCGCAGGCCGGGCACCTTGTCGAGGGCGACGCGGTAGTCGGCGGTGCTGGCATCGTGCAGAATATCCAGCGTGTTGCCGTTGCCAAACCATTCCTGCACCGTTTTGTAGGGCGAGGGGCGGTTTTTGAGTTTCTTCGACTTGTCGGGGTCGGGGAAGTAAGTCAGGAACAGGGTTCTGATGGCCTTGCCCATGAGCTTTTCGGCCACAATGCCCGCGCCCTCCTGCTCGCCTTCGTACACCAGCTCCACCTTGCCCGTGATGGCAGGCACGGCCGAGATAAAGTCGGCCACGCGCACGTAGGTTTTGCTTTCGCCGTTGATGAGCGTGCGGCGCTCGGCCCCGGCAATCACCTGCTCGTAGGCCGAGATGGTGAGGCGGGCCGACACGCCCGACTTGGCATCCAC
>CAXTFI010000062.1:0-22759 GCA_964243255.1 uncultured Hymenobacter sp.
CGTTCATGGCCATGCAGGCCTTTGGGCTGACCATCAACATGATAACCCTGTTTGCGCTGGTGCTCTCGATTGGTATTGTGGTCGACAACGCCATTGTGGTGATTGAGGCCGTGCACGCCAAAATGGAGGAAGAGCACCTCTCGCCCTATAATGCGGTGCGCAAAGTAGTTGGCGAAATCAGCGGGGCCATTATCGCCATCACGGTAATGATGACGGCCGTGTTCATCCCGGTGTCGTTTATGAGCGGTCCGGTGGGCATTTTCTACCGCCAGTTCTCGATTACCATGGCCACGGCCATCGTGATTTCGGGCCTCGTGGCCCTCACGCTGACGCCGGTGCTCTGCGCCATGATTCTGAAAAATCACCAGGGCCAGCCCAAGAAGAAAACGCCCATTCAGCGCTTTTTCGACTGGTTTAACCGCGGGTTTGAGCGGCTGACTAATGCCTACACCGGCCTGCTGGAGAAGATTGTGGCCAACCGCCTCATCACCTTCGCCATGCTGATTGCGTTTGGGCTGGGCATCTGGGCCATCACGGCCAAGCTGCCGGCCGGCTTTATTCCGAGCGAAGACCAGGGCCTGATTTACGCCATTGTGCAGACGCCGCCCGGCACCACGCTGGAACAAACCAACGCGGTGTCGCAGCGCCTGGCCGGCCTGGCCAAAGACATCCCCGGCGTGGCCAACATCTCCTCGCTGGCGGGCTACGAGGTACTCACCGAAGGCCGGGGCTCGAACGCCGGCACCCTGCTGCTGGACCTCAAGCCGTGGTCGGAGCGCAAGGAGTCCATCGCCGACATCATCGGCAACCTGGAGAAAAAGGCGCACGAGATACCGGGCGCGACCATCGAGTTCTTTGAGCCGCCGGCGGTGCCGGGCTACGGCGCGGCCGGCGGTTTCCAGCTGCAATTGCTGGATAAAACCAACTCGGGCGACTACAAGGCGCTGGAAAAGGTGAACGAGGAGTTCATGGCCAAGCTGAAAAAGCGCAAGGAGCTGGCGGGCCTGTTCACCTTCTTCTCCGCCGATTATCCGCAGTACGAGCTCAAGATTGACAACGAGCTGGCCATGCAGAAAGGCGTGAGCATCGGCAACGCCATGAACACGCTGAGCATCATGGTGGGCTCGACCTATGAGCTGGGCTTCATCAAGTACCAGCGCTTTTTCAAGGTGTACGTGCAGGCCTCGCCCGAATACCGCAAGCTGCCGCAGGACATCCTGAACATGTGGGCCAAGAACGACAAGGGCGAAATGGTGCCGTTCTCGGCCTTCATGAAAATCGTGAAGTCGCAGGGCGCCAACGAAATAAACCGCTACAACATGTACACCACGGCCTCCATCCGCGGCGGCGCGGCTAATGGCTTCAGCAGCGGCGAGGCCATCAAGGCCGTGCAGGAAGTGGCCAAGGAGCTGCCCCACGGCTACGACATCGACTGGGGCGGCCTGTCGAAGGACGAAGTGGGCCGGGGCAACGAATCGACCGTGATTTTCGCCGTGGTGCTGTTGTTCGTGTACCTGGTGCTGGCCGCGCAGTACGAAAGCTTTCTGCTGCCGCTGGCCGTTATTTTCTCGCTGGTGGCGGGGGTGTTCGGCTCGTTCCTGTTCATCAAGCTAACCGGCCTGGCCAACGACATCTACGCCCAGGTAGGCCTGGTGATGCTGGTCGGCTTGCTGGGTAAGAACGCGGTGCTGATTGTGGAATTCGCGGCCCTGAAACACGAAGAGGGTATGTCGGTGCGCGACGCGGCCATTGAAGGCGCGAAGGTGCGTTTCCGGCCCATTCTGATGACCTCGTTTGCCTTTATCGCCGGCCTTATTCCGCTGGTGGTGGCTACGGGTGCCGGGGCCATTGGCAACCGCACCATTGGTAGCTCAGCCCTGGGCGGGATGCTGTTCGGTACCGTGTTTGGGGTCATCATCATCCCCGGCTTGTACTACTTCTTCGGCACCCTGGCCGGCGACAGCAAGCTGATTCGGGACGAAAACGAGTCCCCGGTATTTGAAGGCATCGAGCCCCGCGTATTAATCGAAGAAACCGAGCCTTATGCTTAAGCGACGCATTTATCAAGGCCTGAGCGCCGCTGGCCTGGCGCTGGCGGTGGCGGGCTGCAAACTACCCCAGCTAGTGGGCCGCGACGTAAGCCGCAGCGTACCAGCCACTTACAACAACAGCACCCAGGATACCCTCAGCACGGCCAAGGTGCGGTGGCAGGAGTTCTTCACCGACCCCAACCTGAAAGCCCTGATTGACAGTGCCTTGCAGCACAATCAGGAGCTGAATATCACGCAGCAGGAGCTCCAGATTGCCCGCAACGAGATACAAGCCCGCAAGGGCGAGTACCTGCCCTCGGTGACGCTGGGCGGCCAGGCGGCCCTCGACCGGGTGAGCCGCTACACCATTCAGGGGGCCACGGAGGACCAGATTAAAATTCGGCCCGACCACGATAACCCCGACCCGCTCGCCAACTTCCAGCTGGGGGCCTACGCCAGCTGGGAGGTCGATATCTGGCACAAGCTGCGCAACGCCCGCAAGTCGGCCGCCACCCGCTACCTGGCGTCGGTGGAGGGCCGTAACTTCATGGTAACCAACCTGATTGCCGAGATTGCTACCTCGTACTACGAGCTGCTGGCGCTTGATAATCAGCTGGCTATCTTGCAGCAAAACATTGATATTCAGGAAAATGCGCTGAAAGTAGTGCGGCAGGAAAAAGAAGCCGCCCGCGTAACCGAGCTGGCCGTGAAGCGCTTTGAGGCCCAGATACAAAATACCACCAGCCTGCAATACGCCACCCGGCAGCGCATCACCGAAACTGAGAACCGCCTCAACTTCCTACTCGGCCGTTTTCCGCAGCCCATTGTGCGCAACGATGCCGAGTTCAACGGCCTGGTGCCGAAGCTGATGCAGGCGGGCGTGCCCGCCCAGCTGCTGAGCAACCGGCCCGATATCCGGCAGGCTGAGCAGCAGCTGGTGGCCGCCAAGCTGGACGTGCAGGTGGCGCGGGCCAATTTTTACCCGTCGCTGGGCATCTCGGGGGGCGTGGGGTTCGGGGCGTTCCGGCCCGGTTTGCTATTCACCACGCCGGGGGCGCTGCTCTACTCGCTAGCCGGCGACTTGTCGGCGCCGCTGATTAACCGCAACGGCATTAAAGCCCTGTACTCCAGTGCCAACGCCTTGCAGCTGCAGGCCGTGTACAACTACGAGCGCACGGTGCTGAACGCTTACATCGAGGTAGCCAACCAGCTCGCCAACATCGACAACCTGGAAAAGGGCTACGAGGCGAAACTGAAGGAAGTGCAGGCGCTGAGCCTCTCCATCCGCATTTCCAACAGCCTCTTCAAATCGGTGCGGGCCGACTACACGGAAGTGCTCTTCACCCAGCGCGACGCCCTGAATGCGCGGTTTGACCTCACCGAAACCAAGATGAAGCAGCTCAACGCCACGGTCAATGTGTACCGGGCCTTGGGCGGCGGCTGGAATTAAGCCGCCTGGCAGGAAGCAAGCGTATCGCCCGCCACGGGGCGCCTCACGGGACCCCCATGGGGCGGCCCCATAGAGGTCCCGTGAGGCGCCCCGCTGAACGATACACGTCATGGCCGTAGCGCCGGGTGACCGGCAGCTCAGGCCAGGAGCGGCAGCGTCCAGGGGCTGGTATTATCGTAGGCAGCCGGGTCGGCCTTCACCGAAATGTGGGTGTGCTTATTGTGGGGGTTGGCCCCGTTGTAGGGGCGCCAGGCCCAGGCGGGGGCACCCCCGATGGGCGTGGAGTTGGCAATCTGCCGGTTCCAGATGATGTACTTAACGCGGCTATCCCGGCTGGCCACAATGGTGGTGGCCAGCAGGCCCGCGTCGCACTTGTTGGCCGGGTCGTGCGTGATATCCAGGGCCGTTACCACCCCATTGGCATTGGGATTGTGGTCCGAAACGCGGCCCTGGTGGGCCGTGTCCCCGATAGTGCCATCGCTTACCTTGCTGCGGCCCGGATAGTGGCGGTTCACCTGGTCGAGCAAAACCAGCAGGCTGCGCGCCGTGCGCCACGGGGGCACGGCCGGCAGAATAGCCCCGGCCAGGGCCGGCTCCAGTAATTCCTGGGCGGCTTCGGCATCATCGCCCGAATTGGGCGTGGGCACCGGCGGGGCGTCGGGCGCGGCCAGTGCTTCGGGGGCCGCTGCGGGGGTAGCCTCATTCCCGGTGCCTACGCATACGGCACCCGTAAGCTGGTTATAGTAAAGGGGTTGCTGGCTTAGCAGCATGCTCACCAGCGCATAGTCTCGGCGCTTGATGGCCAGCCAGCCCGACCAGTTTTGCTCCGTTTCGAGCTTGTACCGGCACCGCGGCCCGTGCTCTGCCTGCCACTCCAGCTGGTATTCCGCAAGCCGTACAATCATCGGGGGAGGGGTTTTAAGAAGAAAGCGCCAGGTATTGGGGATGCGCGTGGCATAAGAGCGGGCCCGGCTCGGTAGGCCGCCGCCAGGCGCTGCGCCTGGGGCGCGGGAGCTGTGTTGCCGCCCCGGTAGCCCACCGGCTACCAACGGTGACACGGAGGCAGTCAATAATCAAAATGCTGATAATCAAGCTATTAATAGCGTGCGTCACACTGCCCGGTAGTCGTCGATGCTGGAGATTACCGCATTGCCCGTGGCGAAGGCAGTAGAATCGACTACCCCCTGCGCGTCGGCGGCCAGCTGCAGCTCGGGGGGGGCGGCGGCCGTGGGGGCGCTCATGCGCCAGTCGGCATCAAAAATGCCCGCGAAGTAGGTCGCCAGCTCCGGGCTGTCGGCCAGCAGGCTGGCCTCGCGGTTGGTGAGCAGGCCGGTGGTCGACCAGTTTTGCGAGCCAAGCAGCACCCGCTCCTTATCCACCACAATAAGCTTGTTGTGGCAATGCACAAAATACCGGGGGGCCAGGTACCGGTAGCCACTGCCAAACGGCAGTTTGTAGGCCGCCATGAGCTGCACAAATTCCTCCTTTAGCTTGCCGTACAGGTACTTAGGCGAAACAATAATCTGGATGATGAGCCCCGGATTTTTCGTGCGCGCATCCTTAAGGGCTTCCATCAGCCTGACCACCGCGTCCTGGCCACCCCGGATGTACTGCTGCTCGATGCGCACCGTGCGCTTGGCGCTGCGCAGCAGCGCCTCCAGGGCGGGGTAAAAATTTTCGGGCGTCACCACCGGCGTAATGGTCAAGGGCGATGCCGGCCTGAAAGTCAGGCTATGAAAAAGCTGCACGGGCACGGCCGACGGGGCCACTTCAAAAAACAGCTCGCTGGCCAGCGGCCCGGTTTCCGGTGGCGCTGGTGCGGGCGGGGCCGCGGCTTCGGCCAGCTCCTGGCCCCTGGCCAGGCGCATGTCGCGCAAAACCAGGTCGGCAAAGAGAGTAGCCAGCTCCGCCGACTCAATCGCCAGGCCCATGTCGCGGTTGCCCTGCGCAAAGTGGCCATCCGTGGTGCCGTCGCCTTCGTTAAAGGGAATGCTGTTCTCCGACCAGTTGCCGCTCTGAATCATGACCAGCTTGCGGTCTACCACAATAATTTTCTCGTGGGCGTTGCCGAAGTAAGCCAGCGCGTTGCCCGCCGAAACCGACGGGGCCCTGGCGCAATCGGCCCCCAGGCTGCTCAGCTCCTGCAGGAGAGCCAGCTCCTCCTGACTATTGGTGTCCAGCATGAGCGAAATTTTGACTCCCCGGCGCATGGCCAGCTTAAGCTGCTCCTTCACGTAGTTGGCATCGAAGTCGTAGATGCCAATCACAAGGGATTGCTGGGCACTGGCAAGCAGCCTTTTGGTCACCGCATAAGTCGAGTCGGGCGAGGCGTAGGCCAGGATTTTGCCTTGTACCTGCCGCGGTCGGAAGGTGGCCGCCGGCAGGGGCGGGTAGGGCAGCAGGCGCGGCGCGGCGGCCGCGGCCAGCATATCGTCCTCAATAGCCTGGCGCAGCGCTTCGGGCAGCCGGGCCAGCAGCTCAGCGTCGGGCGGGGCGGCGGTATCGGTCAGGGCTGGGGCAATGCTGGTAGATAAGTCGCTCATGGCAAGCAGGATAGGAAAGTGGTGGCAGGAAGGGCAGGGGCCGGGCCGACTAGTGAGTTTGGCCGTGGTAGCGGGCGGCGGGCAGCCCATGGGGTGGGTCGGCAAGCCGCAAGAGCTGTAAAGTTTTGTCTGGCCGGGCGGGGCGTACATCAGTGCCAACACTGAATCGCACTGTTTGAGGAGGCTTTGAATAATTATTAATAGATGTTTATTGAAGTAAGGGCGGGGGCTTGCCCCCGCCCTTACACTGTTTAAATTACCCCTAACCCTTTGTGAATTTCACACGCTTCCTTATCCGAAGCATAACCCGCAGCATAGCATAAAACTCTGTAAATTAGTAAATTATATAAAAAAATAGCGTAAGCAGCCCAACCAGCACAGCCCCGCCGCCTGTTTGAATTTTTACATTATTGGTTTGATTCCTGTTTTTTCAGGCGGGTGGGCTGCCAGACCTTTGCCAGGCAAATGAAACCAGCTGCCCGCCCAGCCCCATCACCAGGGCTAAGCTCATACTTGGCCAGAGGCCGGGCAGGCAGCGTAGGCACTTAGTGCGACCCCAACACAACCACTTTTTAACCTCCAACTACCATGAAAACGAGAAAGTTAGGTGCCAGCGGCCTTGAGGTATCGGCCCTGGGGCTGGGCTGCATGGGCATGAGCTTCGGGCTGGGCCCGGCCGCCGATAAGCAGGAGATGATTCAGCTGCTTCGGGCTGCCGTGGCGCGCGGCGTCACCTTCTTTGACACGGCCGAGGTGTACGGCCCGTTTACCAATGAGGAGCTGGTGGGCGAAGCGCTGCAGCCCTTCCGCCGCCAGGTGGTGCTTGCCACCAAGTTTGGCTTCAACCTGGAGGTGCCCGGTGAGCTCAACAGCCGCCCCGAGCGCATCAAAGCCGTGGCCGAGGCCTCCCTCAAGCGCCTGAGAACCGACGTTATCGACCTTTTTTACCAGCACCGGGTAGACCCCCAGGTGCCCATCGAAGACGTGGCCGGCGCGGTAAAGGACCTCATTGCCGCGGGCAAGGTCAAGCACTTCGGCCTCTCGGAGGCGGGCGTAGACACCATCCGCCGGGCGCACGCCGTGCAGCCCGTAACGGCCTTGCAGAGCGAATACTCCCTGTGGTGGCGCGAGCCGGAGCAGGAAATCATGCCCACGCTCGAAGAGCTGGGGATTGGGTTTGTGCCCTTCAGCCCGCTGGGCAAGGGCTTCCTGACCGGCAAAATCGACGAAAACACGGAGTTCGACAAGTCGGACTTTCGCAACACCGTGCCGCGCTTTGCCCCCGAGGCCCGCAGGGCCAACCAGGCCCTGGTAGACCTGCTGGGCCGCATTGCCCAGGAAAAAAACGCCACGCCGGCCCAAATTGCCCTGGCCTGGCTGCTGGCCCAGCGGCCCTGGATTGCCCCCATCCCCGGCACCACCAAGCTGCACCGGCTGGCGGAAAACCTGGCCGCCGTCGACCTCGCCCTCTCGGCCGACGACCTGCGCCAGGTAGCGCAGGCCGCCGCCCAGGTACCCGTGCAGGGCGCCCGCTACGCCGAAGCCCAGCAAAAGATGATAAACCGCTAGCGGGTAGGGGCGCCGGCAACCGCAGGGCGGCGGCCGGGCCAAAGCGATGGTAACCGACGGTAAGCGAAGCGTTTGGCGGGTAGGCCGGCAACCTGAATAAGCATTTTGGTCGCCTTAACTGTTTAGCTACCTGCACCTGCACGCCGCAGGTGAGCTAACTCTTTAACCCTCTACCAAGATGAACATCGGAATCATTGGGGCCGGCCACATCGGCAGCGCCCTCGCCGTGCGGCTCACCAGCCTCGGCCACTCGGTGGCCATTGCCAACTCCCGCGGCCCCGAAACGCTGACGGACGTGGCCCAGAAAACGGGTGCTACTGCCGTTACCGCCCAAGAAGCGGCGCGCCACGGCGAAATCATTGTCGTGACCATCCCGCTGAAAAACATCCCCGACCTGCCGCACGACTTGTTCGACGGCGTGCGCGCCGAGGTACCCGTCATCGACACCAGCAATTACTACCCCCTACTGCGCGATGGCCAGATACCAGAGCTGGAAGCCGGTGACCTGACCGAGAGCGAGTGGGTGCAGCAGCACCTGGGCCGGCCGGTCGTGAAGGTGTTCAACAACATCTACGCTGACCACTTAGAAAAGAGAGGCCAGCCCGCCGGCACCCCCAACCGCATTGCCCTGCCCTTGGCCGGCGACGATGCCGCCGCCAAGCAGCAAGTAATGGCGCTGGTAGATGAGCTGGGCTTCGACGCCGTGGACGATGGCAGCCTGCGCGAGTCGTGGCGCCAGCAGCCCGGCACGCCCGCGTACGGCGCCGATTTGCCGGCCGCCGAGCTCCGGCAGCAGCTGGCTAGTCTGGGCACCGTGCGTACCCCGGCGCAGCGCGCGCAGTTCGCGGCCAACCACGCCGCGCAGGAGCGCGAAATGATGAAGCAGTTTCAGGCGTAGCCCGTAGCTAAGTAGGCTGAGCGTAGAAATAAGCGCTAACTTATTGACTACGTGACAGCTATAAACC
Organism: uncultured Hymenobacter sp.; assembly: GCA_964243255.1. Taxonomy (GTDB): domain Bacteria; phylum Bacteroidota; class Bacteroidia; order Cytophagales; family Hymenobacteraceae; genus Hymenobacter. The sequence continues at coordinate 8,558 of CAXTFI010000062.1, forward strand.
AGCCTTGGCAGCTACCAAGGCTGGTTTATAGCTGTCACGTAGCTAGCAGAGCCGCTGCCCTGGCTGCCACCAATGAGCAGGTAACCTGCCTCACCAGGGCCTAGCAGTAGCTGCTAGCTGCGCATGACGACCTGCTTAGCAACAAATACTTCTCAATGAGCTATTTAAATTAAATTTTGGGCCTGCTGCACAACAGCTAAGTAGCTTCAAAACGCGCCCGTGCCTCACTTGCCAAACTGCCGCAAATCATACGTGAAGCTCAACAGGAAATACTGCTGCAGAATACGACTGCGCACGTCTTCCACGTAGGTTTCGGTGGTGTTGCGAACTACGCTGCGGTTCTGGTTCAGCACATCGTAGGCCTGGAGCTTGAGCTCGCCTTGCCGGCCGGCGAAGAATTGGCGGGCCAGGCCGATGTTCCAGAGCGTGATGCGCTGGTTGTAGCCGGCCGCGCGGCCGGTGTTGTTGCTGTAACGCACGTCCGAGGTGAGCACGAAGCGGGCCGGCAGCTGGTAGTACAGGTCGGCCGTAATTGTCTGGGTGAGGTACGCCGCGTTTTGGGCCGGGAGGCGCGAATAGCGGGCGCGCTGGTACGTCAGGTTGGCGCTCAGGCTGAACTCCAGCTTCCCGTTGAAGGCCGAGCTGGCGCTGGCTCCCTGGCCCAGGCTCCAGGTGCGGCTGGTGTTGGGCTCGCCATTCACCAGGCTGGGCGACTTCACAAAGCTCACGTTGGTGGTCAGGTTCAGGTTGAGTGGGAGGCTGGCCAGGCGCTGGCCCAGCGAGAGAAAACCGCTGACGCCGCAATAGCCGTCGGCATTCACGGGCCGGGTGGTTTGCACGCCGCGGTCGCTGAAGCTGGCGGCAGACACAATCCGGCCGGCCACGCGGCTGGCGTCCAGCAGGGCTAGCACGCTGCGGTTGTGGGCGGGGCTGAACTGCGAGAAGGTGGCGAGCAGCGCCTGCACGTATTCCGGGCGCAGGCCGGGGTTGCCGGCCTGGATGCTGAGCGGGTTGGCATTGTCGCGCACTGGCTGAAGCTGGGTAGCCGTGGGCACACTCAGGCGGGTGCGGTAGCTGAGGCGCAGCGAGCGGTTGCGGCTGCCCGTGTAAGTAAATAAGGCATTGGGCAGCAACGTGTTAAAGTGGCGCTGCACCGTAGTGTCGGCCGAGCGGTTGCGCACCCGCAGGTCGGCCAGCTGGGCATCCAGGCCCACGCCGATGGTGTAGCGCAGGCGGCGCTTCTGCAGCACGAGGCCCGCCCGGCTGGCTTGAAACGAGCTGGTAAACTCGTTGCTCAGGCCAGCATTCAGCCGGCTGTACTGGCCGCTGGCATCGTCAAAATCGGTGGTGAGGCGGCGGCCGTCGTTGCGCGCCGCGGTAAAGGCGTAGTGCGCTTCCAGCTTGGTGCGCAACGACAGCGGCTCGGCGTAGGCCAGGCTCAGCACGTGGGTGCGGCCGGGCGTGCGCTGCGCAATGCGCTGGTCGAGCTGCTGCGTAGTAGGCGGGCGGCTGGCCTCAAAAAACGTGTTGGTGGCGCGGTTAAAATCGGTGCCGTCCTGGCTGCTGAGGGAGGAATTGAGGTTAGCCGAAAACGTGCGGCCCACGCGGGCAAACCGACGCATGAGCAAGGCATTGCCGCCGCCGTTGGGGTTAGCAGTAGTACCCTCGTAGCTGCTGCGGCCCTGGTTGAGCAGGCCGCCGCCGCGGCCGGACTGCTGCTGCAGCTGGCGGCTCAGGCCGGTGGTTTGCCACCAGCCATACGGTGTCAAGCGCACGGAAGTCAGCGAATCGAGCACGTAATCCAGCCGCAGGTTGAGGCGGTGGCTGGTGGTGGTGGTGCGGTTGCGCAGGGTTTGGTCGGTGACGAGCGGCGGGCCTACATCGGCGGCGCCGGGGCCGGCCACGTTTTCGCGCCGCAGCTGCTGGTCGGTGGTGGCGGTGGCGCGGCTAGCCAGGTAGCTGGCGGCCACTTCGGCGCGCGGGCCCCAGGCGGCGCGGTAGTTGAGGCCAGCCGCGCCCGACTCGGTAATGCTGGTGGGCTGGGGGCTGGCGCCCGAGGCGCTGCCCGGCGCGTTTGGCCGGCCGCTGCCCGGCATCCGAAGCATCGCCGCTCCGCCGCTGGGCCCGCCCGGCGCGGGCCCAAAGTCGGCCGCAGCCGGCCCGCCCGTGTCGGCAAAGCCCTGCTGGTTAACGTTGTTGGCCTGCGCCAGCACCGACAGCTGGCGGCCATTAGTAAAGCGATGCACCCCCAGGCGGCCTTCGTAGCGGCCCGTGGTGCCCCGGCCCAGGCTGTTGGTCCCAAAGTACCCCTTGCGCTTGTCGCGCTTAGTTACCAGGTTGAGCGTGCGCTGCCGGTTGCCGTCATCAATACCCGAAAAGGCCGCCTGGTCGCTCGGCTGCTCATACAGCTGCACCTTGTCGATGATGTCGGCGGGCAGGTTGCGGGTGGCCATTTTCGGGTCGTCGCCGAAGAAGGGCTTGCCATCCACCAGCACGCGGCCCACGGCCTGGCCCTGCGCGCGAATGCTGCCGTCGCGGTCTACTTCCACGCCCGGCAGTTTTTTCAGCAAGGCTTCCACGGCCGCGTTAGGCTGGGTTTTGAAGGCGCGGGCGTTGAAATCCACGGTATCTCCGTGCACGGCCACCGGCGCCAGCTGCTGCCTCACCACCACTTCGCCCAGCTGCTGGGCGCGCCGGCCCAGGCGCAGGGTGCCCACATCGGGGGTAGGGGCGGCGCTGGTCACGGCCACGGGCACCAGCCGGGCCCGGTAGCCCAGGGCCGTTACCAGCAGCACGTAGCGGCCCGCGGCCACGCGGCGCAGCGCAAAGCGCCCGTCGCCGTCGCTGAGGCCAAACGTGACGTAGCTGGAGTCTTGGGCCAGCGTCAGCGACACCGAGGCTTCGCGCAGGGGCTGGCCGGTAGCCGAGTCGGCCAGGGCCCCGCGCACGGTGCCCGGTTGGGTTGGCGCCTGGGCCCGCCCGGCTAGCCCCGAGCCGAGCAGCAGGGCCAGCAGCAGCAACGCGCGCATGGCCGGGCTAGTTGCGGCTGCCTTCCAGCAGGCGTTGGCGGAAGTCGGCCAGGGCTTTCGCGCGCCGGTCGGTTAGCTCGGCGGCGGTTACTGGCCGGGCGCTCGGGCTGGGGCGCACGTCGGCCTCGGGCACGGCTGGCTGGTCTACCTTGGCGGCGCGGTACTGCTCCTGCTCGCTTTCCAGGGCCAGCACCACGCCCTTCTCCGGCGTCAGCTCGCGCACCGGCGAGTAGGTGAACGGCAGCTCGGTGGTAACCCACACGGTGTAGGTTTCCTGGCGGTACGGCACCGTGGCCTTGCGGCAGGTGTAGCCGGCTATTTTCCGGGTTTGGGTGGTCATCGCCCAGCCGGTGGGCGCGGCAATGGGGGCGTCGCTGCGGTAGGTGGTCAAGGCGCCGTTTTGCTTCACCGTCAGCACCGTGGTGGTGGTGCGGCCCGCCAGGTCGAGGTAGGTGGCTTCCTGCACGGGGCGGGGCAGGCTGGTAGTTTGGGGCGCCGCGCCGGGCCCTTCTACCGTGCGCATGACGATGTTGTTTTCCCGCTCTTCTTTGGCATACTTACCGGCGAAGGTGAGCGTCAGGCCAAAGCTGCGCGTCTCGGGCAGGTCGGTCGGAAAGTCGGGGCTGCCCGGCTTCACCTCCTGGCCGTTGATGACAAGGTGCAGCTGGCTGGGGTCGTTGCGCTGGGTGGCTTCGTAGTGAATGCGCCCGCTTGCCGGGGCCGGTTGGGCCCCGGCCGCGCCAGCCGTCAGCAGGCCGAGCAGGCCGGCTAGCAGGGTGTTTTTTACAGCGTTTTTCATGAGCGTTAAGGGGGGTGAAGTGAACCCTGCAAAGCACCGAAATCCGTCTGTAAAGCACTGCTAAACAGTGTTAAATAATGTTAACGCGAAAAAGCAGCCACCCCAAGCGCGTATTTTTGTGTAGCCCAGCCGCTCCTTCTTCTCACGCCCATGAAACGCCGTATTCGCTTCATCTTCTGGCTCATGGTGGCGTGCGTGGGGGGCATCAACGGCTTCCAGGCGTATTGGCTCTACACGACCTATCGGCTCACGGCCAGCCAGTTTGCCCGCACCGCCCGCGAGGCCCTGGCCAGCGTGGTGCAGCGCCACCAGCTGGGCGAGGCGCGGCAGCTCGTCGACCGCGACCACGCCCTAAAAGACCGCCTCGTCGTCTTCCAGAATACCAGCGCCGATGGCCGCTTCGACCGCGTGCTGGTGCAGCACGCGGCGGCGGGCCCCGCCCCGCCGGCAGCCCACGCGCCCAGCGACCCAAAGCGCGTGACCGAGCAAGGAGCAGCGCGGCGGGTCGGCCCCGTGACCGAAATCCGGGGGCATAAGCTCGGTGGGCCGCTACCTCCCTTGCCCGCGCCTGGGTCGAATAAGGCGGATACCCTGGTGCGCAACATCTCGAAAATCCTGCTTACTAACTGGGCCGGCGGGCGGCCCGTCGACCTGCGCCAGCTGGCCGCCACCTACCACCAGGAGCTGCGGCTGCGCGGGGCCGATGTGCCGCTGGCGCTCGATACGCTGCGCATTCCCCGCCCCCAAGCCGGTGGCCGGCCGCGCCCGGCTAAAGCGCCCGGCCGGGCAGGATTCAGCTTGCAAACGCCGCCGGTGGCGCTCAATCCCTTCCGCGATTTGTACGTGCGCGCCTCCTTGCAGCCGCCCGCGTTCTACATCTTGCGGCGCATGGCCGGGCTGCTGGCCGGCTCGGGGCTGCTGCTGGCCCTCACCACCGGCTGCTTTTGGCTGATGCTGAGCACTATACTTCAGCAGAAAAAGCTGTCGGAAGTCAAAAACGACTTCATCAACAACATGACCCACGAGCTGAAAACGCCGCTGGCTACGGTGTCGGCCGCCGTGGAGGCCCTGCAGGATTTCGGGGCCCTGCAGGACGCGCAGAAGACGCAAGCGTACCTGCGCATCTGCCGCCACGAGTTGCAGCGGCTGTCAGATTTGGTCGAAAAGGTGCTCCGCATTGCCGTGGACGAGCGGCAGGCCCTGGTGCTGCACCCCGAGCCGGTGCACCCGGCCGAGCTGGTGCAGGAGGCCGTGGCCCGCCACCAGCTCCGAATGCCCAAGCCCATCCGGTTTGAGGTGCAGGTGCCAGCCACAGATTCGGTGCGGCTGGACCGGCTGCACATCAGCAACGTTATCAACAACCTGATTGACAACGCTATCAAGTATTCGCACGAGCGGGTCACCATTGCCATTCGCGGCTGGTGCGACGCCACGGGCTGGCGCCTGACCGTCACGGATGACGGCATTGGCATTCCGGGCCACTACCAGGAGGCCGTTTTTGACCGGTTTTTCCGGGTTCCGACCGGCAACCTGCACCCAGTCAAGGGCTTCGGCCTTGGGCTCTACTACGTGCGCCAGGTAGTGGAGCGGCACGGCGGCCACATTGCCGTGCGCAGCACCGCCAGCCGGGGCAGCGAGTTTGCGCTCTGGCTGCCCCTCAACCCCACCCTTACCTAGCTAGCGCGCAATGCCAACCGTGCTCCTCATCGAAGACGAAGCCACGCTGGGCCTGATTGTGCAGGACAGCCTGGCCGCGCGCGGCTTCACGGTGCGCTACGCCGCCGATGGCGAGCAGGGGCTGCACCTGTTTCGCCAGCAGCCCCCCGACATTGTGGTGGCCGATGTGATGCTGCCCCGGCTCGACGGCTTTTCGCTGGCCGCGCAAATTCGCCGTGAAAACGCTAGCGTGCCCATCATTTTTCTCACCGCCCGCTCGCAGCCCGCCGATGTGGTGCGCGGCTTCGAGCTGGGCGGCAATGATTACCTGAAAAAGCCTTTCAGCCTGGATGAGCTGATTGTGCGCATCCGGGCGCTGCTGGCGCGTAGCCCGGCACCCCCCACGGCCCCGGCCGGGCCGCTGGCCATCGGGAACTATCTCTTTGATTACCAGCGGCAAAAGCTTTACTTTCAAGGCACGGAAGCCGACCTGACGCACCGCGAAGCCGAGCTGCTCAAGCGCCTCTACGACCAGCGCAACCAGGTGCTGGCGCGCTCGGCCGTGCTGCAAGACCTGTGGCACAACGACAGCTTTTTTAACGGCCGCAGCCTGGACGTATTCATCACCCGCCTGCGCCGTTACCTGCAGGCCGACGCGCAAGTACAAATCGTAAATGTTCGGGGCATTGGCTATAAGCTGATTATGTAGCTGATGGGGTGGCTAGCGCTCGTGGGCCGGCCGCCAATTGCCGTGCAAGAGGCTTGTGGTGCGCCGGGCTCGTCCGTTGCCTTTGGCCGCGCGGTTCTGTCCCATTCACCTGTTAGCTTAGGTATGTGCACCCTAGCTATCGCCCTATGAACCAGCTCGAAACTCCGGACTTAATAGCTTAATAGTAGGAGCCGGCCCGGCCGGCCTGGCCGCCGCGCTGGCGCTGAGTACCTACGGCATTGCGGCCACCGTCGTCACGCGCCACCGCTGGCGCCCACGTCACCAACCAGCGCACCTTTGAGGTGCTGCGCGGCCTGGGCGTGGAGGCTGAAGCTACCGCCCTGGCCACGCCCTACGCCCTGCTGCCCAACGCCGTGTTTTGTACTTCCCTCACGGGCGAGGAGCTGGGCCGCTTCGAGATATTAGGCCCGCCAAAGCGACTACGCCTGCGCGAGCCCCTGCCCCCACGCCGACCTGCCCCAGGACCTGCTCGAACCCGTGCTGCTGCGCAACGCCCTGCTGCGCGGGGCCCGCGTGCGGTTCGATACGGAATACCTCGCCTGCACCCAGGATGCGCACGGCGTCACGGCCACGGTGCAGGACCGCGGGCTGGGCGAGACGTATCAGATTCGCGCCAGCTACCTCATCGGCGCCGATGGCGGCGGCAGCAAGCTCGCCGCCGAGCTCGACCTGCCGCTGGTGGGCCAGATGAACCTCTCGGATAGCGTCACTATTGTTTTCGAAGCCGACCTCACCGCCCACGTGACGCACCGCCCGGCCCTGCTGTATTTTCTCGTGCGCACGGGCCTGGATGAGGGCGGCGTGGGCCTGGGCTTTCTGCGCACCATCCAGCGCTGGAACCGCTGGCAGTTCACTAAAGGCTACCTGCTGGGCCAGCGCAACGAGCAGCTAACCCGCGAAGAAGCCGTGGCCCTCATCCGCGACTACCTCGGCCTGCCAGAATTAGCGGTAGAGGTCAACTTCATTGACCCCTGGCTGCAAAACTCGCTCTACGCCACCCGCTACCACCAGGGGCGGGTTTTTTGCGCGGGCGACGCCGTGCACCGGCACAGTCCTTCCAACGGGCTGGGCTCGAATACCTCCATCCAGGACGCGTACAACCTCGCCTGGAAGCTGGCCCGCGTGCTCCGCGACCCGGCGGCCCCCAGTTTGCTGGACAGCTACGACGCCGAGCGGGTGCCCGTCGGGCGGCAAGTGGTGGAGCGCGTAGACAAAAGCGTGGCCGAATACGGCCCCATTCTGGCCGCGCTAAGCCTGCTTGCCGAAGACCCCGTGCAAGGCGTAGCCCAGCTGGCCGCCCGCAAAGAGGCCGCGCCCGCCGCCCGCGCCCAGCGCACGCAACTAGCTCAGGCGCTGGCCTATAAGCAGCAATATGAGTTCAACGCCCACGGCGTGGAGCTCAGCCAGCGCTACGCGTCCGCCGCAGTAATGCCCGACGAGGAGGCCGCGCCAGCCGCTTCGCCCCGCGACCCTGAGCTGTATTACCTGCCCACTATCCGCCCCGGCGCCCGCTTGCCCCACGCCTGGGTGCAGCAGCAGGGCCGGCCCGTGTCGACGCTAGACCTGGTAGCGCAGGGCCGGTCCAGCGTGCTCACGGGCATCGGCGGGGAGGCGTGGGCGGCGGCCGCTATCCAGGCAGCCGCCCACTTTGGGCTGCCCCTAGCAACGCATTTCATCGGCACTGGCTTCGCCATCACGGACCTCTGCGGCAGCTGGGCCACGCTGCGCGACACGGAGGAGGCCGGCTGCCTGCTCGTGCGCCCCGACGGCTACATCGGCTGGCGCGCCCGCGCGGCCGCGGCCAGCGAAGCCGAAGCCGCCGCGCACCTACGGCGTGCGCTCGGCCAAATCGTAGAGCGCTTCCTGCCGGCGGCCGCCTGGTAGCCACCGTAGTAAATCGGTTTACGACCCGTAGCGCACCAAACGCAAAAAAGCCTCAAAAACTGCATCTGCGAACAGATTTACAGCTTTTGAGGCTTGATTTGGTGGGAGCACTTAACGCTTCCTAGTACCCAGAGCCGGGGTACTTGGAGTTAGCAGATTTGCGGCCCTAACTTCTTGATTTACTACCCAATCACGACCATTTTAAAAGTGGTTGATTCGGTTTTGGTAGCGGCATTGGTAGCAGCAGCTCGATTAGCCTGCTTCACCTACCAATTTCACGTCGTAGCGGGCGGCTACGTCGAGCAGGATATTGCGCAGCTGCTGCGAGTCGTGCGCCAGCATTTCCAGCAGCACCAACATGCGGTCAAACGTCTCATTCGTATTGGCCGGAATGCTGCCGGTCAGCAGCGCATTCACCTGCCACAGCTCCTTAAGGTCTTTTTGGGGCAGGATGAACGGGTCGTAATAACGGTTATCCGACAGCAGCTCGATAGGCTCGTTGCGCTTCACCGGCCCGCGCAGGCGCTTGACCATAATCCGGTCCTCGGTCACCACCACGTACACGTGCTTGGGCTGAATTAAATCCAGCCGCTCGGTGAAGGTGGCAATCACCAGGTCGCCCTGGCTGATGGTCGGCTGCATGCTGTCGCCGGCCACCTCGAAGCCCCGAACCGTCTTGCCCCGGTAGCCCGGCACGCTAATCGTTTCCAGGTCCTGCATCGTCGCATCCACGTCGCGCGCCAGCAGGTAGCCGGCCTGGGCTTTGGTCGACACGATGCTAATCCGCTCGTCGCCGTTCTCATCCACGGTCACGGCGTAGGGCATGCCATTATACTCTTCTCGGGGCTTGGGCGCGGGGGTAGGGGCCTCGTCACTCAGGAGCATAGGCTCCTGGCCGCGCATCAGCCATTCGGCCCGCAGCTCAGGATACTTGTCCAGAATGTCCATTAAAGTTTCGTAACCTGGCTTCGATTTGTTCTGAACCAGCTTATACAACTTTTGTGGACCCTCGTACCCTAGGTTCTTAGCTAACTGGTAAGCTGACAGGCCATAATGCTGCATCAAAGAGCTTATCCGGTCGCCAACGAGTGTGTTTTGTTCCACTATTTTTGCTGTTAGCGTGTAAACTTTTTTTGCTTATTTCGACTTTAATCGCCAGGTTTGTACGACATAAGTCTAAACAAAGATACTACTCAGCAAACAAAATGGAACACTTGGCAAAGATTATTTCCGACTTGCGAGCCACCCTCCCCAAGCGCAATGACTACGCCCGCCGCACGGTCGAGTTGCTGGCCTCACAGGGCAAAACCTTCTCCAAGCAGCAAGTCTACAACGTGCTCAGCGGCCGCTACCTCAACACCGACGTGGCCGAGGCCTTCATCAGCGTGGTAGAAACGGAGCGCAAGCGCATTGCCGCCCTCGGGGCCCGTGCTACCAAAGCCGCCGCCGCTTAGCCATGCAGCACGCCATCCTGGTTTCCGAACACGAGTGGCAGCAGCTGTTGGCCGATGTGCAGGCCCTGAAAGCCTCCCGCCCCGCCACCCCGCCGCCCGCGCCCGACCGCATCCTGAAGGTGCGCGAGGCCGCCGCCTACCTGCAAGTCACGCCCGAAGGTCTGCGCAAAGCCCGCCGCCAGGGCCGGCTGTTCGGGGTGCGCATCAACGAGAAGGAGTGGGGCTTCCGGCAGTCCGAGCTAGCCCGCTACCTCACGCGCTACAACCGCCAGCCCGTCGCCGGTGCCGCCGTGCCCTCGCTGCTGGCCGCCGCTGCCTAGTCGCTTTTCTTCTCACCTGCCGGCCCCCGCTAGCCCGCTCCGCGCCGCCCGGCCCCAATCTACCCCATTATGTCCCAGCTACTTCCCGTTGTCGGCCCCGACAACCCCGAGGTCCATTCCGTCCTCACCATCCAGAAGGCCAAGCTCAAAGACCAGCACCTCACCTGCGAGTTCACCGAGCAGCGCAGCGAGGAAGCGCCCCCGCGCAGCTTCGCCCTCACGTGCGCCGAGCAGGTGCACCCCGACCTGCCGCACGCTTTCAGCCGCCTGGTGCCCCACCTCTGCCTGCTCACCGAGCAGCTGACCGAAACGCCCGACTACTGGCCCAGCGACGACGAGGAGCTACCCGCCAGGTTCGAGTTGTTCACCGTCACCGGCTTCTCGATGGGCAAAAACCAGGGCGGCGTCACGCTCATCGGCCAGCGCGAGCTAACCGGCGGCCGGGTACTCAACCTGACCACGCCCTACCAATCCTTCGATGAGGAGCAAAGCAGCTACGCCTACGCCGGCCTGCTCGAAGCCACCCTAGCCACGGCCCTCACCGAGGTCGAAGCGGCCCTACGCGGCAAATGCACCGACTACCGCCAGCTAGACTTGTTCGCGCAGCAGCCAGCGGCCGGCCCCCAGCTACTTAACGCCGCTCACTAATGAAGCTGCCCGCCATTCAGTTCTATCCCGGCGACTGGCACAAAGACCAGGGCGTGCAGGCGCTGGACCTGATGCAGCGCGGGGCCTGGTTTGAGCTGCTACTCATGATGCACGACAGCGACGAGCGCGGCGTGCTGCTCGTCAACGGCCAGCCCATGCCCGATTCGGTCATCGCTCGCCGCCTAGGTTTGGATAACCAAACTGCCAACCAAATCCTAACCACCCTGCTAACCTACGGCGTCGCCAGCCGCCGCGAGGCCGATGGCGCGCTTTTCTGCCGCCGCATGGTCAAGGACGAGAAACTACGCCAAATCCGCACCGAAGCCGGCAAAAAGGGCGGAAACCCTGCTTTGCTTAACCAAATCCCCAACCACCCGCCCAAGCAAATTGCAAACACTGGGGATAAGCAAATTTCAACCCCTTCATTTTCATCTTCAATTACATCTTCAAAAGAAGAGAGTGAGGCGGCTCCCGCCGCCCCGCCCGCGCCCACTTCCAAAAAGTCAGCTAAAAAGTCAGCTGACGACCGGCAGAAAAAGGGCGTGCCGCCGACGCTCGCCGAGGTGCAGGCCTACGCCGCCGCGCAGCACCCCGCCAGCACCGAAGCCCAAACCGAAGCCGCCGCCTTCTTCGACCACTTCCAAAGTAACGGCTGGCGCGTGGCCGGCAAAACGCCGATGGCCGACTGGCAAGCCGCCTTCCGCAGCTGGATGCGCCGCCGCGCCCAATTCCAGGTCGCCGCGGCCAGCGGCCAGTCGCCCGCCCCAGCCCGCGCCCGCACCGCTCCCAAACCCACCGACCCCACCCGCTGGAGCTAAGTCATTTAACAGTTATCAATTAACATTTAACAACTTATGTTTTCCACTTCTTAACTGCCTTCATTCTGCTAATTATCTGATTGTTAAATGTTAACTGATAACTGTTAAATGAAAAATCCTCCCCAGGCCCTCGACCTGGAAGCCGCCGTGCTCGGGGCCGCGCTGCTCGAAGCCGATGCCCAGCGCACCGTGCTCACCATCCTACCCGACGAGCAGGTGTTCTACCTACTATCCCACCAGCAGGTGTACCTAGCCATCCGCGACCTCGTGCAAGCTGGCCAGCACGCCGACCTACTCACCGTCGTGGCGCAGCTACGCCACCGCGGCACCCTGCAGCGCGTCGGTGGCCCCGCCTTCGTGGCCGGCCTGACCAATAAAATCAACTCCGCCGCCCACCTCGAAACGCACTGCCGCCTGCTCCAGGAGCAGCACGCCCGCCGCGTCATCATCCACGCCGGCACCGAGATGGCCGCCTACGGCTACGACAACACCCGCGACCCGCTCACCCTGCTGAGCGACGCCCAAACCCACCTCACTACCCTCCACCGCAGCCTCGAAACCCGCCCCGGCCAAACCGCTGCCGCCGCCGAAGAGGCCACCTTCACCCACCTGGCCCAGGCCGTGGGTCAGCACGGTCTCACCGGCGTGCCCACCGGCCTAGCCCAACTCGACGGCCTCACCGGCGGTTGGCAGCCCAGCGACCTCATCATCCTGGCCGCCCGCCCCGCGATGGGCAAAACCGCCGCCATGCTGCATTTCGCCCGCACCGCCGCCCTCGACCACGGCCAGCACACCGCCATTTTTAGCCTCGAAATGCCCATCCTGCAGCTCATGCAGCGCCTGGTGGCCAGCGAGGTGCCCGGCTACTCCAACTCCGACCTGCGCCGCGGCAACCTCCCCGGCGGCCTGGCGCAGGTGGCCCACATCCGCGAGCAGGCCCAGCGCCTGCGCACCCACGGCCACCGCTTGCACCTCGACGACACGCCCGGCCTCACCATTCAGCAACTGCGCGCCAAGTGTACCCGCCTCCACGCCCAGCACCCGCTACGCCTAGTCCTAGTTGACTACATCCAGCTCCTGCGCGGCGACACCAAAGGCAACCGCGAGCAGGAGGTAAGCAGTATCAGCCGCGGCCTCAAGGAGCTAGCTAAAGAGCTAAACGCCCCCGTCATCGCTCTCTCCCAGCTGAGCCGCGACGTGGAGAAAAGGGGAGGGGAGAAGCGCCCGCTGCTCTCCGACCTGCGCGAATCCGGTAGCATCGAGCAAGATGCCGACTGCATCATCTTCCTCTGGCGCGGCGAGTACTACCACATCGCCGAATACGAAGATGGCACCGCCACCGCCGACACCATCCTCTTCGACGTGGCCAAGCACCGCAACGGTGCTACCGACGAGGTCATTACCGCCTGTAACCTACGCCGCGGCCTGTTTCACGATACAGCTTCTGCTTTCTGAGCCGCATGGGAGCCAACGAGTTGCCCTACTTCACCGTGCGCTGTCCCGTCGAGGCCATAGCCTACCCGCTCACCGCAGAGCCCTACCTCACCCAACTTCTGCCCGGCACCTCCTATTCCGTTCTGGAACTGACCGTCGAGACGCTGACCGTGGGCCGACTCGACGCCTGCCCAGAAGTGTATTTAATCTGCTTCACGCTGGCCGACTGGGCTCATTTTGCCCTCACCCGCAGCCCTATAATCCCCCCACGCTAGCCCCTCATGCCTACCCCCATTGTCATCAGCTGCTTCGACCTCACCACCACACTCGTGCAGCCCTGGGCCGATGCTGGCTACCTCTGCTACTGCGTCGACCTGCAGCACCCGCCCGGCGAAACCCGCCAGGGCAACATCATTCGCGTGGGTGCCGACGTGCGCGAGTGGCTGCCGCCCTACGGCCCCGTAGCCTTCGCCGCCTTCTTCCCACCCTGCACCGATACCGCCATTTCCGGCCGCGCCCACTTCCGCCGCAAAGGCCTGAGCAGCGTTATCAAAGCCCTCCAGCTATTCGAGTGGTCCGCCCGCCTAGCTGAGTGGTGCCAGTGCTCTTACTTCATCGAAAATCCGGTGAGCACCGTCAGCACCTACTGGCGGCAGCCCGATTTCCGCTTCGACCCCTGCGACTACGCCGGCTATCTACCCCCCGAGCAGCAGCTCAGCGAAGCTTACACCAAGCGCACCTGCCTCTGGACGGGCGGCGGTTTCATCCTGCCTGAGCATAAGCCCGTGGTACCCATTCTCGGCTCCAAAATGCACAACATGCCTGACTCGAAAAACCGCGCTAACCTACGCTCAGCCACGCCCGCTGGTTTCGCCCGCGCCGTGTTCGAGGCCAATTATATGGCCGCTCGGCTAGCCATCTCGCTTGTTTAAGGCCACCATGAAGCTCCCGCCCTTCCTAGCCTCGGCCCGCAACCGCTGGCTCACCCAAATACCCCACGCCACGACCGACCAGCGCCATGCCGGCGAGCAAGCCCTGGCCCTCGTAGCCGAAGTCTACGCCCAGACTCCGGTATACAACCACCAGCTTCAGCTTGACGAGCTATGCGCCCGCCTCCGTCGCCTTGAAGCCGACCTGGTAGCCGAACGCACTGCCACCCTCAAACTCGGGCGCCAGCTCGACCAGCAAGGCTTTACCCCCAAGCGCCAGCTCCGCGCCCAATTAGAGCAAGAACGAGCCACCGAGATACGCCGACTCCAACAGTGGTTGGCCCTATCCGAAGCAGCCGGGCGCTTCTCACGCGAACGCCTGGCTAACCTGCAAACCGAGTTGCGCCGCCGCATCAATCATCTGGAGCGCTCCAGGCAGCTCTAGCCGCCTGCTTGGCGCTACGCGAAACTCAATGCCGTCTACTATAGCGCCCTCTCCGT
>CAXTFI010000063.1:0-22621 GCA_964243255.1 uncultured Hymenobacter sp.
GTGCAGAAGCGCCTGGTTTTCACCACCCACACGCCCGAGCTGGCCGGCAACGAGGAGCGCCCCCTCAAGCTGCTGCAAGACATGAGCTTTTTTGCCGGCGTGCCGCTGAAGGAGGTTAGTCGCGTGGCCCGCCTCACCGGCGACTCGCTCAACTACACGCTCACCGCCCTGCGCTTTGCCCGCAAGGCCAATGCGGTGAGTAAGGTGCACGGCGACGTGGCCCGCGAAATGTGGGGTCACTACGAAGGCATTTGCCCCATTATCTCCATCACCAACGCCCAGAATGGCACCTACTGGCGCGACCCCGCGCTGGCCGCCGCCAACAAGGCCAAGGACGACACGGCCCTGCTGGCCCGCAAAAAGGAACTGAAGAAGGAGTTTTTCAAAATCGTGGCCGACCAGACCGGCACGCTCCTCGACCCCGAGGTGCTGACCATTGTGTGGGCCCGCCGCTTTGCCGCCTACAAGCGCGCCGACCTCATTATGCGTGATTTTGAGCGCTTTGTGAAACTGGTGAGCGACGATGCGCGCCCCGTGCAGGTTATCTGGGCCGGTAAGCCCTACCCCAAGGACTACGGCGCCATTGACATTTTTAACAACATTATTCGCAAAACCAAGAACCTCAAGCGCTGCGCCGTGCTCACGGGCTACGAGCTGGAGCTGAGCGCCGAGATGAAAAAGGGCTCTGACCTGTGGCTGAACACCCCGCGCTACCCCCGCGAGGCCAGCGGCACCAGCGGCATGACGGCCGCTATGAACGCCAGCGTAAGCGTAAGCATCGCCGACGGCTGGATTCCCGAGTTTGCCAAGGATGGCGAAAACTGCTTTCTCATCGCCCACGCCGACGTAACGCTGCCCGACGCGCAAAAGGATGAGCATGAGGCCGATAACCTGCTCACCGTACTCGAACAAACCGTAGTGCCTCTGTATTACGACCAGCCCAAGCAGTTTCTTAAAGTGGTGAAAGCCAGTATGAAAGACGTGGAGCCCGCCTTCGAAAGCGGCCGCATGGCCAAAGAGTACTACGAGCAGCTTTACAAGGTCTGAGCCGCGGATTTAGTGGATTGCTGCCTTTGCCGAATGGCCCGGCTGGCGTGGGGCCGTACTCCGCGCCAGCCGGGCCATTTGGCCTGGCAAGTGGTGTAGGGCGCGCCGTTGCCGGCGAAAGCGGCGCACCCCACGCCTGCTTTTTGCTAAGCTGAGCATACGCTGCGTCCGGCTTCGCAACTAATTGGGCGAGTAGCAGTTATAGTAATAAGGATGAGTTTCACCGGATTTAACCTACTGAGCTTATGTCTACTAACTGGTTACTCGCTTTTCAAATTCGCCGCTTTATGCTGGTGCTGCTGCTTAGCGGCAGCGCGTTAGCGGCGCACGCGCAAACGCCGCCGCTGAATGACTCGGTGAGCTACGCCCTGCCCATTGCCTGCGGGCAGCGCCTGATAGCCAGCACGACGAGCGCGCGCCCGGCCAACGCCCTGCGCGGGGCCTGCCTGGGCAGCGCCCTGGGTACTCCGGGCTTGTTCTACCGCTTCCTGGCGCCTACCAGCGGCACTTACCAAGCCAGCACCTGTGGCCCGGCGACAAACTTTGATACCCGGCTGTTTGCGTTCGATGGTTTCAGCAACTGCCTGGCCGCCAACGACAATGCGCCGAACTGCGGCTCGGCATCGGCCGTATCGTTTACGGCCACGGCCGGCGCCCAGTACGTGCTGTTCGTGACGGGCCCCAGCGCCACGGCGCGAGGCAATTTTGAGTTGACTTTACAATGCAGCTTCGTGGATTCGGCCAGCTGCTTTAAGCCAAGCGATGTGCGCCTCACGCGCCTGACCGACTCGCTGGCCCGCGTGTCGTTTACGCCGGTGGCGGGCGCGGCGGGCTACCAGGTTAGCTACCAGGCGCCCAGTGGGCCGGTGCAGGTGCTATCGCCGGCGCCGGCCGCGCCGCCCGTGTTGCTGCGTGGGCTGCGGCCCGGCGTGGCATACGCGGTCAGCGTCACCACTATTTGCCCGCCCGCACCCGGCCAGCCTACTACCACTAACTCGGCCCGCTCCACCGCGCGGCTGTCGGCAGTGCTGTCGGCCGCGGCGGCCCGCACCGGGGCCGGGGCGCTCGAAGTGTACCCCAACCCCGCCCCCGGCGGCCGCCTGACCCTGCGCCTGCCCGCCAACCCGGCCGCACCCGCCGCCACGGTATGCCTGCTCAACGCCCTCGGCCAGGTGGTGCTGCGCCAGGCGCTGCCCAATGCCGGCGGCGAGCATGTGCTGGCAGTGTCGGGCCTGCCCGCCGGTTTGTACACGCTGCGCGTGCAGCGCGCCGACGGGGCCAGCAGCAGTCAGCCCGTGGCGCTGGAGTGAGCCACCCCGCATTTGCCAGCAAAAGCCGGCGCCCCACAAAGCGGCGGCTTTTTATTTTTCGGTGAGAATCAGCCCTCGAATTCGGCCCATCCGTTTAAGCAGCGCAACTAACTCAAGCCGCATACGCGTCAATCTTATGTGTGGACGCTACACCGTCATCACCCCCGCGCCGGCTTTGGCCAAGCGCTTCTCCGCTAAAGAAGCTGCCACGCCCGCACCTACCTTCAACGCGGCGCCCTCGCAGGCGCTGCCCGTTATTACCAATGCCGCGCCCGGCCAGATTCAGCTGGTGAACTGGGGCCTGGTGCCCAGTTGGAGCCGCGACCCGGCCAGCGGCCCCAAGCCCATTAACGCCCGCGCCGAAACGCTGGCCGA
This sequence comes from uncultured Hymenobacter sp., assembly GCA_964243255.1. Taxonomy (GTDB): domain Bacteria; phylum Bacteroidota; class Bacteroidia; order Cytophagales; family Hymenobacteraceae; genus Hymenobacter. The sequence continues at coordinate 2,733 of CAXTFI010000063.1, forward strand.
GAAGCCCAGTTTCCGGCAGTTGCTGGCGCGGCGGCGCTGCTTGGTGCTGGCCGACTCGTTCTACGAGTGGCAGGCTACCGAGCGGGGCAAAATTCCGCACCGCATTATGCTGAAAAATGAGGAGCCCTTCGCCTTCGCCGGGCTCTGGGACGAGTGGCTCGACCGCGGCACCGGCGAGTTGCACCCCACTTTCACCATCATCACTACCGAGCCCAACGAGCTGATGGCCAAGCTGCATAACCGCATGCCCGTCATCTTGCCTGGCCCCGATGCCGAGCGCGCCTGGCTCGCCGACGACCTGGCCCCCGCCGCGCACCAGCAGCTACTCGTGCCCTACGACGCGAACCTGATGCGCGAATACGCCATTACTACCCGCGTCAACTCGCCGGCTCACAACGACCCGACGGTGCTGGAAGCTGCTTAAATAGGTAGTTTTGAGCTAATTAGAACGTCATGCTGAACAAAGTGAAGCATCTCTACCGCTTCACTTTGTTCAACATGACGTTCTTCTTATTATGTTATGTAACAGATTGGTTTCAATTTGCTTACAAAGCAGGCTTCACGTCGAGGGTGAAGCTGGTGCTGCCCAGCTGGCCATCTCTGGTAAGGCCTTGTGCTACAACTAAGTAGCGGCCGGCCTGGTCAGAGGTGAAGAAGCTGAGCGTTTGGGGTTGGCCGGCGGCCAGGCGCACGTCGGGGTTCCAGTAGAGCAGGTTGCGCAGGTCGGGCAGGCGGCTGCGCTGCTGCGCCTCCGTGTCGTACTGCGGAGTGTAAAATTCGCGCGGCACCTGCAAGCCTTCGTACTCCTCAATCAGTGCGTGCGGGTTGAGCGGAAACCCGGCCAGGTCGCCCTTGTAGGTGGTGTAGCTCACCACCCCGTCGTAGACCTGCTGCCCCAGAAAGTAGCGGTTGGCAATCACCTCCAGCTGTTTGATTTTCAAAGGGTTGAAGGCTATAATCTGGTTGATATTGAAGACGGGCAAGCCATCGAGTAGCGTCAACGGGTTGTCTTTTAGGTTGATATGCCGGGGCCGGTCAATTACGATAAAGTGAAAGCCATCCTTCCGCTTGCGCACCAGCACGGCCGGCACGTATTCGCGCATCACATCTTCCAGGGAGGGAAAGCGCGTGTAGTCATCGAGCCGGAATTTCTCATCGGGCCGGCCATAAAAGGCCAGCGTATCGCCAGGCACGGCGCGGTAGCGGGGCGGCAGCGCCTGAAACTCGCGCTGTGCCTGCACCTGCAAGTGCCGCTCGCTGAGCGTATTAGCCAGCTGCATAGTGAGCGCGGGCAGCCCCGGCGCGCTGCTGCCGCCGCCGGCCGTGAAGGGGCTGAGCAGCTCCAGGCGGTAGGTGCTGTCGCGCACGGAGTTGGTTTGGAAAACCAGCTTGCGCAGTCCATAAAAATCGGGCAGCTCAAATTGCACCACGCCATCGGGCCGGCTTAGGGAGTTGGCAAACGTAAAGTGGCGGCCGGGCAGCGATAAATAGGCCGGTGCCCCGCTGGCGGGTGCGCCAGTAGCCTGGCTGACGCGCCCCTGCAAGAGGTAGCCGTTGAGCTCGGGCGGGAAGGTGTTGGCGGGGGCCTGGCCGGTCACCACGTCTTCCCACTTAAAGCGGCGCCAGCCCTGGGTCAGCATCAGGTTGTCGGCCGCCAGCTGGGCCGTGGCGCTGGAATCGCGGAAGTAGTAGCCCGCGTCTTCGATAAAGCCCGGCAAGTCGGCGGCCAGCAGCAGGTAGCTGCTGATGTCGGCCGGGGCAGCGGCGGCCAGCGAATCGAGCCGATACACGGCCAGCGACAAGGCCGCCGGCTGGGCCGCGCCTACTTGCAGCTGCACGCGGCTGCGCGGCCCATAAGCCGCCGCCGAAGCCTGGCCCTGGATAGCCAGCGGGTGCGCCGGCCGCCGGAAATACAGCCGCTCGCCCACCGGCCGCTGCCCGCTAAACACCGTGAAATGCGTGATGCCCGGCCGCAACTGCCGCTTAGCAACCTGAAACGTGGCGCGCCCGCCCACCAGCGGGGCCGTGGCGGCCACTGTCACCTGCTGCCCGGTGTGGGCCAGCAGGCGCAGCGGCTCGGCGGGCGCGCCGCCGGGCGGCGTCTGCACGGCCACGGTGAGCTGGGTGGGGCCGTCGTCGGTCACGAGCAGGGCGTAGCCTTGCTCGGCCACGGCGGGCAACTTGCCCGTAACTACCGCGCCGCCCAGCAGCCGCACGGTGGCCTTGTAGGCCTGGCCGGCCACGGCGGGGGTGAGCAGGAAGCTGCCCAACCCAAACTTCAGCGTTTGAAAGCTGGCTACTACGGCCCCGGTAGCATCTGTTACCGTGCCGCTGGCGGCTACGCTATGACCTTGCTGGTCAGTTACTTTAAAGGCCACCCGGCCCGGCAGGCCGCGCACGAGCTGCCCGCCCTCGGCGAAAAACTGCACGTCGTAGGCCGGGCCGGCTTGCGCCGTTGGGGACGCTGCGGGCATGGCTTGCAAGGTGTTGACCACCGCAATCGGGCAGTGGAAATAAAACGCCGGGCCGGCGTTTTTCATCCAGTTGGTGTAGGCCCGCACCGTGTAGCGGCCGGTGGGCAAGTCGACGGGCAGCTCAAACGCGCCCTGCCCCATGGCCTGCACCAGGGCTATTTTGGCTTGCAGCACGGGGCGCTGGGCGGCATCCAGCACCTCCACGTAGGCTACCTTGCTCATGGCCAGCGGCCGGTGCGCGGTGCCTTCCACGGCGTAGGCCTTAAACCACATGGTTTCGCCGGCCACGTAGGCGGGCCGGTCGAGGTGCAAAAACAGCTGTTCCACCAGTGCCTGGCGCTGGTGCTGCTGCAATTTGCGGCTTAGGGTAGCCAGCGAATCGGGCGCCTGGGCGTGGCCGGGCGCGCTGGCCAGCAGTCCTAGTGTAAGGGCCAGTCCCCAGCGCGGAGAGAAGCGGAAGAATGGAGACAACTGCACAGGCGGAAAGGAAACGAGTGACAAGAAATTACAGAAAGGCTACCAGAAGCTGGGTTTCACGTTGCTGCCGCGCACGCGGCAGTCCACGCACGCCACCGACGAGCCCAGGTACCCTTGCGGAATAGGCGCGCTTTGGTCATCATCGGGCCAAACCAGCAGTTTGATAGGTACGTTATTGGAATTGGAGAAAATTTTTGTGTAGGGGTAGCGCCCGATAATGAGGTGATTTATAGAATCTTTGAACAGCTCTCTGGCAGTCAAGCAAATGTCATAGGGCGAGTCAAACTGCCAGCCGTTAGGCAAGGCCAGCTCTTTGCGGTCGATGAACAAGCGCTGCTGCTGCACGGTGTGGGCACCCACGAAGCCGAGCACGGGCTCACTGGCGTTGTCCAGGCGGTGCACGTTGCCGGTGAGCTGGGTGGGCAGCGGGTCGTTGACGGTGCCCACGGCCTCGGTATTCTTGCGCAGCAGCTCGTAGTAGGCAAACTCCGCCGCCGTTTCGGCCACCTGGCTCACCAGCACGCTGTAGCGGATTTTAAAGCGCTCGGCGCGGGCCGAGCGGTTGAGGAGAGTGTAGTCGGTAAGAGCATTCTGGCTGAGCTGAGCCGTGCTGGTTTGCTTGATGGTAGAGGGCCGCTCGGTGCGCCAGCACGTGTAAATAGGCGTGGTGCGCACGTCGATAATACCATTGCGGTACTCAATAGCCGACTCGTAAGCCGCGGTGAACTGCCAGGTTTCGGCAAAATTCCAGCGGTAAAAGCGCGTTTGCGCGCTGGCATCGTGGGTGTTTATAGCAAGCTGCACCTCATTGCCCGTGAGCTGCCAGCTAAGCTTGTCGATGGGGGGCGTCACCAGCAGGGGCACCAGGGCCGACTCGTAGGTAGCGCCCTGGGTGGTGGTGATGCGCAGCTGGTACTGGCGGCCGGCGGGCAGCAACAAGCTGTCGGACTGGTAGTTGCCGGGGGTTTTCTCGCTCAGCGCATAGCGGCCGCCCGCGTTGTCCATAATAAAAAGCTTGGCCCCTTTCTCCACGGGCAGGGCCGCGGTGGCGGCCAGGTTGGCCGTGCGCGCGAGCTGCACGCGCGTAACGCCGTTGCCCTTAATAAAGCCATCGACTACGAGCAAGCTGGTGGGAGCACTGAGCACCGCGGGCACGTAGGGCTCGACGCACCCGCCCGGCACTAGTAGAGCCAAGCCGCCTATCCCAGAAAAAAAACGGCTTAAACGAGTGCGCATAGCTAGTAAGTAACTAAGGGTAGGTTGCTACGGGCGGCAATACCTGTTCGGCGGCAGTTGCCGCAGGGCTCACCAGAAGCTGGGCTTCACGTTGCTGCCGTGCACCCGGCAGTCTACACACTCGCGCGAGCTGCCCGCGTAGCCATATACCCTAACCCCGTCACTGGCATATACCAGCGTGGTCGGCACATTGTCGGGGTCGCCAAATAACACAGTTTTAGGGTACACGGGGGCATATTTATACTCCGAGAAGGGGAATAATACCTCGGCTACATCTTGCAGGGTGCAGTTGCTGAAATAAGATTCAAATTGCGCGTCGCTCAGGCTGGGCAAGTCGGCGCGGCTCACGAAGACCCGCCGCTGCTGCACGGTGTGGGCGCCCACGAAGCCGAGCACGGGCTCACTGGCGTTGTCCAGGCGGTGCACGTTGCCGGTGAGCTGGGTGGGCAGCGGGTCGTTGACGGTGCCCACGGCCTCGGTATTCTTGCGCAGCAGCTCGTAGTAGGCAAACTCCGCCGCCGTTTCGGCCACCTGGCTCACCAGCACGCTGTAGCGGATTTTGACCCGCTCGGCTCGAATAGGAAAGCTGAGCAGCTTGATGTCGGTGAGGGCATCCTGGCTGAGCTGGGCCGAAGAGCCCTGCCGAATGGCCGTGTTGCGCTCGGTGCGCCAGCAGGTGTGAATGGGCGTGATGCGGACATCAATGATGCCGTTGCGGTATTCCAGGCTGGATTCGTAGCGGGAGGTAAACTCCCAGGTTTCGACGAAGCTCCAGCGGTAGAAGCGCGATTGCGCGCTGGCATCGTGGGTGCTCAGAGAAAATTGCAGCTGCTCACTGCCAAACGTTGGCTTTATTTCCTCAATGGGCGGCGTCACCTTGAGGGGTACCAGCGCCGACTCGTAGGCGGCGTTGGCGGCCGTGGTGATGCGCAACTGGTACTGGCGGCCGGCCGCCAGTACCAGGCTGTCGGAGCGGTAGGCGCCGGGCGCTTGCTCGCGAAGCGGGTAGCGGCTGCCCGTGTTATCCACGATAAAAAGCTTGGCCCCCTTTTCCACGGGTGGAGTAGCAGTGGCGGCCACCCCAGTGCTGCGCGAAAGACTAATGCGGGTGACGCCGTTGCCGTTGATGAAGCCATCGACCACTAAAAAGGTGCTCGGAGCAGTGAGCACCTCGGGCATGTAGGGCTCCACGCACCCAGCCAAGCCCAGTAAGGCCAGCCCAACTACCCACCAAAGTGAAAAAAATAGCTGCTGCCGCATATGCACCTGATAAGTAAAGCAATTGTCCGCTGGTGAGTTAAGCTAAAGTGACTACTGGCTACCAAAAGCTAGGCTTAGTGGTAGTGCCGCGCTTGCGGCAGTCCACACAATCGGCGGAGCCGCTGCTAATGCCCGCCCCAAGGTCAGTATCCGATATAAAGCTGATGGGGACATTTTCGGGCGAGCGAAACAGGTTGGTAACCCCCTCGAAATCGCAGATGAGAGGCGTTCCGGTGCAATAGTATTGGTTGGCCACTGCGCAGCCATTGTACGGTGTATCATACTCCGAATCAGCAAGATATGGCAGCTGCGTGTGGTCGATAAAGAGGCGTTGCTGCTGCACGGTGTGGGCACCCACGAAGCCGAGCACGGGCTCACTGGCGTTGTCCAGGCGGTGCACGTTGCCGGTGAGCTGGGTGGGCAGCGGGTCGTTGACGGTGCCCACGGCCTCGGTATTCTTGCGCAGCAGCTCGTAGTAGGCAAACTCCGCCGCCGTTTCGGCCACCTGGCTCACCAGCACGCTGTAGCGGATTTTAACCCGCTCGGCGCGGGTAGAGATATCCAGTATATCGTAGTCGGTGAGGGCATCCTGGCTGAGCTGGGCCGTGCTGGTTTGCTTGATGGTAGAGCGCCGCTCGGTGCGCCAGCACGTGTAAATAGGCGTAAGGCGGCCATCGATACGTTTTTGCCCTGGGCTGGGGTTAGGATAGTACTCTATACTTGACTGAAAAGCGGCATTAAACTCCCAGGTTTCAACAAAATTCCAGCGGTAAAAGCGCGATTGCGCGTTGGCATCATGGGTATTGAGGTTGATGGCTACCTGGTTATCATTGAGCTGCCAGGCAAGCTTATCAATGACCGGCGTCACCTTGAGGGGCACCAAGGCCGACTCGTAGGCAGCATTGCTGGCCGTGGTGATGCGCAGCTGGTACTGGCGACCAGTAGGCAGCAGTAGGCTGTCGGACTGGTAGTTGCCGGCTGTCTTTTCGGTCATTGGGTAGCGGCTGCCCGTGTTATCGACGATAAAGAGCTTGGCCCCCTTCTCCACGGGCGGGGCGGTGGTAGCGGCAATAGTAGCCGTGCGCGAGAGCTTGATGCGCGTGCGCCCGTTGCCATTGATAAAGCCATCGACCACCAAAAAGCTGGTCGGCGCGTCGAGTACGGCTGGGATGTAGGGCTCTACGCACCCCACCAGGCCCAGTAATAAACCCCAAACGCCCCAGCGTATGAAAGCAGAAGAAAATCGACAGCGCATTAAAATCGGAAGTTATAGGTAACGGTTGGAATGGGCTCCCCAAAAATCGACAGCTTATAGCCCTTTAACTGGCCATTAACCGTCTGAAAATAAACCGAATACGGATTGCGCCGGCCCGTTACGTTGTAGATGCTTATCGTCCAGGAGCTGTGGCTAAATTGCTTCACCTTGTGGTTGCCCTCGATGTTGAGGGCGAAGTCCATGCGGTAGTAGTCGGGCACGCGGTAGGCGTTGCGGTCGGAGTAATACACGCGCAACGCGTTGTCGATGTAGTACTTAGCCAGCGGCAGCGTAATGGGCCGGCCGGTGCTGTAGTTCATATTCAGCGAGGCGCTGAAGCGCTGGCTAAAGCGGTAGTTGCCCACCAGCGTCACGTCGTGGGGCTTGTCGTAGTTGCTGGCATACCAAGCCCCGTTGTTTACCACATCGGTGGGGGTATTCACCTGCACCAGCGAGCGGGCGTAGGTATAGCTGAGCCAGCCGTTGATTTTGCCCGTGTTTTTGCGCAGCAGCACTTCCACACCGTAGGCCTTGCCTTCGGCGTTCACGAGGTCGGTTTCGAGGTGGGAGTTCAGTAGCAGCACCGCCCCGCTCTTGTAATCGAGGAAATCGTGGATTTTCTTGTAATAGGTTTCCACCGAAAACTCGATGGTGTTGCGCTTGAAGTTGTGGTAGTAGCCCAGCGAAACCTGGTCGCCCACCTGCGGCCGGATGTAGCCGTCGCTCAGCTTCCAGGTGTCGGTGGGCGATACCACCGTGGTATTGGAAAGCTGGTGAATGTACTGGCGCATCCGGTTGTAGCTGACCTTCACCGACGAGTTATCGGTAAGCTCAAACTTGCCCGACAGCCGCCACTCGGGCCCGTTATAGTGGGCAAATACCTGGTTTTTGCCGTAGGTAGTAGTGCCCGTAATCGTGCTCTCGCTGCGCGAAATGCCCGGTATGTATTCCGACACCAGGCGCGGCCCCAGCGCTTGGTAAAACGAGTAGCGCAGGCCTGCCTGCACCGAAAACCGGGGGCTCACGTCGAAGCGCTCCGAGGCGTACACGGCGCTTTCCACCGCCCGCTCGTGCTGAATGTTGGTGGGCAGCAGCAGCGACTGCTCGCCCGCGGGCAGCTGGTCGCCGGGGGCCGTGTTGTAGAGCAGCGAGCTGGCCCCAAAGTCGATGGTGTGCTTGGGGTGCACCTGGTAGGAGAGGTCGGCCTGCACCGACGACTGGCTGAGGCTGTACGCAAACGTGCTGGCCGAGAACGCGTTGCGCGTAGTAGCCAGGTTGAAGTCGTAGTGGCTGGTAGTGCCCAGCAGCGTGCCGTAAAACTTGTCGCTGAAGTCGTGCTTCCACTTCAGGCTGGCGGCCACGTTGCGGTACTCATACACCGTGTCGCTGGCCAGCCGGAAGCGGTCGTGGCTCAGGTAGCCAGTGGCCGCCAGCGAGTTGTGGGCGTTGAAGTCGTAGGTGAGGTAGGCGCTCAGGTCGTAGAACGAGGCCGCGCTGTTTTTGAGCGTGGGACTGGGCACCTTCTTAAGCAGCCAGTCGGAATACGACGTGCGCCCGCTCACCAGGAACGAGCCTTTGCCCTTGGCCAGCGGCCCTTCCAGCGCCAAGCGGCTGGTTAGCAGCCCGATACCGCCCGACCCGCCAAATTTCTTGCGGTTGCCCTCGCGGCCCACAATGTCGAGCACCGACGCCAAGCGCCCCCCGTAGCGGGCCGGAATGGCACTCTTGTACAGCTCCACCGACTGCACCATGTCGGGGTTGAAGGCCGAGAAAAAGCCGAACAAGTGGGCCGGGTTGTAAATGGTAGCCCCGTTGAACAGCACCAGGTTTTGGTCGGTGCCGCCGCCGCGCACGCTAAAGCCCGTGCTGCCCTCGCCAATGGTTTTTACGCCCGGCAGGGCCGTGACGACCCGCAGCAGGTCCGACTCGCCAAACACGGTCGGTATCTGCTTTATCTGCTTGATATCCAGCTTCTGCACGCCCATTTGCATGCCGCGCACGTTGCGGTCCTTCTGGCCCTGCACCACTACTTCGTTTAGCGAGGTCACGTCGGCCAATACCTCCAGGTCGAGGCGGCCGTCGCCGTGCACCCAAATCTGGCGGCGCGTGCTCCGAATGCCCAGCCCCCGAATGTTGAGGTTGTGCCGGCCCACGGGCAGCGTCAGCGAGTAGTTGCCCAGCTTGTCGGTGGCCGTGCCAATGTTGGGCGAATCGATAAACACGGCCGCCCCCAGCACGGGCCCGCTGCCCACCCCGCCCGTGCGCACCGTGCCCGAAAGCGTGGCGCGCCCCCCGGCGGGCGTGGCCTGGCGCGGCCCAATCTCATACACCCGAAACTCGGAAGTGCCCGTGGCGGGCAGCCCACTGGGGCGGGCGGGCGCATTCGCCAGGTCGGGCGCGGGCGTGGTGCCGGGCGGCAAGCTCTGGAAAATACCGCTGGGCACCCGCGTCTGCAAAGGCCGCTCAGGAGTGATGAATACCCGGCCAGTAGCCTCATCAATAGCAAATTGCAGCGAGGTATGCGCAAACACCTGCGTCAGCAGCGCCAGCAGCCGCAGGTGGTCGGCCTGCACGTGCACCGTCACGGTGTCGAGGGTAGCCGCCCTGAAGTAGAAGCGGTAGGGCGTCTGGGTTTCCACTTGCCGGGCAAACTGCTCAAAGCGCATCCCCCGAAAATCGCCGCTGATGGTGGGGTTTTGCTGTTGCTGTTGCGCCTGGCCGGGCTGCAGGCTACCGGCCAGCAGCCCGGCCACAAAAGAAAGAACTACGTAGAAACGGGGCATAAAACGCAAGTGGAAAAAGGTATGGGCCGCCGTGGCAGCCCCGCCCGCCGGCTACTGCGGCAGCGTGTAATAATAGCGCAGCGCTTCGAGCGCCGATGCTGCCTGCTGCGCCGGGCCAAAGCTCAGCTTGTGCTGGCGGGCATAGCGCTGCACCTCCTCCTGGTGGGCGGGCAGCAGCGCCAGCAGGTTTTTGAGGCTACTGACTTCAGCCGTAGCGCGGGCCGTGCGCACGTAGAGCTGGTCGGTTTGCCGGTACTCCAGCCGCAATACTTGCTGCACGTAGGCTTGCAGCAGTTTTTTGGAGTGGCTGGCCAGCAGGCTCACCGGGCCACTCAGCAGCAGCTCGTAGTAGCCCGTGGGCAGTGGCGCGCGGCTGGCCGAGTCGGCCACCAGCCGCACAAACCGGTGCCCACCCAGCGTGAAGGCGCTAACCTGGCCCGGCACCAGCGTAAAGGCCGCCGCCTGGCCGGGGTAGCTCGCCACCACCTGGCCCAGCGCCAGGTCGTAGCGCAAGGGCACCGCTTCGAACGCCGCCCCGTGGTACACGACCGTGCCGGGCTGCGGCGCATCAGTCAAAAAAAACGGGTGCCCAATCGTACCCGGCTGCACGTAATCTGCGTACTCAGCCCCGTTGAAAAGCAGCGACTCGGGCCGCACGACGCGGGTATACACCTGGCCCGCCGCCGCCACGGCCGCCGCAAGGGCGCTGGAGTCGGCCGGGGCCTGCGCGGCCGCGTAGCCCGCGCTACCCAGCCCAGCTACCACCCCGCAGCCCAGCCGATAAAGTAATTTTTTCATCAATCTAACCTGGGTTTAAAAGACGGCAACTGGCCCAGCCCGTATAGGCATGCTCGGCAGCAAGTTGCAATAATAATGCTGGGCGCTGAAACCAGGTATTCTGCAACTACTTAAGTAAGGCAATTGGTAGAAGCCACCTGCCTGGCCAATTAAGTTTAGCGGAAGGAAAATATAAAAATGAGAAGAGTATTTTCCCGCCTCCTCACGCGCTTGGGCCGCCGGGTTGCGCGGGCGCCGGTCACGTTCCGGCTCACGGCCGTGCCGGCCAACACGCCCGCCGGGGCTACCATTTACCTGGCCAGCTCGGCCAATAACTGGACCACCGACGACCCGGCCTACGCCTTTTCCTTCGACCCCGCCACGGGCCACTATTACCTCACGCTGCCGCCCGGCCGGGGCATGCTGGACTATAAGTTTTGCCGGGGCAGCTGGGTCACCATCGAAACCGATGCCAACAACCAGGCCATGCCCAACCGGCACTGCCTTTTTGGACGACAAGCCCAAGTAATTGAGCAGCAAATACTTAATTGGGAAGACCAGGGCGGCAGTATTCCGGCGCGGCAGCACTCGGCTTCGCCTAATGTGCACATTCTGGCCCCCGCCTTTGCCCTGCCGCAGCTGCGGCGCACCCGCCGGGTATGGGTATACCTGCCGCCCGGCTACGAGGAGGGCACCCGCCGCTACCCGGTGCTGTACCTGCAAGACGGCCAAAACGTGTTTGACCAGTATACCTCCTTCGCCGGCGAGTGGGGCGTGGATGAAACGCTGAATCAGCTCGCCGCCAGCGGCCACGACCTGGGCGGCTGCCTGGTAGTAGCCGTAGACAACGGCGGCCCGCACCGCCTCGACGAGTACTCGCCCTGGCGCAACAAGCGCACCAAGCGCGGCGGCGAAGGCGCGCAATACGTTGATTTTTTGGTAGATACCCTCAAGCCCCACATCGACCACCACTACCGCACCCAGCCCGCGCGCGAAAGCACCGGCGTGGCCGGCTCCAGCATGGGCGGGCTGCTGGCCACCTACGCGGCCCTGCGCTACCCGGCCGTGTTTGGGCGGGTGGGCGTGCTCTCGCCGGCCTACTGGTTTGCCGCGCCGGCCCTGCTGAGCTACGTGGCCCAGCAGCAGCCCCGCCCCGACACGCGCTGGTACTTTGTGTGCGGCACCCAGGAAAGCCCCAGCATGGTGCCCCTAATGGCCGCCGTGCGCGACGCCCTGCACGCTGCCGGCGTGCCCGATAATAACCTGATTTTCAAGAACATGCCCGATGGCCAGCACGCCGAGTGGTTCTGGCGGCGCGAGTTTGGCGAGGCCTACCGCTGGCTTTTTGCCGCGGCCGCGGCCGATGCCGAGGGCTTGCCGGCCGCCGCGGCGCCCACTACTACCTTGGCGTAGTAGGTACAAAAATCGGTGAGCGGGCAAATGCTGCACTTCGGCGAGCGGGCCACGCAGATGTAGCGCCCGTGCAAAATCAGCCAGTGGTGGGCTTTCGGAATCACTTCCTGCGGGATGTACTTGACTAGGCCTAGCTCCACGGCCAGCGGGGTAGTGGCCGTTTTGGGCACCAGCCCTAGCCGGTGCGACACCCGGAACACGTGCGTGTCCACGGCCATGGCGGGCTGATTGTATATCACCGATACCACCACGTTGGCCGTTTTGCGGCCCACGCCGGGCAGGCGCTGCAGCTCCTCGATGGTGCTGGGCACTTCGCCGCCAAACTCCGTTAGTAGCAGCTGCCCCAGGCCGGCCAGGTGCTTGGCCTTGTTATTGGGGTACGATACGCTGCGGATAAACGGAAAAATGTCATCGGCCGAAGCGGTCCCCAGCTCCGTGGCCGTCGGAAACTGCGCCAGTAGCGCGGGCATCACCAGGTTCACGCGCTTGTCGGTGCACTGGGCGCTCAGCACCACGGCCACAATCAGCTCATAGGGGTTGCGGTACGCCAGCTCCGTTTTGGGCTCGGGAAAGTGGGTAGTGAAGTAGTCAATAAAGCGGCGAAAGCGTTCGGGGCGCGTCATGGCGAAAAGGTAGCTTTAACTCAAAACTACCTTGTAAAGGCTAAAAAAGAACGTCATGCTGAGCACAGCGAAGTACCTCGCCCGCGCCGTTGGAGTACTAACCCAACGATGCGAGCGAGATGCTTCGCTGTGCTCAGCATGACGTTCTTTTTTAGTCGCCTGAAAAGCAGCTAGCGCATAAACGTGCGCGAGTACTGCAGGATGGCCGCCGTGGTGGACGGCCGCGGGCCGCTAACCAGGTGGTCGAGGGTGCGCTGCGCGAGCAGCAGGTCGGCGCAGGCCCCGGCCAGGGCGGGGTCGTGCAGCAGAGCTTCCTCAAAATCGTGCTGCTCGTCAGCTGGCAATTCGTTGTACACGTAGCGAAGCAACGTCGGGTGGGGTAAGGTTTGAATCATACAGGAGCGAATGAGCGGCCATTTTTTTCCGCAGGTTGATGAGAGCATAGCGCATCCGACCGAGCGCCGTATTGATGCTGACGCCCGTGGCGTCGGCTATTTCCTGAAAGCTCATGTCGCCGTAGTGGCGCATCAGCAATACTTCTTTTTGAGCAGCGGGCAGTTCCTGAATGAGCTGGCGCAGGTGCGCGTGGCTTTCCTCGCGCCCTAATACGTCGTCAGCCGACTCTTCAGATAACTGTAACGAGTTGGCGAGCCCCATATTGTCATCGAGGCTGGTTTGGGGCGCACGTTTCGCCCGGCGAAAGGCGTCGATGGCTAGGTTGTGCGCAATGCGGCACAGCCAGGAGCCAAACTTGCCCTCGTCTTGGTAGCGCCCGCTTTGCAGGGTGTGGATGGCCTTGATGAAGGTGTCCTGGGTGAGGTCGTCGGCCAGGTCTTCGTCGCGCACCACCAGGTGTATGGTGGTGTAGACCCGCGCCTGGTGGCGCTGGAGCAGCTGGGCAAATGCCGCTTCACGGCCGGCCAGGTAAAGGTCGATGAGCGCAGAATCGCTCGGCTGCAAGGGTTCCATAAAGGACTACGGATTGTTGGGGAACGTAGAGCTTCTGGTCGATAGGGGCAGCAATTAAAAGTAGACGGGTGAGCGGAATGTGAAGCCGCTATAATCAAGCCAAATGTAACAGGCGCACCGCAAGTTGTGCAAATTACCACTGCTGAAGAGAAAACTTTATTTTCCCTTCAGCAGTAGGGCCCCGCAAAATGGGCGGGCGGGCCTAACTACCTCGCGGGCCCCGCGTAGAAGCAGCATATTTTTTCTCTTCGCCGCCGCAATGCCTACTACCTACCTCGCCCTGCACTACTGGGCCGGCTCTGGCCGCGAGTTTAAACCCCTGGTGCCGCTGCTGCCGCCCGGCAGCCAGCTGCTGGCCCCCGACCTGCCCGGCTTTGGCAGCCAGGCGCCGCCCGCGGGCTTCGACTACTCCGTGGCCAGCTACGCCGACTGGGTAGCGCAGTACATTGAGGATAAGCAACTAACTGATTATCAGATAATTGGTCATAGTATGAGTGGCAAAATAGCCCTGGCCCTGGCCGCCCGCCAGCCGGTGGGGCTGCAGGGGCTGGTGCTGCTGTCGCCCTCGCCGCCCACGCCCGAGCCCATCAGTGATGCCGACCGGGCGGCCAGCCTGGCCGCCTACGGTCAGCGCGCGGAGGCCGAAAGCACCTTCGCCAAAATCACCAGCATCCCGCTTTCCGACGAGTGGCGCGCGCAGGTGCTTGCCGACAACCTGCGCACCACCCGCGCCGCCTGGGATGCCTGGCTGCTGCGCGGCTCGTGCGAAGACATTTCGACTCTGATGCCCCGCATTGAGGTGCCCTGCCGCCTGCTGGTGGGCGAAAACGACCGTGCCATTCCGCTGGCGGCGCAGCGCCAGCAAACGCTGCCGCTATTGCCCGCCGGCACGGCCCTGGTAGCCGTGCCGGGCGCCGGGCATTTGCTGCCCCTGGAGGCCCCCGAAATGATTTTCAGCGCGTAGGGTAAGCTTTAGCTTGCCGGGCGTCTGGGTGTGCGGTAAGCTTTAGCTTGCCGTGTTATTATAAAGGCTTGAATAATAAACTAACTACCAAACGGCAAGCTAAAGCTTACCGCATACCCGGACGCCCGGCAAGCTAAAGCTTACCCTACATGGCCACTTACCAAAACCCCGTGCTAGACCGGGACTTCCCGGACCCCAGCGTGTTGCTGGCCCCCGATGACTATTACTACGCTTACGCTACTCAAACCAAGCACGCGGGTCAAATCCTGAACTTTCAGGTGGCGCGCTCCCGCGACCTGGTGGGTTGGGAGCACCTGGGCGAGGCCCTGCCCGTCAAACCCAGCTGGGCAGCCGCCAGCCAGCGCTTTTGGGCCCCCGACGTGAGCCGGCACGCCGATGGCCGCTACCTGCTCTACTACTCGGCGCAGCCCAACGACCCGGCGGCCGGCCTCTGCCTGGGGGTGGCGGTGGCCGCGCAGCCCACTGGCCCGTTTGTGGATAGTGGCGCGCCGCTGCTGGCCGGCGGGCCAGGATTTGAAAACATTGACCCCATGCGCTTTGTGGAGCCGGGCACGGGGCGGCAGCTGTTGTTTTGGGGCTCGGGTTTTGGGCCGCTGCGGGTGCGCGAGCTGGCGGCTGATGGGCTCAGCTTTGCGCCCGGCAGCGCGGCGCAAGTAGTGGTAGCCCCGCTGCCCGCTGGCCACGAAGCCGCTTATGGCCACCTCATTGAGGGGAGCTGGGTGCACTACCGGGCGGGGTGGTACTACCTGTTTTACTCGGGCGACAACTGCTGCGGCCCGAAGGCGCGCTACGCGGTGCTAGCGGCCCGCGCCCGGCAGCCCACCGGCCCCTACCAAACCCTGGCTGCCGCTACTGGCACGGCGGGCACCATCCTCACTGAAAATGCGCGCTGGCAGGCCCCCGGCCACAACTGCCTCATCACCGACGCGGCGGGCCAGGACTGGCTGCTCTACCACGCCATCGACCGGCAGCAGCCCACCTTCGACGCCATCAACGCCGAGCAAGGCTACTCGCGCCGGGTGCTGCTGCTCGATAAGGTTACCTACGACGATGCGGGCTGGCCGCAGGTGGGCACGCCGTCGGTCGGGCCGCAGCCAGGGCCGGTAGTAGGGTAGGAGAAGCAGCAGCAAAACCAGAACGTCAGGCAGACCGCAGGGAAGCAGCTCGCTTGCATCGTTCAACGGCATTGATTACTGCTGCACGCGAGTTGCTTCCCTGCGGTCTGCCTGACGTTCTTTTGTGCCTTCCTATGCGTTGCTAGCTGCTTACTCCAGCGAGCGGCCCCGGAATAAAATGTAGCCCAGGTGCGCATAAATGCCAAAGCGGTTGCGGGAATTAGGGTCGTCGTAGTAGAGCGCGTGCAGGGCCAGCGGCCCCACCGGCGTGGTCACGATAAGCCCCGTGGAAGCCGTGAGGTAGGGCCGGCTGACGCCGGAAGTACGCTCGGCTACCTGGTTGTCGTCCGTGAGCTGCGCAATGTTGACGTGCGTAAACAGCTCGGAGCGCCATTCCAGCTTGCCCAGCACCAGCTGCGAGTAGCGCAGGCCCGCGGCCACAAAGCGCGGCGAGCGGTAGCGCTCCAAAAACCGGGTGCGCGAGTCGGGCAGGGGAGCAAACAGGGGCGCCGTGGTCAGCGAAGAGCGGTAGTTGAAAAACTCGCCCTGGCCGCTCACCGATAGCTCGCCAAAGTAGCCCCAGGCCGACTTGTCTTTTTGCAGCGCGTAGTAGCGCTCATAAGCGCCCCGAAACTGCAGCCACTGGTGGTGGCGCGAGCGCTCGCCCAGGTCCTGGAAATTGGAGGTAGAGCCGGGGTTGTACACCTCAGTGCCCGTGACGCCCCGTAGCGTGATGCTGGCGCGCCGCCCGCCGGTAGCGTACTGCTTGCGGTTGAGCGAGTTGCGGGCGAAGCGCAGCGCCGCCGTCGCGCCCTTGAACGACGTGCGGTCGAGCACCGCCGAAGAGGCTATCTCGTCCTTGTTGGAGTAGCTATCCACGTTGTAGAAGGCGCCTAGGTCGAGCACCATGCGCGAGCGGTAGCGCGGCGACACCCCAATCTGGGCCCCCACCTTGGTGTCTTTCTGCTGCACCTGGGTGCTGAGGGCGTCGCTGCCCAGCAGCACGCCCGTCTGCTGGTAGTCCCACTGGTTGTAGGTGACGATGGGGGCCAGGTAAAACGGCAGCTTACCCGGCGCATTCACCCGGAAGCTGGCTTGCGCGCCGTTGTAAAAGCGCCCCACGCTCACGTTGGCCGATGCCGAGTACAGCAGCCGGCGCAGGTAGCGAAACTCAATGCCCAGGTACAGGCTCTCGATGGGCCGGGTGCTGAGCGTGAAGCCGATATCGGTGGCCACGTTGTTGTTGCGCTGCGCATCCACGCTAAACACGTAGCCCTGCAGCTTCTCGTCGTAGCGAATGCGCGGGTAGATGTTGCGGAAATAATCG
Organism: uncultured Hymenobacter sp.; assembly: GCA_964243255.1. Lineage (GTDB taxonomy): Bacteria > Bacteroidota > Bacteroidia > Cytophagales > Hymenobacteraceae > Hymenobacter. Next base: position 19,427 of record CAXTFI010000063.1, read on the forward strand.
TCGGAAGCCAGGCGGTAGTAGCCTTCCTCTAGGTCGTCGATGCTGTAGGTAGAGCCATTGCGCCGAAAAAAGCTGCGCGCATACTCGTTCTGGTCGGGCCGCAGGCCGTGCACCTCCACCTCCACAAAGCGCGGCGCGGGCACGCTCTGCTGAAACGCCAGGCGGCGGCGCTGCAGCTCCAGGGTATCAACGCGGCGCGTGATGCGCTGCTTTATTTCGGCCAGCTTGAGCTGCGTGGCCGTGTCGCCTTCGGCAATGAGCGTGCGCACCTTATCGAAGTCGGCCGCGCCCAGGCTGCCCAGGTTGGGCTGAATGTAGATGCCGTTTTTGCCCACGCTGTTGGTGTCGGCCACGCTCGTACCCAGGAAAACCAGCGTGCTGGTGAGCAAGCCATCGTCTTTTTTGAAGGGATATTTTTTGAAGGCCACGTCGCCCACGTTCACCCCAATCATGATATCGGGCTTGAAATCCTTCCGCATCACATCGGTCGGAAAATTATCTACCACGGCCCCGTCAAATAAGTAGCGCCCGTCGAGGTTGCGAATGGGCCGGAACGCCAGTGGGTACGCCATCGAGTTGCGCACCGCGTCGGACAGCAGCCCCGATTTTTGCACCACCTGCTGGCGGGTAAACACCTCCGTGGCCAGGCAGCGGTAGGGCACAAACAGGTTGTCGAAGTTGTACTTGGCCGCCGCCGCCGACGGGGCCAGCAGCCGGGCCAGCGCAAAGTTCAGGTTCAGGTCATTGACGAGCGTGGGGGTAACGGTGGCCTTGAGCGTGGAGTCGATGGACAGCCCCAGGCGCAGCGACGACGGCGAAGGCTCGGCCGTTAGAAAGTTGAACGTCTTGTCGGGCAGCGATTTACCATTGGCCCAGTTCTGAAAATCGTCCGACAGCACAATCTGCTCAATGTCGCGGGGCGAGTAGCCGGCCGCATACATTGCCCCCACCACGGCCCCCATGCTATTGCCCACGATGTAGTCAATCGGAATGCCGTTGGCTTCCAGCTGCTTCAGCACGCCCACGTGCGCCAGGCCCTTGGCCCCGCCGCCGCTTAGCACCAGGCCCACGCGCTGGGCGTGCGCCGGCACCAGTAGCGCCCACATCGCCAGCAAGCACAGTAATTTTTTATACATAAAGGAAAAAAGTAGAGCTGCAAGTTACGCGCGCCCTACGCCTGCACCCCGCCCCTGGTTGCCGGGCTCAGCCTGCTGCCCCACCGCGCTGAGCAAAGCCAGCCGCAGCAAAATATTTTGTTTAACAATCTGATAATGAATGTTAAACATGTATCAAAAAATGTTCCCTTACCCGTGTAACCTCCGCGCTACCGCGCCGTAGTTTCAAATATCTACTTTCCTGGCCACCTGATGAAAACTCCTGCCCCCGCCACCACCAGTAGCACCCCGGCCCGCAAGCGCACCAAAACTCGCCCCGCCGCCCGCCGTCGCACCGACGAAAATACCTACACCGACCCCGCGCTGCGCGAACGCCTGAAAACCGAGATTCGCGCCGCTGCCAAAGGCGGCGAGCCCGGCACCTGGAGCGCCCGCAAGTCGCAGCTGCTCACCCTGGCGTATCAAAAATCGGGCGGCGGCTACCTGCAGCGCCACCCCAACTCCAAGCAGCACAGCCTCCAGCAATGGACCGGCCAGCACTGGGAAACCAGCGATGGCAAGCCCGCGCGCCGCGCCAGCGGCACCACCCGCTACCTGCCCGCCAAAGCCTGGGACGACCTTTCGCCCGCCGAAAAGAAGGCTGCCAACGAGAAGAAGAAAGCCGGTTCCAAAGCCGGTAAGCACACCGTAGCCAACACGGCCGCCGCCAAGCACGCTCGCAAGCGGGCAGAGTAGTGCCCCGACCCGCGGTAAGGTTAGTCGGCCTTAGTAAAACGGCTGTTTCCAGCCGCTTCCACAACTGCTTCGTACAGCTAGCCTTACACTAGCGATAGGGTTGTATGAAAGAGTTTTTTGTGGAGCTGCTGGGGTTGGATGCCAAAGCTGATACCATTACCACCAACCAGATATGCTGGCGCACGGGGCTCGTGTTCCTGATTGCCATTGTGCTGCTGCGGATATCCGGCCGGCGCACGTTTGCCAGCAACAGCGGCCTCGAAACGGTGGTTAAGTTTATGCTGGGCGCTATCCTGAGCCGGGCCATTGCCGGCGACTCTCCTTTTGGGCCCATCGTGGCGGCGGCCACTGCGCTGGTGCTCCTGCACCGGGCCCTGGCCTACGCTACGTACTTCTTCCCGGCCTTCGGGCGCTTGGTAAAAGGCGAGCCTTCTATCCTGGCCGAGGGCAACGAGATACGTCACCACGAGCTGCGCCGGGCCAGCCTTCCCGAGCAGGCCATGCGCGCCGCCGTGCGCGGAGCGGCTAACCTCGACGACTTGGCCGAAGCCAAAACCGTGCGCCTAGAGCACGACGGCACCATCAGCGTGGTAAAGAAAGCAAAAGACTGAGTGGCTAACCGTAATGTAAAGCAGTGAGCTATAAACTTATTGCTTTACTCCCGCTTGCCTTTCAACGCTTGCTTAAGCGCCCCCAGCTCATCGCGCAGCTTGGCGGCCTGCAAGAAGTCTAGCTCTTTGGCGGCGGCTTCCATTTGCTTTTCGGTGGTTTTGATGAGCTTTTCCAGCTCGGCGCGGTTCATCATGGCCACCACGGGCTCGGCAGCCATGGCGAGCGCCGCGCCGCCTTCGACGTAGGCCCCGGCCGGGGCCTGCGCCTCCACAACGCGGTAGTCGGCCAGGTCGGTCTGGCCCAGTATCTGGGCATGGCTCTTGCGCACGGTGCGCGGCGTGATGTTATGTTCTTCGTTATAAGCCTGTTGAGTAGCCCGGCGGCGGTTGGTTTCGTCAATGGCGCGCTGCATCGAGCCCGTCATGCGGTCGGCGTACAGAATGACTTTGCCATTCTCGTTCCGCGCCGCCCGGCCCATCGTCTGAATCAGCGAGCGCTGGTCGCGCAGGAAGCCTTCCTTGTCGGCATCCAGAATGGCCACCAGGCTAACTTCCGGCAGGTCAAGGCCTTCGCGCAGCAGGTTTACCCCAATGAGCACATCGACCTCGCCCAGCCGCAGGCGGCGCAAAATCTCCACCCGGTCCAGGGTTTTCACATCCGAGTGAATGTACTCGACCTTGATGCCCAGGCGCTCCATGTACTTGCTCAGCTCCTCGGCCATGCGCTTGGTGAG